>CAMVAI010000030.1 GCA_947165435.1 uncultured Prevotella sp.
TTCACAATATATATATATTTACAGCAGAAAAATCCCGATGAAATCGGGGATTTTTTGCGAGGGGAGGGCGGAGGGCGGATGAGGAGGGCGGATGTCGGATTTGAGATCCGACCCAAAGGACAAAGACGCACGGCGGACATGGAGAGGCTACTAATTTTCGTGGAGAGGCCACTAATTTTCATGGAGCAATGAGTAATTTTCGTGGAGCAATGAGTAATTTTCGTGGAGAGGCCACTGGTGATCGTGGAGAGGCTACTAATTTTCGTGGAGAGGCTCCTGGTGATCGTGGAGAGGCTACTAATTTTCGTGGAGAGGCTACTGGCGATTGCAGAGATTGCACTTGCGTGATGACGATTTCGCCGCAAAAGCGTCATTATTAAAATAAGAAATAAAAAAAATAAAAATCAAAATAATAATTGGGCGTATGAACAATAGCAAGTATCGTGGCGTGGTGGTGCCGATGGTGACCCCCGTGACGCAGGACGGACGGCTCGACGTGGAAGCCGTGGAGAGAATCATCGAGTTTTTTGCCGACAACAAGGTGGCCCCCCTGCTGATGGGAACCACCGGCGAGGGCAACAGCGTGAGCCAGCAGGACGGTCAGCTGATGGTGGAGACGGCGGTGAAGGCCGCCAACGGGCGCATACTGGTCTATGCCGGACTGACGGGCAACTGCTTCACAGAACAGGTGCGGCAGGCTGAGGTCTATACCGCCCTGGGGGCCGACGTCATCGTGGCCACGCTGCCCACATATTATGCGCTGACCGACGAGCAGATGTACGAATACTACCGGACGCTGGCCGACTGCATCACGGGGCCGCTGATGCTGTACAACATCCTGGCGACGACGCACATGTCGATACCCGTCGATGTCGTCCGCCGTCTGGCTGACCACCCCAACATTGTGGGACTGAAGGACTCGGAGCGCGACCTGGAGCGCATGGCGCAGTGCATCGAGATAGCACGGGGGCGCGACGACTTTGCCTACTTCTGCGGATGGGCGGCACAGTCGGCTCACTCGTTAGAGTTAGGTGGCAACGGCATCGTGCCCTCTACGGGTAACTACGTGCCGGAGATGTTCCGCCAGCTGTTCGATGCTGCCGTGCGGGGCGACATGCAGGAAGCTAATCGCCTGCAGGACGAGACCAACGAAATTGCCAAGATTTACCAAAAGGATCGCACCCTCGGCCAAAGCCTGACCGCCCTGAAGGTGATGATGCAGACCAAGGGACTGTGCGAGCCCTGGATGCTGATGCCGTTGACAAGACTTTCTGCCGCAGAAGAAAAGGCCATTATTGAGAAAATCAAATGAGAAATGAGAAATGAAAGGAATGAGAAATGTAAATGAAGAAATGAGGAAATGCCCATTCAATAGTAAAGACTATGCATATCATTGACTACATCATCGTACTGTTGTCCATTCTGGCTGCCATAGGCACGGGCGTATTTTTCGCCCATAAGCAGAAGGACACGTCGCAGTATTTTGCCGGCGGCGGCAAGATTCCCGCCTGGGCGGTGGGCATCTCGATTTTCGCCACACTGATTTCGAGCGTGACATTCCTCGCCTATCCCGGCGCAGCCTATGCCGACAACTGGATACTGCTGGTGCAGGGCCTGATGGTGCCCATCGTACTGGTGGCACTGGTGGGCGTCATCGTGCCACTGTTCCGCAAGGTGATACGCCTCTCGACCTACGAATACTTCGAGCGGCGCTTCGGACTCTTCGCACGGCTCTACTCGTCGCTGGCCTTCACGCTGGGCCACTTCTCGAAGGCCGGCACCGTGTTCTACCTCGTGTCGATGGCATTGGCCACGTTCCTCGACTTCGACATCTATGCCATCGTGCTCATCCTCGGTGTGACCATCATCATCCTGACGCTCTTCGGCGGCATGGAGGCCATCGTGTGGATGGACGTGGCGCAGGGCTTCCTGCTCATCGGCGGCGGCATCATCTGCATCCTCATCCTGCTGTTCGGCATCGAGGGCGGACCGGCCGAGACGTTCCGCATCGCGTCGGAGTACGACAAGATTTCGTTCGGACCCTACGCGTGGGACCTGACGCAGCTGACGTTTATCGTCATGGTGCTGAACGGCATCTTCTATGCCCTGCAGAAATACGGCACCGACCAGACCATCGTACAGCGATACCTCGCGGCCAAGAACGACCGCGAGGCCAAGAAGGCGGCCTACATCGGCGTGCTGATGTCGGTACCCATCTGGGCGCTGTTCATGTTCATCGGCACGGCACTGTTTGCCTATTACCACGCAACGGGGGCTCCCGTGCTGCCCGACGGCATCAAGGCCGACGAGGTCTTCCCTTACTTCATCGCCCATGAGTTGCCGGTAGGCATCCGAGGACTCATCATTGCCGCACTGGCGGCTGCCGCCATCTCAAGTCTGGACAGCGACCTGAACTGCCTGTCGGCCATCGCCGTGCAAGACTACTACCTGCGCTTCCGCCGTCAGGCCACCGACAAGGAACAGCTGAACTTCGGGCGATGGATGGTCGTCGCCGCAGGCATCGGAGCCATCGCCGTGGCCTGCCTCTACATCTCGTGGGGCGGCGAGGGCGTGCTCGGCGCGCTGTTCTCGCTCTATGCCATCTTCTCGGCAGGCATCGTGGGCATTTTTATTCTTGGTCTCTTCTCGCGGCGCGCCAACAGCCAGGGGCTGTACATCGGCATTGCCGCCGCCGTGCTCTATACGGCATACGCTGTACTGACCAGCACGAAGGTCGATATCGACGGCGACGGCATCAAGGCCACCCTGCTCGACCTGGGCGACTGGAACTTCCAGCACCACAAGTACATGCTGGGGGTCTATAGCCACCTCATCGTACTCGTAGTGGGCTATCTGGCCTCGTTCCTGTTCAAGACACCGCTGGCCGACAAGGAGCTGACCATCTGGGGATACCTGGAGGAGCGGAAAAAGGACAATAAGGAAAACTAAGTTTATAAAGATTATGAAAGCTATCACACTACAGCAGCCGCAGAAGATTGTCTTCGGCACGGGCTGCATCAAGAATTTTGTAGAAGACTATCAGAAGACGGCACTGCGCCGGCTCTTCGTGCTGACGGCACCGCCCATCCGCCCGCTCATTGAAGAGACGCTGGATGTCCTGCAGGCGGCAGGCATCAGCATGGAGGTGTATCAGGACATCACCGCCGAACCGACGCTGAACGACTTCAACAGCATTGTGGAGCAGGCACGCCGCTTCCGGGCCGACAGCGTGGTGGGCATCGGCGGCGGCAGCGTGCTCGATGTGGCCAAGCTGGTAGCAGCCTTTGCACCCGCAGACCAGCAGGCGGAAGACTGCTTCGGCACGGGCTTCATACGGCAGAAGGGCCTATGGCTGGCCTGTCTGCCCACGACGGCCGGCACGGGCAGCGAGGTGTCGCCCAACGCCATTCTCTTAGACGAGCGCGACCACCTGAAGAAGGGCATCGTGTCGCCATTCCTCCTGGCCGATGCCGCCTATGTGGACCCACGGCTGACATGGACGGTGCCTGCCAAGGTGACCGCCGACACGGGCATGGACGCGCTGACCCACTGCATAGAGGCCTACACCAACAAGTTTGCCCATCCGTCGGTGGACATCTACGCCCTGCAGGGCATACGCCTCATCAGCCGTAACCTGGAGACTGCCGTCCGACTGGCGTCAAGTGCTGACGGACGCGGCTCTGCCACAGAAGGCCCGTCACAGGAATATATTGAGGCCCGCGAGGCCCTGGCCTTTGGTTCGCTGTATGGTGGACTGTGCTTGGGGCCGGTGAATACGGCTGCCGTCCATGCGCTGTCGTATCCGCTGGGCGGCGAGTTCCATATCCCCCACGGACTGTCGAATGCCATCCTGTTGCCCTCCGTCATGAAATTCAATGCCGAGGCCTGTCCCCAACGCTATGCCGACGTGGCCATCGCCATGGGCTGCACCCCAGGAGCCAATGATGAAGAGACCGCCCAGCGCGGAGTCGATTTCATCTACCAGTTGGCCGCCTCTGTGGGCATTCCCGACAAGCTCACGGCACTGGGCATTCCCCAGACTGCGGTGGATGGCATGGCCCGTGCCGCCATGGAGGTGCAGCGCCTGCTGAAGAACAACCCCCGCCCCGTCACGGAGCAAGACGCCCGGGATATTTATAATTCGCTTTATTAATTCGGAACATCGGAATACCGAAATACCGCAATACCGGAATACCGCAATACCGCAATACCGAAATACCGCAATATCGAAACATCGAAACATCGAAAAAACATGAAACCCATATTAGCCATCACCATGGGCGACCCCGCCGGCATCGGACCAGAAATCACCGTGCGCGCCCTGAACAGAAAGGAAACCTACGAGAAATGCCGCCCCGTCGTCACCGGCGATGCCGCCATCCTGCAGCAAGCCGTCAGACTGCTGGGCCTCAGCCTGCAGGTGAACGCCATCCAGAGCGTCAAGGAGGCCAAGTTTGAATACGGCACCATCGACGTCATCGACCTCGCGTGCATCGACACCGCCACCTTCGAGTTCGGCAAGGTGCAGGCTCAGTGCGGCAATGCCGCCTTCCAGTATATCAAGCGGGCCATCGAGCTGGCCATGGCCGACGAGGTGGACGGCACCGTGACGGCACCGCTGAACAAGGAGGCACTGAACCTGGCCGGGCACCACTACGACGGACATACCGAGATATACGCCACGTTCACGCATACGAAGAAATATGCCATGATGTTGGCCGACGAGAACATCCGCGTCATCCATGTATCGACACACGTGCCATTGCGCAAGGCCTGCGACCTGGTGAAGAAACAGCGGGTCATCGAGTGTGTGGAACTCATCGACGATGCCTGCCGACAGTTCGGCATCGAGCGGCCACACATCGGCGTGGCTGGACTGAACCCCCATTCGAGCGAGAACGGCATGTTCGGATGGGAGGAGGCGCAGGAGATTATTCCCGCCATCGAGGAACTGCAACAGCGCGGCTTCGACGTAGAGGGACCGGTGCCGCCCGACAGCATCTTCGCCAAGGCGAAGTGCGGCAAGTACGACGGCTGCGTGGCCATGTATCACGACCAGGGTCACATCCCCCTGAAGGTATGCGCCTTCAACTGGGACAAAGAGACGGGCAAGATGGAGAGTGCCAGCGGTGTGAACATCACGCTCGGACTGCCCATCATCCGCGTGTCGGTGGACCACGGCACGGCCTTCGACGTGGCAGGCAAGGGCATCGCCAACGACTCGGCCATGACGCTCTCGATCGACTATGCCACACGGATGGCGATTTATCGGCGGAGCCGAAATGAAAGAAATGAGAAATGAGAAATGAAAGAAATGAGAAATGAAAATGATGAAATGAGAAATGAGGGGCTGCGCATGTTGGTGATAGCCGATGATATTACGGGGGCTGCCGAGATAGCTGGCATGGCCTACAGTAAGGGACAGCAGGTGCGCCTGCTCTGTGCCGACTGTACAGATAGTGCAGGCTGTACAGATAGTGTCGGCAACACGACAATCACTGTCATCGCCACCGACACCCGCTCCATGACGGAGGAGGAAGCCACTGCCGAGACACGCCGCCTCGCATCATTTCTCATTTCTCATTCTTCATTTCTCATTTCGCCAGCCGACTCATTTCTCATTTCTCATTCTTCATTTCTCATTTACAAAAAGGCCGACTCCGCCCTGCGCGGACACGTCGTGGCAGAGCTGGAGGCCCTGATGAAGACCACAGGCTTTCGGCGCGCCGTCTATATGCCCGCCAATCCCTCGAAGGGGCGCATCATCCGCGACGGCATCTACTACATCGACGGCAAGCCCATCCACGAGACGGCCTTCAGCTACGACCCGGAGTTTCCGGCCTGTACATCGTCACTGCGCGAGCGTTTCCCCGATGCGGCGGAGAAAGGCATCGTCATGCCCGACGCCACCACCATGGACGACATCTGCCACCTCGTATCCCATTATGACGACGGCAACACGCTGTTTGCCGGTGCGGCAGACCTCTTCGCGGCACTGATGGAAGCAAGAGGCCGTCAGCGTGACGACATGACAGCATCACAAGCAATGGAAGCAAGAGACGAAAAACCTTCCCTCCCCCACTCCACCCTGATTCTCTGCGGCAGCACGCAGAGCCGTCCCCTTGACCTCGGCATCCCCATTGCCTCCATGCCCCGCGAGGTATATGACGGCCAGCAAGACGCCGACTACTGGTTTAACCAGCTATCCACTCCCCTCCTTACAAGGGAGGGGCCGGGGGAGGATCTTCTCCTCGCCATCCCCTTCACCCACCGCACGGGCAAGGCCGTCGCCATCCACCTGCGCACGGTGATGGCCGAGATGGCGCGCCGTCTGGTGAGCCGTCACCATCCCGACAGCCTCATCATCGAGGGTGGTGCCACGGCATGGGCTACGCTCAACGCCCTCGGCTGGCATGAGTTCCAGATAGAACGGCAGGTGGCTCCCGGTGTGGTACAAATGCGAAGCGTCACCAGCGGAACACTGGTGACGCTCAAACCCGGCAGCTACCCGTGGGGCGGGCTGTTTGACAAGGACAGGCAGGGTTGACGCTCAATCGTTCTGTAAGCCCTTGTATTTCAGCCGTTCAGCAAGCCCTTGTATTTCAGTCCTTCAGCGAGTGCCTGTGTTTCAGTCCTTCAGCGAGTATGTGACCGTAGTCACCACGCGTACCTTCTTAATATAGGGGGTATTCTCGTCGCGGTTCTCGATAGAGAACTGGCCTTGGTCGGCACTTACAATCTTGTTCAGCTGCGAGTGGGAGTTCTCGGCAAACTGCTGTGCCGTCTTCTCGGCATTCTCAATGGCTTCCTGCATCATCTTCGGCTTCATGGCCTTGAACGACACATACTCATACTTCACCGGATTCTCGTAGCCACCGTCCACGATGGCCACACCCTCCTTCAGCAGGTCGCCCTGACGGGCCAGGATGCGGCGAATCTTCTGCACCTCCTGACTGGTGACGGTGATGACCGACGTGACGATATAGCGATAGGGCTTGTTGGCATCGGTATATTCGCGGGCCTGCAGGTCCATCACCTGCGGGGCATTCTCCGTCAGCTCGCCCTCCTTGATGCCGTTGCGCATAAGGAACGCCTTGATTTTCTGCTGCGTGCCACCAATCTTGTTATACAACTCGGGCAGGTTGTTGCCTACCTCCTTCGACACAATGGGCCACGTCACCTTGTCGGCCTCCACCTCCTGCTCGGCAAGCCCCTTCACACTCACCTTACGGTCTTTCTCGGCAAAGTTGTCGATGCCGGCCTTGATAAACCAGCCCAGGCACACCAGTCCTAACGAAATAAGGGCTGCACCTAAAATACTTTTCTCTGTCATAAGCTTATTGTTGTTTTAGTTTGTTGTTCTTCTGCCAGTCTGGCGGCTGGCGGCATCACTTCTCTTCTGCCAATACGAAGTCGAGCTGGCGCTTCTCCAGATTGGCACGGGCCACACGGATACGGATGGGGTCGCCCAACTGGTACTTGTGATGATGGCGACGCCCCACAAGGCAGTAGTTGCGCTCGTCGAAATCGTAGTAGTCGTCGTCGAGGTCGCGCATAGACACCATACCCTCGCAGTGGTTCTCGTCTATCTCGCAATAGATGCCATACGACTGGATGCCAGAGATATGGGCATCGTACTCGTTGCCGATCTTGTCGCCCATGAACTCCACTACCTTGTACTTGATGCTGTCGCGCTCGGCCTGCTGGGCTACCTGTTCCATGTCCGACGAGTGCTCGCACAGCTCCTCATACTTCTCCTGGTTGGCCGAACGGGCACCGTCCTGGTACTTGGTGAGCAGGCGGTGAACCATCGTGTCGGGATAGCGGCGGATGGGCGACGTGAAGTGGGTGTAGTATTCAAAGGCCAGTCCGTAGTGGCCGATGTTGTGCGTAGAGTATTTCGCCTTCATCATGGCACGCAGGGCCACGGTCTCGATGAGCTTCTGCTCCCTCTTGCCCTGACAGCTGTCCATCAGCGCATTGAGCGAACGAGAGATGGCTCCCTTTGTGCCGGCGGTCTTCAGCTTATAGCCGAACTTGACCACGAACTCGCGCAGCGTCTCCAGCTTCGTGGGGTCCGGCTGGTCGTGAACACGATAGACGAAGGTCTTGCTTTTTGAGGTCTGAGATTTGGACTTTGAACTTTGTGATTTCACCTTGCCGATATGCTCGGCCACGGTGCGGTTGGCCAGCAGCATGAACTCCTCGATGAGCTGGGTGGCATCGTTCGACTTCTTGAAGTAGGCTCGCGTGGGTTTTCCCTGTTCGTCAACATCGAAGTGCAGCTCCTCACGGTCGAACTTCACGGCACCACCCTTGAAGCGGCGTTCGCGCAGACGCTTGGCCAGACGGTCCAGCGTGCGGAGCTCTTCGGTATAGTCGCCGTCTTTACCCATCAATATCTCCTGTACCTCTTCGTAGGCATAGCGGCGGTTGCTCTTGATAACGGTATGGGCGATATGGTAGTCCTTGATATTGGCCTCGTTGTCGAGGGTGAAGATGACGCTATAGCACAGCTTCTCCTCGTCAGGGCGCAGCGAACAGATGAAGTTGCAGAGGCGTTCGGGCAGCATGGGGATGGTGCGATCGACGAGATAGACGCTGGTGGCGCGCTTCACGGCCTCCTTGTCTATCACCGAGCCCTCCTTCACATAGTGCGACACATCGGCAATATGCACACCCACCTCATATAGAGCTGCCCCCTCCAGACCTCCCCCCGTAGAGGAGGCTTTCAGAGTTCCCCCTCTACGGGAGGGGGGGAGGGGGACGCTTCTTATGCTGAGCGCGTCGTCGAAGTCCTTGGCATCCTTCGGGTCGATGGTACACGTCCACACGTCACGAAAATCCTCGCGACGCTTGATTTCCTCGGGCGTGATGCCGGGGTCTATCTTCTCGGCGGCCTCCTCGACATGCTTCGGATACTTATACGGCAGGCCGTACTGCGCCAGGATGGCATGCATCTCGACATCGTTGTTGCCCTCCTTGCCCAGCACGTCGATGACCTCGCCGACAATGTTCTTCGACTCCTTCGACGGCCACTGCGTGATGCGCACCACAGCCTTCTCGCCGTCCTTGCCGCCCTTCAGCTTCTTCTTGGGAATGAGGATATCGTGTACGAAGATGTTGCCTTCAGTCACGAGGAAGGCATAGTCTTTCTCTACCTTCAGTTTGCCTACGGCCTGGTCAACCTTATGCGACAGGATTTCGACCACCATAGCCTCCTTGATATGCCGCTCGCGGCGGGCCATCATGGCTACACGCACGCGGTCGCCGTTCATGGCAAACAGCGAGTTGCGCTCCGAGACGAAGATAGGCTTGCCACCGTCGTCGGGTTGGAACGAGTTCTTGCCGTTGGCCTTACGGATGAAGGTGCCCTCCTGCACCTGCGTCTTCTGGTTGAGCTTGTAGGCATTGTCGCCAGCCTTGGTCAGGTAGTCGTCCCATGCCATCTCGTCCATCGTCTCCACGGCCATCATCTTCGCCGGATGCGTTGACAGCTTCAGTTTCTGGAATATCTGTTTAAACGAGAACGTCTCGTTCGGACTCTGTTGGAACAGCGCCTGCAGCATTTCCACCAGACGCTTCTTGTTCAGTCTCTTTCCACTCTTGTGCTTACTCATAAGTATCGCGTTTTTATGTTTTCCAATGGCAAAGTTACGAAATTTATGCGACGCGGCAAAGCGATTTAGGAGAATTAACGCAATTATCCCCATAAATATACACATGTGCCGCAACGGCATCGCCATTTGGAGATGCCGCTGCGGCACATGTGTATGTTTACTTTGCTGCTATTATAGCGCTGCGATTTCTTCTGCCGTGAGGTTGAGGCTCTTGGCAATGATGTCAATGGGTACACCGTTGTCTCTTAAACTGCGTGCGTTCTTCATACGCTCTTCGGCCCGCCCTTTGGCCTCGCCCTTCTTCTCGGCAGTAGTCACAGTGCTGTAGTAGTCCCAGTAGTTCTTCACGCTGGCCTCGTATTCGCGGCGCTCCTCGGGCGAATAATGCGCTATCTCCGCCTGTTCAAACACTTTCTGGAACACACGGTCCTGCAGGGCCTTGGGGCGCTCCAACAGGCGCGAGAGATTGCGAAGGACGTACATCCACTTGTCGAACATCGTCACCAGTTCGTCTTCGCGCTTGTTGAACTTGGGCATCTCTAAATAGAGGAACGTCAGCTTGTCGTAAAACACGTGGTTGTCCTCCACGTCCTTCAGCTTGATCTCGTGCAGGAACTTATCGGCGGGATATTCTTCACCGGGAAACGTGAAGTTCAGCACGCCTACGGTATAGACATCCTCCAGCCGGTAGTTCCACTTCTGCCCCTTCGGTGCCTGCTCGCGTATGGCAAAGGTGGAGTAGTAGATGCTCCTGTCCTTGAAATACTCCTGCTCGGCCTTCTGCATCTCCACGATGAAGCGTCCGCCGTCGGCCGTCTGGCAGTAGACATCAAAGACGGCGCGGCGGTCGCCATAGCCGTCGCCCAGATGCTCGCTGTTGAGATACTTCACGTCCTTGATCTCCATCTTCTGGCTGCAGGGCAGCGCATTGAGGAAGGAGATGAGCAGGTCTTTGTTCATCTCTGTGCCGAACAGCTTCTTGAAGCCGAAGTCGGTATAGGGATTGATGTACCGTTCTGTAGATAGTTCTGCCATAGCGCGTCTCGATATTAGTGTCCAGCGGCAAAAGTACGAATAATTTGTTAAACAGCAAAAGAAATGCCGCAAATTATTTGCTGCGAAGCAAAAAATTGCGATGTTGAAATAGTCATTGACATACGGGAACGCTTTTGGAACATTAGCGCAACGAACAGCATCGGACGCACCACTGCGCCGTCTGTCTGCTGTCCAAAAGACCGCACAGAAGAGACTTCTTCCGTGCGGCCTATTCATTATAGATGTATGCCCATGGGCTTACCCTGATGACCAAGGGATGCCGGCTATGGCTTTACTCAGCCTTCTTGGCAGCCTTCTTCTTGGCAGCGGGCTTCTTCTCGGCAGCGGGCTTCTTCTCGGCGGCAGCCTTCTTGGCAGGAGCCTTCTTCGGCTCGTCGGCGGGCTCGTACTTGGAGAGACGGGCCTTCAGACGGGTTATCTCCTTGTCCTTCATCTCTATCTCGTCACCCTGGTTGCGGATGGTGGTGAGCAGGGCGTTCAGCTCTTCGTTGTCAATCTCCTGCGGATAGAGGGCATTGACGCGGTTGATGAAGTCGCCGAGGATGTTCATATAGTTGGTGAAGGCATCGAACGGTCCGCTGTAGATGCCACGGTCCAGTCCTACGTTCGAGGGCTTGGTGGTCATGAAGCGGAAGTTGTTGGAGGCCTGCAGGTAGTCCCAGTCCTGATTGATGCGCGGGTCGTCGGCAATGCGCAGACGGTCGGCCACGGAGTAGAGCTTGTTGAAAGCCTCACGCTGCATGGCGTTGCCCAGCCAGCAAGAGACATCGCGCTCTTCGTCCACCCACGAGAGGGTGTCGGGCACGTCAAGGTTGCCCACACTCTTCACCTTCATGCAGATTTCCGTCGGTGTCGAGAAGGTGATGCCTTTCTCCTTGGCACAGGCGGGCAGTGCCTTCAGGAAGTCGAGGATGTTCGACGAGAGCGGCTGGGCGATGCCCAGTGCCGACAGTTCCATGAAGATATTGATAATCTGCTCCTCTTCCGGCAGACGGGCGATGCGGTCGATATAGGCATCGGCGAAGAGGGGATAGCCCTCCCAGTCGCTGTTGTTGAAGCGCAGCGAGATGTCATCGCTCAGCTCCACGTCGCGCAGCAGCAGCTTCAGGTTGGGAGCGATGTTGCAGTTATAGACATAGTGCGGCGACTTCCATCCCAGCACGTGCTTGGCACCCTCGGTGAGCATGCCCTTGAAGCCCATGGCGGCAATCTGTCCGCCAATGTCGTCGCTGTAGATGAGCGACGAGTTGCGGGCCACAGTCGGCTTCTTGCCGAAGTATTCCTCGATCTTGGCGCACTGCTTCTTCACGTCGAGGGCGAAGGTCTCCTCGTTGGCCAGCGACGACAGTCCGTGCGAGTACGGCTCGGCCAGGAACTCCACGCAACCGGTCTGGTTCAGCTCCTGCAGCTTTTCGAGCACCTGCGGGGCGTGCATCTCCAGCTGCTCGATGCCTGTGCCGGAGAGGCTGAAGGCCACCTTGAAATACTGGCCATGCTCGCGAATCATGTCGCTGATGGCGTTGAGTGCCGGCATGTAGCTGCGGTTGGCAATGTCGGTGATGCTGCGCTCGTTCTCGTAGTCATCGTAGTAGTAGTGGTCGGTACCGATGTCGAAGAAACGATAGCGCTTCAGATGGATAATCTGATGTATCTCAAAATATAAACAAATTGTTTTCATAATGTAGCCCCCCCTCTTATCCCCCCGAGGGGGGAAGACCATGCGGGGAGCATCGGGTCTGTTGTTTTCTGTTATACTTTACTATTTACTCCTCCCCACGGGGAGGCCGGGAGAGAGCTTATTCCCACCCTAATGTCCGCTTATAGAGCGTGGCTATCCAGGCGCCCACCTTCTCCCAGGTGATGCGGTCCACCTCGGCCTTGCCCTCCTCCTTGAGGTACTGGAAGAGCGACTCGTTGGCACAGATAGAGTAGATGGCATCGGCCAAGGCGTGGATGTCCCAATAGTCCACCTTGATGCAGTTGTCCAGGATCTCGGCACAGCCCGACTGCTTGGAGATAATCGACGGCGTGCCGCACTGCATGGCCTCCAGGGGCGATATGCCGAACGGCTCGGAGACGCTGGGCATGACATAGACATCAGAGTCCTTCAGGCACTCATAGACCTGCTTGCCGCGCATGAATCCGGGGAAGTGGAAGCGGTCGGCAATGCCGCGCTCGGCAGCGAGATAAATCATGGCATCCATCATGTCGCCTGAACCAGCCATGCAGAAGCGCACGTTCTTGGTGCGGCGGATGACCATGTTGGCAGCCTCGACGAAATACTCCGGTCCCTTCTGCATGGTGATACGTCCGAGGAAGGTGACCACCTTGTCCTTGCCCGTGTGGTCAGGGCGCGGAATGGCCTGATACTCCTCGGGCAGCGGATAGACGGCATTGTGGACGGTGAAGCACTTGCGCGGGTCCTGATGATACTGGTTGATGACCGTCTGGCGCGTCAGCTCCGACACACACATGATGCAGTCGGCATGGTCCATACCGTTCTTCTCAATAGAATAGACCGTGGGGTTCACCTTGCCGCGAGAACGGTCGAAGTCGGTGGCATGCACATGGATGCACAGGGGCTTGCCGCTCACCTGCTTGGCATGGATGCCGGCCGGGAACGTCAGCCAGTCGTGGGCGTGGATGATGTCGAAGTCCATGGTACGGGCCACGACACCGGCAATGATCGAGTAGTTGTTGATCTCTTCGTGCAGGTTGCCGGGATAGCCGCCAGCAAACTCCATGGCACCCAGGTCGTTGACGTGCATGTAGTTGAAGTCGGCATACAGATGGTCGCGCAGCCGGAAATAGAGGTCGGGATCCATGATGTTGCCGCAACGCTCGCGGACATAGTCGGCCGACACGTCGCGCCAGGCAATGGGCACGCAGTTCATTGCCACGATATTGGCTGCCGAGCGGTCCTCGTCGCCAAAAGGCTTGGGCAGACAGAGCGTGATGTCCATGTCGCCCTGTGCGTGCAGACCCTGTGAGATACCATAGTTAGCGGTGGCCAGTCCACCGAACACGTGAGGAGGATACTCCCATCCAAACATTAATACTTTCATACGGTTTCCTCCTTATTTATTTTTGGTAAGTATATTTCTCCATGAGTTTCAGCGTACGCAGTATCTCGGCCACGTTCATGGCAAAGGCCATGGCACCGCGGCCGTGGAACGGCGGGTTGCCGTCGAACAGCTCGCTGATGGTTCCCAGGGCGTGATACATCATCTCGTCTTCGTAGCCCACGAGCTGGCGCTCGATGAACGACAGGCGGGTGCGCTTGTAGAGTTTCAGACAGGCCTCCATGTAGAATCCGCCCAGCCAGGGCCATGCGGTGCCCTGATGGTAGGCATAGTCGCGCTGTGTCTGCGGACCGACATACATGGGGTTGTAGCCGCCGCTCTTGGGCGACAGCGAGCGCAGTCCCTTGGGTGTGAGCAATTCGCGGGTACAGATGTCGAGCACGCTCTTCTTCTGGTCCTGCGACAACGGCGAGTAGTCGAAAGCCACGGGGAAGATCATGTTCGGGCGGACGCTCCAGTCCATCATGTTGCCATCGACATAGTCGAGCAGATAGCCATACTCGTTCATGAACGTATCGACGAACGACTGCTTGCACAGCTCGGCACGCTGCTCCAGCTGGTCGGCCAGCTTCTTGTCGCCAAACTCGGCCTCCATGGAGGCGCAGAACTTCAGGGCATTGTACCACAGGGCATTGAACTCTACGATATATCCCGAGCGGGGCACCACGGGGCGCCCGTTGGCGGTAGAGTTCATCCAGGTGATGGCCTTATCGCGCCCGTTGGCATAGAGCAGTCCGTTGTCGTCGAGGCGCATGTTGCTGTTGCCGCCCTCGATGACATACTTCACGATGTCCTTCACCAGCTTGCCATACATCTTGTAGCCCTGCTCGCGACCGGCATCCTTGGCATACTGCTGTACGGCCCATACGGCCCACAGCGGCACGTCGGGATGCTCTATCTCGTAGAGCTTGACGCTGAGCGGTTTGTCGGCCATAAACTCGCGCAGCCCCTTCTCGGCGGTCTTCATCACCAGCTCGAAATAGTCCTGCTCGCCGATGGCCAGCGTCAGGCCGGGCAATGCTATAAAGGTATCGCGCGCACGCGCCTTGAACCACGGATAGCCGGCCAGCAGGTAACGGTCGTCGTTGGGCTGGCGGTTGTGGAACTGGTGGGCGGCAGCCACCAGGCAGTGGTAGAAGTTGTCGCGCGGCTGGCGCACGTCAATCTCGTTCTGGAACAGCGTCTTCAGCGTCGAGGTCTTAATCTCCTTCGTCGAGGCGGCGAAGATGATGCTCTCGCCCTTCTTGATGCTCATCTCGAAGTAGCCGGGCACGTAGAGGTCCTCGTTCGAGGCATAGCCACGCTCCTGTTCCTTCGGGTACTCCACGCCACGATACCAGTCGGGCTGGAACACGAACTCGTTCTTCTTGTTGAACTGCATGTACAGGTCGGGATAGCCGGCATACATACAGGTCTTGATGCCGTTGTCCACCTCGTGGTATTCACGGCTGGCGGTGGCATTCTCGTGCGTGAACTGGCGCACCGAGCGGAAGGCCAGGAACGGGCGGAAGCGCAACGTCGTGGCAGAGTGGGCGTCCTCCAGGGTGTAGCGGATAAGGATGCGGTCCTCATAGGCCTGGAAGATGGTTTCCCGTTTCAACAACACGCCACCCACGCGGTAGAGCGTGGTGGGCACTACGTCACAAGAAAACTCGCGGATGTACTTGTGACCCTTCGGGCTGTAATTGTTTCCCTGATACTTGTGGAGTCCGAGGTTGAACTCGGCACCGTGCTGGATGACCGTGCAGTCGAGCGACGACAGCAGAACATGGTTCTCATCGTCAAGCTCGGGCACGGGAACAACGAGCAAACCGTGATACTTACGCGTGTTGCAATCTACCAACGTAGAGCTGGAATAAGCACCAGAACGGTTAGTTCGCAGCAATTCACGACGGAGCGACTCCTCCAGGTTCGTCATTACAGCTTTCTCTAATCGTAAATAACTCATAGTTCCTATTTTAAGGTTTGAATTTGTTTTAGGGTTCATAAACATCTTCAAAAGTAAGCATTTTTAGCGTACCGACAAAATAATTCGCGTTATTTTTTTTGAAAACGTGCGATTTTCTTTGTGTGGAAGAGAATTAACGACCTTTCGGAGCGATTTTCGGACTTTTTTTCGTACTTTTGCAGCCGCTTTGCAAGCAGAGTGCCTTTTAACATGACAACTATCAAGAGAGACGACATACTGAAGACGGCCCAGTCGATGGACACGCTCTGGTCACCGCTTACCGACGAGCAGCGCCAGTTGCTCGCCGACCACATCGACATTCGCCACTACAAGAAGCACGACATCATATACCACGAGGGCGACAAGCCCCAGCATCTGTTCTGTCTGCTCAAGGGCCGTGTGAAGATATACAAGCTGGGCGTGGGTGGCCGTCAGCAGATAGTACACATGCCTCCGCTGAAGGGATTCTTCGGCTACAGCGACGGTTTCGTTGCCGACCGCTATACCACCGAGGCCGCCGCCGTCGAAGCTGTCACGCTCTGTGCCATCCCGCTGTCGGTCATCAAGCATCTCATTCTGCACAACAACACTATAGCCGTCTTCTTCATCCGGCAGTTGGCCAACCTGTTGGGCTTTACCACCGAGAACATGGTCAGCCTGACGCAGAAGCACCTGCGGGGTCGGCTGGCCGATGCGCTGCTTCACCTGAAAGAATACTACGGAACGGAGGATAACGGGCAGACGCTGGCAACCAGCCTGATACGCGAAGACCTGGCCAACCTGTCGAATATGACTACGAGCAATGCTATCCGCACGCTGTCGGCATTTGCCGACGAGGGGCTGATCAGCATTGAAGGGCGCAAGATCAGCATTATGGACGAGCCGCTGCTGCGCCAGGTGTCGCAGATAGGATAGCGGACGGCGTGTCGCCTAATCGGGTATCAGGAAGTTGATGACCTCCTGCTCCACCGTGATGCGGTAGCTGCCCTCCGGCTTGCCTATCAGCCGTCCGTCAACACCCACCAGCGCATGCTTGGCATCTTCTACCACCACCTCGCGGGTGCGGTAGGGGAACACGCTGCGATGGTTGAGGAACCGCCCCGTGACCAACAGCCACAGTCCGGCAAACACCTGTGTCATCTTAGCCTGGCAGACCACCGACACGTCGAGCATGCCGTTGTAGGGCACCGCATTGGGTGTCTGCCCATAGCCCGGCCCGCTGCCTATGCACATGGTCATCACCTTGCGGTCGATGGTATCTTCGTTAATCTTCATGCGCATCTTATAGTCCATGCGGTGGAAAATCATCAGGAAGATGGACACGAGGAACGACAGCTTGCGCGACCCTAACAGCGAACGGGCCTGGCGGCGCAGGTTCATCACGTCGGCTATCAGACCCACGTTGGCACAGTTCAGGAAATAGCGGTGACATGCTTCACCTTTTTTATTATTATAATGCAGGCACCCTAAGTCGATGGCCCGCACGCGGCGTTTCACCAGCCATTCTACGGTCTGCTCCGGGTTGCTCTCCTTGAAGTCCCAGTAGCGGGCAAAGTCGTTCAGCACGCCATTGGGGATGACACCCAGGGCTATCGCATCGCGCACGGCCTTCTCTTCGCGCATCAGGCAGTTGACGGCATCGTTCAGCGCCGAGTCGCCGCCGACTATCACGATGGTCTTATAGCCGTTGTGTATCAGCATGCTCACCAGCCGCTCCACGCTGCCGGTATTCTCGCTCTGCACAAAGTCGTAATCCACCCCGCGAGCATCCAGAATCTGCTGGATGCGCTCGCGAAACTTGGCCTTATGCCGTTTCGGGCAGTATAGCACGCCCCACTTGGTATTCTGCATATTACTCATAGCCGTTCATTCGCCCATCAAACTGTTCAGATAGACCTCCAAGGCCGTATATCCCTCCTTAGTCAACACCCGGTTACGGTCGGCGGCATCGTCGGGGTTCAGTTGGTGCGCAAGCTCCCACGTGTCGTCCATGCCGTCATGGTCACGGTCGGCTACGGCCTGAGCAGCAGCATACTGCGGCCATCCGTCGGCATCGGCCGGCGAGTCGATGATGCCCTGGCGGTGGGCGGTCTGTCCGCTATAGCGGGGCTGTCCGCTCCTGACATCCTCCACGAGGCGACGCTCCACGGCATCGCGGCGCACGGTGCCCGCCCGCTGCAGTACCTGTTTGTAGGCTGCCTTGGCCGGCTCTGCCGGCGTAAGATATGTCTCATATTCCGGCTTCGTCAGCGGCTTACCTACCTTCATGGCACTGATGTCGAAGCCCGTCTTGTTGCTCACCAGCTGCCAGTTGTCCTTGGCCTTCGTGCCCTCCATCACGTTGCCGGCCATATACCATAGCGACGGCCCGGCGAGCGTCTTCCCCTTACGGGCTGCCGACAGCTCGATGAACACATTGTCCTCGGCGTGGGCCGGACCGGGCTTATAGTAGTTGCCCACAAAGTTACACTCGTGGCTGCTCCCCTCGCCGGCCTCGTTCTCGCCGCCATAGCACGAGTTGCGCCGACCCCAGTTGAAGTTGACATTGTTCTGGTATTCCAGAAACACATTCTTATCGACCTTCGGGTTGGTGGCACCGTTGATGCGCGGCGAACGGCTGTCGTTGCTAATCAGCAGGTTATGGTGAAACGTGGCCGGCGAGCCGCCCCACTGCGCACCGTAGCCGCGCACGCCCTTCTTGTGGCCGGCATCGTGCAGTCCTTCATGCACGATACACCACTGCACGGTGGTATAGTGGTTGTCGTACATGGTCATATTCTCCTCGCCGCTCCATCCGAAGCAGCAGTGGTCGATGATGATGTTGCTGGCATTCTCGATGCCGATGGCACCACCCTCTATGAAGTTCTCTTTCTTCGATTTCGTCGGGTCGCCCTTCGTGCCGAGCCGTGAGCGGATGTTACGGATAATGACGTTCTCCGAACCGCCTAAGTTCAGCTTGCCGCCACGCAGCAGGATGCCCTCGCCGGGGGCTGTCTGTCCGGCAATGGTGACATTCTTCAGCTTGGCGCGTATGGAGTTCTCGCCCTTGCGCTGCGGATTGGGGCCGATGTCGATGATGCCGCTGACGCGGAACACGATGGTGGCATCTTCACGGCCGGCCTCGGTCAGTGCCCACCGCAGCGAGCCTTCGCCCGTGTCGTTGAGGTTGGTCACCTCTACCACCCTTCCGCCACGGCCGCCCGAGGCATACTTGCCAAAACCCTCGGCCGACGGGAAGGCTTTCAACGGCTGCGCCTGCATTTGCAGTGTAGCAGCCAGTGCCATCGCTATCATGCATAATCTCTTCATCATATCCGGTCGTCGTTTAGTCATTTTTTGTTTATTCTTACAGCTGTGCCTACCCTACTGGTTGTTCATGTCTTCCTCCATCTCCTTGCGCCGACGGGCCTCTGCCAGCTCCTCGAAGTTCTTCTTCTGCAGCACGAAATTGGTGCCCAGGTATTTCTCCTTCACTATCGGGTTGACGGCCAGCTCCTCGGGCGAGCCTTTGAAGAGGATGCGCCCCTCGAAGAGCAGGTAGGCACGGTCGGTGATGTTCAGCGTCTCGTGGACGTTATGGTCGGTAATCAGGATGCCGATGTTGCGATACTTCAGCTGCCACACAATCTGCTGGATGTCCTCCACGGCAATGGGATCGACACCGGCAAAGGGCTCGTCAAGCATAATGAACTTCGGCTCAATGGCCAGACAGCGGGCTATCTCCGTGCGGCGGCGTTCGCCACCCGACAGGCGGTCGCCCAGATTCTTGCGCACCTTGCCAAGGCGGAACTCCTTGATCAGGCTCTCCAGTTTCTCCAGCTGGTAGTCGCGGGGCTTGCCGGTCATTTCGAGCACGCTCAATATGTTGTCCTCTACCGACATCTTGCGGAACACCGAGGCCTCCTGGGCCAGGTATCCGATGCCGGCCCGAGCCCGCTTATAGACGGGATAGTCGGTCACCTCTTCGTCGCCCAGGTAGATATGTCCGCCGTTGGGCACTATCAGCCCCGTGGTCATATAGAACGAGGTGGTCTTGCCGGCGCCGTTGGGACCCAACAGTCCCACGATCTCGCCCTGCTTCACATCGAACGACACGTCGTTCACCACCGTGCGGCGGCCATAGATCTTGACCAGCCCCTCGGTGCGTAGCACCAGCCGTTCCGTCTGCGGTGCCTCTTCTTGTATGCGCTTTGTTTCATCCATATTGGCGGCAAAGTTACGAAAAAAAACTTGTAACGAACAAGCAATTTACGAAGATTAACGCAACAAAGTGCATAGACAAAGGCTTTTCGGGGAAAAACGAAGCAATACAGTGGTTTATGCTGGCACACTAATGATTGGTTCGCCGAGGGCCAGCGATATACCTGCAAGGGTTTTAGTCGTGAAGTTATGCCGACCAGTGAGCCATTTAGAGATTTCCGACTCCCGCTTACCCATCTTTGCGGCCAACTCCTTCTGTGTGATACCTTTCTTCTTCAGCAAGGTATCAATGCGGTCTGCAATCTCAAACGAGAGATTGAACTCGGCACGGGTCTCATCTGAGACGTTTGCCAGACACTCGCGAAATAACGGATTAGTAATCATATCTCAAATACTTTGTTGTCTATTCCCACTATCATGTTCTTCTCAATTGTAATGCTGCCGTTCTGCTCGATGGTCTTCAAATTAATCGTCTTCATTGCTCATTGTCATTTGGTCGGTGCAAAGATACAACTTTTTTCTTATAATTCACTTAAAAGTGAAGAAAATATATTAATTTTGTTATCAATTTGTGATATTCATAAAAAAGTGAAGCCTATTATTAACTTTTTGTCTAACTTTAGCCAAGAAAGCTGCACCATTCTCAATATTTTGTACTATCTTTGCAAACGGATTTCGCAATGATGCGGTTTCCAACTAATTTGTGGGTTAAAGAAATGGCGTTCGCTATCTCATTCAAAGACCTCGAAATGTAGGAAGTTTCAAGGAATAATAGTCAGAGAATAGATAAAGTGGATGGTCATGCTTCTTTTATGCCCTACGATTAGCAAAGTTTAACGCCCTGCGATGCAGGATTTCGCGCTTTACAGCGTTTATAAAAGCAGAAACATTAACAACAGAAAAAGATGATAGAAATGAAAACAATGAAAATCTGGAGACTCGCTTTTGTGATGCTTGCTGCTCCAAAGAAATCTCTGGGAGTAATCGTCCTGTTGATTGTACCTTGTTTTGCTGCTGGCCAAAACTGCGTGGACAGTACAACGGTCAAGCAAGACAGCATAGCCTTTAGAACAGACTCTATATGCCAGCGGGATGATATGTGCAATTACGATATCGTTAGAAAAGATAGTTGTCAACAGCAGCATAGACTATCTTTTGTCCGCAAAGAGCAAAGGCAAACATGGGATATTAGTCCTAATGCTGTAAAAATGCAGAAGTTCGATCCATACAGAAAGAAATTTACCGATATGCGGATAATGGAAACTATAGGCTCGCACGTAAGCAGATAAGATACATCCTAATTTTGTCTCATTTTAAACTATTTTTATGACGTATTCTAAAAAAGAATGTATTTTCAAGATGACAAGAGTCTTTCTTGCTTCCTTCATCTTGATGGGCGTTTTCCTGTTGCCCTACTTCGCCTATATTTTCGGGCGGGACATCCCATTCAGTCGTACAACATTGGATATAGGAAACCTTCTGTGGCCGTTAGCAATTTTTGCCGTCTTACTTTACGAAGACAAGAAAGAGAAGTTGGGAATATGGTGTAATCCGAGCCTTGAAGTGAACCTGAAAACGGTTGTTCTGTCCTTGGCATTGGGAGTCCTCTGGCAGCTCATTATACTTCTACTGACCTCCTTGTTTGACGCGCCTAACACAGACCCTCGGGAGGCCTATACGTTGGCGCCCCTTATCCTGCATATATTCTCCTTTTCCATCATCGGCCCCATTGCAGAGGAACTGTTTTTACGGAAATGGTACATATCCATGATGGAAAGAGCCTCTTTCAGCAAGACGGCGATTGTCGTTTCCAATGCGCTCATCTTTTACGTGGCGCATGTGGGTACAGGCGTTTGGAGATTTGATACACTGATGATGGCAGTCATCCTTTGCCTGATGTATATGAGAACCAGAGATGTTCGCTATTGTGTGATTACGCATGTCACATGCAATCTCTTGGGAATCTTCTCTGCTTATTATTTCGTATAGAACAATCTTCTTGCACTTTGGAGGTTATATGAATCAATTACTATATATCGTCTGGAATCCAGACCTCGTAGCATTCAGATTGGGTCCTCTGTCGGTACGATGGTACGGGCTTTTGTGGCCAATCGGACTCGCACTAGCCTATCTCGTGGTGAAACGCCTGTATAAGGAGCAGAAAATCAAGGACGAACTCCTCGCCCCACTCTTCATCTACAGTTTCTTCGGTATCCTGATTGGTGCCCGACTGGGGCATTGCATCTTCTATCAGCCTCAGGATTTCCTGACTTCAGGGAAAGGCATCATAGAGATGCTACTGCCGATACGCTTCATGGCTGACGGAGGCTGGAAACTGACAGGCTATGCCGGACTAGCTTCGCATGGCGGAACGCTGGGACTCATGATAGCCCTGTGGCTATATGTCCGCAAGACAAAACTGAGTATCTGGACGGTGCTCGATAATATCGCCATCGCTACAGGTACCACAGCCTGCTGTATCCGTTTGGGCAACCTGATGAACTCAGAGATTATCGGAAAAATCTCCGATGTGCCCTGGGCTTTTATCTTCGAGAAGGTAGATATGATGCCCCGTCATCCTGGTCAGCTCTACGAAGCCATAGCCTATGCCGTGCTCTTCTTCATCATGTGGACACTGCATAAACGGATGCCAGAGAAGATCGGTACAGGCTGGTATTTCGGCTTCTGTCTGACGTATATCTTCACCTTCCGTTTTTTCATCGAGTACACTAAGGAGATACAAGAAGCCTTCGAGGCATCGCTGCCCATTGATATGGGTCAGATACTCTCCATCCCGTTTATCATCCTCGGCGTGTACTGCATGCTAAGAGTCCGCAAATGAAAATACAACTCTTTTATAGAAGATGCAACACATACGTAAAGGGTATGATGATGCGAGAACAGAGTGAGATTGAAAATCGCTTGCTACTGCGCTCGACCTCCAGTCGCTTGCTACCTGTGGGACGCAAGAAAGGCCTCAAGAACAAGAAGGCAATTATTATAATGGCACTTGCCTTTATCCTGATGGCAACTCATGCCGAGGGTCAGGTGAAGTGGAAACCACTGCTGAAAGCCGTGGAGTTTTCAGAGCACGACTTCGTGGACACCATCAGGGTAAGAATAGAGAGTGGTGCGGTGATTGTACCCGTAGAGATAGCCGGACAAGAGCGACATCTGCTGTTCGACACGGGAGCGGAGCACGGTTTCTGGTTTGGCAGTCAGGAGGAATGGATGAAGCCAACAGATGTTGACAGTGCCAAATGGCGCGACATCAACGACAAGACGGGTGCAGCTTCAGTCTTTAAGATTCCGGAGATGAGGATGGGCAACTTGGGGCTCAGTAACTATCCCGTCAGCGTGGGTGGGCATCTTGGTGACTACATCTGCGGGAGATTTGACGGACTGATAGGCTTTGACCTCGTGACCAAAGGGCTGACGGTAAAGTTTGACACGAAGGACAGTCTGATGATACTGACCGACCGTAAGGGCTTCTTCGGCGAGGAGGAGAAAGGGCAGCCCACAGTGAAGTACTGGCTTGCAAAACCCACCTATCCGCTGGTCTATGTAGAGTTGCCTTTCGGCAGTACCTATATGTTGTTCGACACGGGAGCCGTCGGGCATGGAGTGGACTTGTCGAACCAAGCATTGGCACACTGGTTGAAGAAAGAGAAGAAGCGGGCGACGATAGACAGCCTGGCACAACTGAGCGACACAACGCTCAATGCGAATATCGGACTCTACGGGGTTCATGCCGACACATTATTGGAACGCGTGGTTCACCTGCCGACAGTCCAGATGGGCAGTCTGACCGTCAAGGATGCATACGCCTCGTCGGCCAACATGAGTATGCTTATAGGTTCTGCACTGCTGAAACACGCCTCGCTCATTATCGACAGTGCGAAGAAGCGCTATGTGTTCCTGCCGCATGACGGCAGCGGCGACATCACCTTGAATGACAAGACAAGTCACAGCATGAGGCTCGTTCCGACGGACAGTACAGGCACTCTGCAAGCAGTAGTCCGCAAGGATTCGGAGGCTTACAGAAAAGGAGTCCGCACAGGCGACATGCTGATAGAGGCCGACGGCATCCCCATCGATGACGTTTGCACCTATACTGCCATCCGTCAGCGCAAGAAATCAGGTGAGGAAATCCATTTCCTGTTCCGCTCACCCGATGGCACGGAGAAGCGCGTCGCAATAGCAAGAACGGAATAACTTCAAATCTGAATTGAAGCATGAAGTATTTAATCTTAGTCCAACTCCTGTTTCTCAGTCGATTCGTACACAAAAGGAACCGTCCCTTCTGTGTACAAGATGAGCAGACTGGAGAAGGAGAACGCTCAACTGCGCAGGGATGTGGATGAGTTAAACGGGCAGATAGAAAGGCTACACACCGATATGCAGAAGTTGAAGGACAAGCACGCAAGGGAACTCAGCCGTAACCATGAACAACGCCAGCAGGAGGTGGGCAACTTGAAACGCATTTTAGACAAGGTTTACAGATGGTTCCCAAGTTTCAAGCGGTTCCTCAATATGGAGCATAAATGTCTTGCGTATGGCTTCAACGCAGAACAGACCGACAAACTGCTACACGGGCAGACCATCAATTATAGTGGGTGGCTACACTCTAATAAGTATAGACGCAATGTACTTGTGGATAATGTCACGGCACAAGTGATAAGGAACGAGAAGCGAAACCTGATTCTACAGATCAACGAGACACCCATTACCCAATGGTTTATGGAACAGTTTGGGCTATCTCAAAGTCAGACTCGAAAGAAGGGATTTGGGCTTTAAGCCTATCCCTTTCGATATTTACTGAATAGAGAATTTGTTTCCTGCAATAAACATCTCTAACTCTGGCAAGTGCATAAATAATTTGTCTGCGAGAATATCGTAAGGGTGCCTTATTCCATCAAGTTTCAATTGTTTAGCAATCCTATACCAATCCCATATCTGGGAATCCGTAATGCTTTCAATGGCCGATTGATACCAATTTCTGTAAGAGGCCGTAATGACTGATTTATCCATTTTGTCCAGATGATAAAGAATTTTATTTATCTTTATGGAGAAGGTATTTCCTTGTCCGTAATCGTCAGCATCTTTTGCCTGACAGACTTCTTTGGTTGCTTCAAAGAGGATGCCCCATGCCCTTTCTGTCGTAATGTCTCGCCCTGTTGTTGAGAGGATCCAGATATACTCGTAAGGCGTAAGTTTATCTCTATCAATAGTGTATGATCTGTCTTCACACAATCGCCTGATCACAAATGGGCGATTTTTTCCAATGGCTAAGTCCTCTTTATGTTCCAATACATACGAAAGTGGAAAATGCCTGATGACAGCCCATGCGCATTTTTCCTCATGGTACTGCTCCCACAAACCTAATATGATAGGCTCAAAAGACTCGTCCCACAAATCAAGTAATCGTGTGTATGCCCATTCACGAAATGACTTTTCACGACGAAGGTGATGCATAATGACTTGCATCTGTTGCCCTTTGTCAAGTCCAACAAAACGCCGTCTCAATTCTTTCAAGGCGGCATTTTCTGTTTTCCTGTCTTCACTCTGTAAGTCTCTCAGTAGAGACTTCAATGGAGTGTTCCATTGTTGAGGACTTCTCATTGCCTACTTATCATATTTAGTTAATTCATTTACATTTGAAAGTCGCCTTTCAAAATGCATAAAACTTTTGCTTTCTCAATTTCTTCTGCAAACAGTTCTTCTGCCTTCAACAGAAAATTCTCTAAGTGTTCGTCATTTCTTGAACGTCTAATGTCATCTGCTAATTTCTTTAGATTCATATTGTACTTAAGAAGTTTAGAATAGTCTTCTATCCTAACCTCAGTTGTTTCAAGAAGAACGCCGTCCTTGATTTTAAATTTTCGCTGTATCATATTAATCCTAGCTTTTTTAAATGATCTAAATGGTCTTTGATTATTTTTGCCATTTTATCAATCATCTCATATGAAACCCCATTACTCAATTGACGGGTATGAATTACAAGACGGTTTTGATTTGTATCGTCATAGTGTGTGCAAAACCAATTTCCTATTGAAAAATCGAACCTCTTCGAAAAAGTTACATGAAATGTGTCATCTATTTCCCTTGTTTTTTGGTTATTTCTTATATAACCTCCACATGCTAAGATAATAACAGGAAAACTCTTAATATAATTAGATTGTTTAAACAATTTCAATCTAGCTTTGATACGTTCTCTGAGTTTTTCCCGTTCTTCCCCTTTAACCCTACTTGAAGGTTTTGCCTCATTATTTAATTCAGTTGTAAAAGCATCAAACTCAAAATCTTTTTCTCCGTGTAATGCTCTTTTATGGCGTTCAGGAAAGACTCTGTCTATTAAACGCTGATAACTACTCCATGTTGGAGTAGAGTTTTGGTATTTTCTCCATAAATCAGGATTTTCGTCTTTGATTATCCAGGGATTGTCTTTTCCGCAATAGCAATAATTATTTTCCAAATAATTTTGCCAATCTTTGTAATTTGTAATAGGGGTTTCTGCACGATGTTCCTGTCCTACAAGAAGAATATGCGTATAAGGATTACCCGCGCCACAAATTTGATTATTCTTCTTACATTCCGCCAGGAATTCTTCAAATAATTTTGTTCTATCCATAAACATTTATTTTAGCACATTTGCTTGCAAATATAGCAATTCTTTTTGAATATTGCTGTCTTCATTTGGATATTTCTTCTTTTGGGGATAATAGAAACCAATTTAGTATCAGTTTTGTGCATTTCTGAATAACATAGGAAACTTTTTCAAATGGATATGTGCAGAACATGAGCCTTTCGGGTTTGTTGCCATCTGCTTTAGAGTGTGCTACAAACAAACGTTGGGTTGCCCCATCTTCAATGGTACACTCACTCATCCATTTCATTCCAAACAACTTAGCAGGGTCATGCTTATCCAGTTGGTTGCCATCTACGAATGAATATAGTATTACCTGAAAATTGTCGAAGAAAGAATCTTTCAACAGTTCTTCGTTAAATACCACGTAGTAACAATGTTTGAGTACATCGACATTCTTATCTTCAACATCTGGCAGATTTCTGAATGGTTCTTTCAGATACTCAAAATCTACCTCTTCATTTCCTTCTCTTTGCGTGACAACCAGAATTTTCGCATTAGGATTGCCACAACCAACATTCTTGTTGGGGAACCTTTCACCCAATCTTTTAAGTTCATCAGTATTTGCCATAACTCTTTCATTTTTGTGGCAAAGTTATGGCAGGAATATGCAACATAATTGCATATCAGAAGAAATTATTTATAGAAATCGTGCATTTCTTGAATAATGGCCTTGATTTGCTGACGGAAGGTGTCTGATGAGAGTACTTCCAACTGGTTACCATGACTCAGAATTTCTTGAATGAAGTCATAGGTTGGGGCTATAATATATTCAAAGATGGTATAATTGTTATTGGTCTCTATCTCACGTTGGCTATGATGCAAAGGTAATGAGCGTAGATAATGTGGTTTTTCGCGATAGGCTTTCAATCGTATAGCTATAGGTTTCTTATCGTGGAATACGCCGTAATAATCTGTGTAATATTCTTGGGGTGAGAAATTTTTTGGATAGCAGAACTTGGATTCCGTGACTTCTATGTGTTTAATACGGTCAAGCCCAAAACGATGAATCTCTTTCTTTTGCAAGACAAATGCCATCACATACCAACGGCGTTTGAACAATCTAATGAAATAAGGATCAATCTTTAAACCTTGAATGGTATTACCAAAGAAATCCTCATAATCAATTGTTATCTGGCGATTCTCTCGCATAGCTTTTGTTATAATATCAAGGTAAGACCTTCCAGATGGCACATCTTCCAACATGATTCTGTCACAGATAGAACGGTTATCCATCAGCGTACTACTGACAGAAAATGAATCAAGTAACCATTGGTTAATGGAATTCTTTTCTAATGCTTCTGGATTATCTATATAATATAGGTTAGTTCCTCGTTGACACTCAATCACAACTCCGAACTGCATCAATATAGCACGACGATGATTATGGAATGTACGCAATTTCAAAGGCTGGTGCAGATCATTGATATACGCATCGTCCCATTTGCGGACTATATCCTCAAATGAAATCTTGCCAGCATCATAGATAGTGGAAATGAGCCAGATGTATTTTGCATATAGCCTGTCAGTCATAATAGGCGTTACTTTAGTAGATTCCTATTCCCGTTCCCTTCCAACACCTGCATCTGTTGAATAGCAATTTGATTGAGTTTCACGAGCCTTTCGCCCTGTGGTACTCCATCATTGATTAGCACAGCATTGATATTCTCCATATTCGACAGGCATATCAGTTCGTTGATAGTGGCATAGTCACGGATATTGCCTTTTAGGTCGGGATTTGCCTCTCGCCATTGCTTGGCGGTCATCCCAAACATCGCCACATTCAGCACATCAGCTTCTTCTGCATAGATGATACTGGCTTGTGCTGGGGTGATTTCCTCTGGAATCAAGTGGCTCTTGATGGCATCCGTATGAATGCGGTAGTTAATTTTTGAGAGCTCTCTTTTAGCAGTCCATCCCAATAATTCCTGTTCCTTGGCTTTTAGGCGTTGGAACTCCATGACAAGGTAAAGGCGGAACTCAACGGAAATCCATGATGCAAACTCGAATGCTATATCGGTTTGGGCAAAGGTTCCTCCATAGCGTCCCGCTTGCGAAACAATCCCAATAGCATTAGTGGCTTCAATCCAACGAGTAGGCGAAAGCGTGAAAGCATTCAAACCAGCCTCTTTTCTAAACCCCTCGAATTCGAGGGGGTTAAAATTGGGGTTGTGAAGAGTTTCCCATATACCAAGAAATTCCACGGTATTGCGGTTACGCATCCAGTTCGCTATAACTCCGTTGGGGTCTGTGGCGTTTTTCTGCCTGGCGATGTCTGTGATGCTAATGTAATCTATACCATCTTTTGACATAGTCTTGATAGCAACATCTTTAACGATAATCTCATTCTTCTTTGCCATAGGATAGTCTCTAATATAAATTATGTGTGCAAAGGTAGCACAAAATCATAAGACTAAAGAGGAATTTGCGAAAAATCTTCCCAAAGTTTTGTAATCACATATATTCTGTGTACCTTTGTTCCCGACAATGAGCCATTGATAAAGGCTGGTGGCTCAGCGTTGAGTGCTCTAACAATACGCATATCGCGGAAGAATACGGAAATCAGGAGGTGTCCAGTTCGTAACCTCGAAAATCGCACTATTTCTCAAACCTCCGATAAACAAAGAAAGTTTGCGATTTCTTACAAAGTTACGAAAAGTCGAGAGCAAAACAAAGAAAAACTTTTCTTTTTTTGCCAAGACGGAGTAACGATACAGGGCTTCGTGGTTTCGAGGAACGAGAAACCATGAAGCCCTGTATCGTTACACTTCTCGGCAAACAAATCAAAACTATAAGCCGAATACAAGTATTGCTATTAATATAACATGAAACAAAGATACATCCAAGAATGCACTAACTGCGGCAATGTCGTAGTTGCTAGAGAGAAGCGTGGGTTTATCAGAGATGCTTTGCATGGTGGACCCGGGACTGCTGTGGAGTTTATTCCTGTTGGTGGGAAACTGATCTGGAAGGCTTCAAAGGAAATCGTCTTGCGCCTCTTGCGAACTGATATGGAGAAGTGGGGTGATGAACTGGAGAAGTGGCAAACGTAGCATTTAAAGTGTGATTATCCCCTCGCAACCTCTATCTTTGCAGAAAAACAGCTATGGAATTCTGGTGAGGAAATCAGCATATTTGAGAATAGGAATACCTGCATGAGAACCAAGATCGGTGAGATCCTTATCGCCACTAACAATAAAATCCACAGGTACGCTCTCTGCCATAGAGAGAAGGTATAGGTCTTTGGGGTCTCTGATATTTGATTCTGCTTCGACTGTAATATCTGTAAAAAGGCAGACATCATATATCATCTCAAAGAAATAATAGCGAGTCTCAGAAGATATGAGTTTGTCGAACTTCTCGCGGGCTATCACCTTTCTGATTTCATCCAACTGCTGTTCAGAAATATACACTTCTATGTCATGATGGCACAACACATCTGCAAGCGACGAAAGTCGTTTGCCAATCATGAACGAAATCCACAAGTTGGAGTCGAACAAAACTTTCATAACCCCTGTCGCACAGCATTGATTTCTGCCTGAATCTCCTCGTCAGTCATCTGTGGAGTCTTCGGACATGAATTGATAAATCGCTCAACTGAAGTACGGCGCTTACGCATCGTCCAGCCCATACGAGAGGCTAATGTCTCTAAGAATGCTGCATCTTGAGCGGGAACAGACAATACCAGATCTTCCATTTCCTTATTCTTTAAATTACTATTTGGCTGCAAATATACAAATATTATTTTGAATGTGTATCATAAACAACGATTTTTTGTATTTCGGACGCAAATTGTCCGACCTCCTTTTTATCTTTGCAGCCGATATGAAGCTACAAGAGTTGTTAAGGAAATGTGACTTCGACAGGATGTTTGAGTACATCGTCAAGTTTGATTCCAAAACGGATATGCCTCTTTTCGCGATGGTCAAACAGTTATCATATTGCATCAAAAACACCCTTTCCTGTTGCAAACTGTCAAATCTGTATCGCCTAAATATATATAAAAGATATAAGTGATGCGAACAATTCTCGCTAAAAGATTGTATATTTGCACTCGTAATTCCAATGGACAGCAATGATGACAGAGTAGAGAGAGATGAAACACCGTTTAGACAAAGACTTTCCTGACAAGATGACGCCCGAGCAGGCCAGCCACTTTCGCGACGACGTGCTGAATATTGTCGGTCAGATACCGCGAGGACGGGTGACGACCTACGGCACCATCGCTGCCTGGGCGGGGTGGCCCAGCCATTCGCGCATGGTGGGGCGCACGCTGCGCTATACCCCCGGTGCCGAGTTGCTGCCCTGCCACCGGGTGGTCAACAAGGAAGGCCGCACGGCTCCCGGCTGGAGTCGCCAGCGCCCGCTGTTGGAGGCAGAGGGCGTGACGTTCCGTGCCAATGGCCATGTGGACATGCAGCGGCATCTATGGGAGCCGGAGGGCGTCAGTTCTTGACCAGCAGGTCGTAGCATATACAGAAAGCAGGAAAACGTTCACGCAAGATGGAAAAATTCGTCCCTTTGCGGCAGTGATTTCGTTTCCGGGTTAACATTTTGAACGGCTGAAGGGTATTACTATAAAAAAGACGTGATGGAAAGACAGGAAATCCAACGGCTGTTCAAGCAGCACTACGGCAAGATGCTGAGGGTGGCACGCACCATCCTCTACGACGAGCAGGAGAGCAAGGATGTGGTCAGCGACATCTTTGAGGGACTGCTCCGTGGGCGGACGGTGCTGATGCCCGACACCGAAGAACGCTACCTGCTGACGAGCGTTCGCAACCAGTGTCTGAAGCGTATTCGCCACCAAGAAATGAGGCTCCGCATGGAGTCTGCCACTGCAGGGCAGACATCCGACGCCGAGGCTGAGGACGAGCGCATGACGGACATTGTAGAGTTTGTGATCAGTCATCTGACCGAACAAGAGCAGCGCATTTTCCGCCTCCGTTTCTCCGAAGGGTATAGCTATGAGGAAATAGCCTCAGCAGAAGGCATCAGCCGCGTGGCCGTATGGAAGCATCTTTCACACGCCTTGAAAGAAATCAAGAACCGTTTTAATCCGAAAGGCTTATGAAGACAAACGACCACAACAAGCGGCTGTTCCGCTCGATGCAGGAAGAGCCAGACAAGTATCCCGACCAGGAGATAGAGGCCATGATGGACGACCTGGACCAAGAGGCCGACGTGGATGAGGCATGGCAGCAGTTTGAAAGTGAAAAACTAAAAGTGAAGAGTGAAAAACCGACTGCCGCGCTCCCGACAGTGAAATTTTATTCTTCACTCCGTAAGGTGGCAGCCTCCTTTGTCGGTCTGCTCTTAGTGTCTGCCGTTGCTATTGCGGCAGTCTGGAGCCTCACCCCCGGCCCCTCTCCCATGGAGAGGGGAGTAGATACTTCTTCCGCAGAGAATATCGACAGCAAAGGTAATCACTCCCCTCTCCCTGGGAGAGGGGCTGGGGGTGAGGCTTCCTGTATCTTCGACAACGTCACCCTCGACAGCATCGCCAAGGACATTGCCGTCTATCATCACCTTGATATAGACGTACAAAACGAAGAGGCCGGCCATCTGCGTTTCTATTTCGTATGGAATCAGGACGAGAGCCTGCAGGAGGTCATAGAGAAGTTGAACATGTTCGACCAGGTCAACCTCGCCGTCGAGGACCATAAACTGATAGTCAGATGATGAAGCACCTCATTATTTCCCTCATCGGTCTGTGCTGTCTATGCCAGGCGCAGGCACAGCACATCACGCGCAATTATAATAATGTATCGATGTCTGAGGCACTGCGCGACCTCAACGAGCAGTCACACGACTATACCATCAGCTTCATGTACAACGAGTTAGAAGACTTCCGCGTGACCACCAGCATCAAGCACCAATCCGTGCCCGATGCCCTCATGCAGATTGTCGGTTTCTATCCTATACGCGTCGTGAAACGTGGCGAGCGCGACATCTATGTGGAGTGTACCCACAAGACCGAGCGCCACCTGACTGGGACAATTATCGACGAGAACCGCCAGCCCGTACCCTATGCCAATGTTTACCTGCTTCATCCCTCCGACTCGACCATCGTCGGTGGTGGCGTGAGCAACGAGGCTGGCGTTTTCGTCATCCCATACGAGTTGCCCGTGGTGTTGGCCCGCATCTCATACGTGGGCTACAAAACCGTTTACAAATTATGCGGACAGCCCGAAGTGGGAACCATCAGGATTCAGCCCGACAACTACACGCTGAATGGCGTGGTGGTGACTGGCGAGCGCCCGAAGGTAGTGTTGCAGGGCAATTCGCTGTTGATGAATGTCGAGGGCACGGTGATGTCTCGCCTGGGCACGGCTGAGGATGTGCTGTCGCGTGTGCCTACTATCTCGAAGAAGGGCGATGGCTACGAGATACTGGGCAAGGGCGCACCGCTCATCTACCTGAACAACCGCAAGCTGACCGACCTGAACGAGCTGCGCAACATCCAGTCAGACAACATCCGCTCGGTCGAGGTAGTGCAGAACCCCGGCGCACGCTATGATGCGACGGTGCAAGCCGTCATCGTCATCCGCACCCGCCGGGCGGCGGGCCAGGGCCTCGGTGTGGAACTTTCCTCATGGAGCCGCAAGGGACGCGGCTATCAGAACAACGAGCGCATCAACCTGACCTACCGCACGGGCCGTCTGGAGCTGTTTGCCAACCTCTTCGGAGCCTACAACAAGCGGTGGAGCCGTGGCGACTTCGAGCAGACCATCTTTGCCGACACGCTGTGGACCGTCAGCAACCGGAAGCAATCTACGGCGCGCAATCCGTACGCAGAGGGGCGCGTGGGCTTCAACTACCAGCTGAACGACAGCAACTCCTTCGGCGGTTTCTATCAGCACGTCTATGACTACGTGAAGACCGCCTACGACAACGCCGACGAACTGACGGCCAACGGCACGCCCTACGACCACCTGCACAACGTCGGCACGCGCCGCGACAAGAATGCCCCCAAGCACCAGGCCAACCTCTACTACACGGGCAAGCTGGGCCGCTTCACCATCGACTTCAATGCCGACTACACCGACTATCAGAACCGCAGCAGCAACGAGCAGCAGGAACTGAGCCGCAACTACGAGAATCGCGACGTACACACCGAGACCCAGACGCGCGGCCGCATGGTGGCCGAGAAACTCATCGTGAGCCTTCCGCTGTGGAAGGGGCAGCTCTCCATTGGCGAGGAGTACACCAATACCCGCTGGCGTAGCAGCTTTGAGAACGCTGAGGGCTATATTCAGAACAGCAACAACGAGCAGCACGAGAGCAACATAGCGCCGTTTGTAGAGCTGCAGCAACGGTTGGGACGCTTCCAGCTGCAGGCCGGTCTGCGCTATGAGCATGTCGCGTCCGACTACTTCGTGGGTGGTCAGCATCGCAGCGATCAGAGCCGTACCTACGACGATTTCTTTCCCTCCGTCGCCATTTCGGCACCCCTCCCTTGGGGAGGGGCTGGGGGTGGGCTCTCCATCAGCTATGCCAAGCGCACCAATCGGCCGGCCTACTGGCTGTTGAGCAACGATGTGGTCTATGAGAACCGCCTGAACATGCAGCGGGGCAATCCTTATCTGCGGCCCGTCAAGTATCATAACTTCAGCGTCATGGCGATGTGGAAAGGCATCTACCTGACCACCAACTTTTTCCACTGTGTCAACCCCTTCATGACTGTGATGGAGTGCACCGAGCAGGACAGCAAGGTGAACATGGCCACCACCAGGAACTACGACCATGCCAACTGGCTCATCGTCACACTGGGCATGCAGCGCGACATCAGGCTGGGCAGCAGCGTCACGTGGACACCGCAGTACAACGTCACCATGATGAAGCAATGGCTCACAACCACCTTCAACGGTCAGGACAAGCATCTGGGTCAGCCCATGCTGTCGCTGCAACTTGGCAACATCGTCGCCCTGCCGCACGACTGGCTGCTACAGGCCGACTTCAGCATGCACACCCACGGCTACACAGGCTCTAACTTCAAGATTGAAAGCACCAACCCGATGCTCTCGTTCAGCGTGAGCAAGGACTTCTTCCAGCGGCGGCTGAATATTAAGCTCACGGGCAACGACCTCTTCAATCAGGGTAAAAGCCGTGGTACATTCTACTTCGACCGCATGATATTCCGCAAGACCGAGGACAACGACACGCGCTGCGTCTCGCTCTCCCTGCGCTACCGCTTCAACGTCACCCCGTCGAAGTACAAGGGCACCGGTGCCGGCAATGCCGAGAGGAACCGACTGTGACGTTCTATATCCAGCACGTCAGTATTCTGCTTGCCTATCGCACATAAAAAAAATTTTTTCTGTTCTTGCTGCCACTCTGCCACCAGCCTTCCGAAACCGCTGTGGTTCAGACATATAGCGGTGGTGGCAGCAAGGTGGGAGGTGGCAGCAAAGCCAGCCCAGCCAGCCCCACCCCCAACCCCTCCCCGAAAGGGAGGGGAGGGCTGCGCACAGTGAGTGGCAAGCCCCAACCCCAGCCCCTCCCCGAAAGGGAGGGGAGTGGCTGCGCACAGGGGGTGACAGCATTGAGTGTGCTACCAGGCGGGGAGATGCCGTTTTCTACGCTGGAAAACGGCGTTTTCTCCGCAAGAAAACGCTGTTTTCACTGTGGTGAACAGTTTTGGTGAGTCATTTGATGTCACTACGGACTGTGCCGCCACCCCCTGCGCGCAGCTGCTCCCCTCCCTTTCGGGGAGGGGTTGGGGGTGGGGCTTGCCACCTCCCACCTTGCTGCCACCACCGCTATATATCTGAACCACAGCGGTTTAGGAAACCTGGTGGCAGAGTGGCAGCAAATTTTGTGAAAAAAAGGTTCTGCGTCAATTTAGG
>CAMVAI010000031.1 GCA_947165435.1 uncultured Prevotella sp.
TTAGAATAACAAACTAATTATTCCTTGTTTTTTTATTCCTGTTTTAGCTTTTTTTTAATACGGTTGACCTGATTTGTTCATCTCAAATAATTGTCGTACCTTTGCAGAGGTGTTCTATTGCTATGCAAAATATAGCAGTTTGCGGAATCAGAAACTTCCCTTGATTGCCTTTTATTTACGGTCATTCTGCGTTAATCTTCGAAAATTGCTCGTTTGTTACAGACTTTTTTCGTAATTTTGCCAATAAATTGGCGAAGTTACTTTGTCTCGGCAAAAAAATAAATGAATTTATTTTGTTCTGCTCTCGACTTTTCGTAACTTTGCAGAAATTTAAACTATTCAACAAGAAAAAAACGTAAGAATACTATGGATTTCAATGATTTGGTGCAGCAGCGCCGCTCACACCGTAAGTTCACAGCCGAGGAGATAGATGGCGACGACGTGAAGACCATTCTGCGGGCCGCCCTGATGTCGCCCACCTCGAAAGGCCAGCGAGGGTGGCAGTTTGTGGTAGTTGACGACAAGACGGACCTCGAAAAGCTGTCGGATGCCAAAGACCTCGGCGGTCAGTTCCTGAAGGATGCCCCGCTGGCCATCGTTGTGCTGGGCAACCCCATGCAGAACGACTGCTGGGTGGAAGACGGCTCGATAGCCGCCATCTCGATGCAGTATCAGGCCGAGGCGTTGGGTCTTGGCTCGTGCTGGGTACAGATGCGCGGCCGCGGGCTGAGCGACGGAACGAGTGCCGACACAGTGATACGTGGCATCCTCGACATCCCCGACGAGCTGTCATGCCTCTGCGTGATAGCCGTGGGCCACAAGGCCGACGAGCGTAAGCCGCAGAACGAAGACAAGCTGAAGTGGGAACAGGTTCACCTCAATAAGTATTAAGCCGTGAGAGTCGTACTGATAGGTGCCGGACGGCTGGCTACCCACTTCGGCAAGGCACTGCACCGTGCAGGCCACGACATCGTGGCAGTCTATAGCCGCCAGCGGGCGCATGCCGAGGCGTTGTGCCAAGTGGTGGGCGGTGTGCCTGCCGACCGCTTCGAGGCGTTGCCGATGCAGGCCGACGTGTTTGTAGTCAGCCTGACCGACCAGGCGTTGCAGCAGCATGTCGCGCAGTTTACAAAGGGTAGGGAAGGGCAGCTCTTCGTGCATACGGCGGGTTCCGTGCCGATGGATGTGTTCCAGGGCTATGTGCAGCGGTATGGCGTATGCTACCCCATGCAGACCTTCTCGAAGGAGCGCGAGGTGGACTTTGCCGAGATACCCGTATTTATCGAGGGCGGCGACCCTGCCATCCGCCGGTTGGCCGAGAGTGTGTCCGGGCGCGTCTATGAGCTGTCGTCTGCCGACAGACAGTACCTGCACCTGGCTGCCGTCTTTGCCTGCAACTTTGCCAACCACTGCTATGCCCTTAGTGCCGACATCCTGAATAGCCACGGGGTGCCGTTCGACGTGATGCTGCCGCTCATCGACGAGACGGCCCGCAAGATACACGAGCTGTCGCCCCTCGACGCACAGACGGGGCCTGCTGTACGTTACGACACGAACGTCATCGACAAGCATCTCAGCCTTCTGGCCTCCATGCCCGAGGCCCGCGAGGTATATCGCCTGCTGTCGGAAAGTATTCACATCATCCAGGCAACAAATTCTTAAAGACCACTAATTGCACTCATTAAACTCATTATCTCATTCCTCCATATTGAAAAATAAGTGAAATTAGCGAAATTCGTGGTCGAAAAAGAAGTGGTTAGGAAAAGTAGTTAGGATAAATGTATAGTAAGTAAAGAATAGAAAAGAGCAATGATCAACTACGATTTGATAAAGATACGAACCATCGTGTTCGACCTTGACGGCGTACTCTCTGCATCCACCATATTGCTGGATGCCGACGGCACACCGCTGCGTACCGTCAACATCAAAGACGGCTATGCCATCCAGTTAGCCATGAAGATGGGGCTGCGCATCGCCATCCTCTCGGGCTGCAGGATAGAGGCCGTGCGCCAACGCTACGAGGGGCTTGGCATGGAGGACATCTATTTAGGGGCCTCGGTAAAGATAAAGGTGTACGACGAGTATCTGGCCAAATATGGCTACGACGACAGCGAGGTGATGTTTGTCGGCGACGACATCCCCGACCTGGAGGTGATGCGCCGTGCGGGCTGTGCCGTATGTCCGAAGGATGCCTGTACGGAGGTGAAAGAGGTCAGCTGCTACATCAGCCAATACGACGGCGGCTACGGCTGCGGTCGCGACGTGATAGAACAGACACTGCGTGCTCAGGGCAAATGGCTGATGGACGAAAAAGCCTTCGGGTGGTGATAGTGAGAGCGCACAGCATCCATGACAACGATGAACACAGCATCCATGACAATGATGAAAACAGCATCCATGACAACGATGAACACAGCATACCATATTATATTAGCCTCCAACTCGCCGCGCCGCAAAGAACTGCTGAGCGGTCTGGACATCGCCTTCGACGTAAGGGTGCTCGACGGCATTGACGAGAGCTATCCCGACACGTTGGCCACGCGCGACATTGCCGAATACATCTCGCGCAAGAAGGCGGTGGCCTATCGCGCCACGATGGCTGCCGACGAACTGGTGATTACTGCCGACACCATCGTGGTGTTGGGCCATGAGGTGATGGGGAAGCCGAAGAGCGATGACGATGCCCGCCGCATGCTACACCGGTTGAGCGGACAGACGCACCAGGTGATAACCGGTGTGACGCTGACCACCGTCTCGGCGCAGAAGAGCTTCTCGGTCACTACCGATGTCACCTTCAAAACGCTGACCGACCAGGAGATAGACTACTATGTCGAAACCTACCACCCGTCGGACAAGGCGGGAGCCTACGGCATACAGGAGTGGATAGGCCATATTGGCGTCGTGGGCTTGCAGGGCAGCTTTTATAATGTCATGGGACTGCCCGTGCAGCGTATCTACGAGGCTTTGCAGACGTTGTAAAACGAGTTTGAAGATACAGCCCCCATACAGAATCTTGTAGTGTTGGCCATTCTATATGCCTCGTCTTCGGAACTCCGAGCACGTGATGGCGGTAGCAATGGCTACGTTCAGGCTCTCTGCCGTCTCGTGGGCCGTATGGAAATTGGGTATGAGCAGGCGGTGGGTAATCAGACTTCTGACGGCCTGTGATATGCCATTGCCCTCGTTGCCCATCACGATGATGCCCTGCGGGGCCAGCTCCTGACGATAGATGTTGTCGCCGTCGAGCAACGTGCCGTATATGGGACAGCGGACATGGGCCAGCAGCTCCGTCAGCTGGCAATAGACAACGGGCACATGCGCCAGACTGCCCATCGTGGCCTGCACCACCTTTGGGTTGTAGGCATCGGCAGTATCGGGCGAGCAATAGATGGCCTTGATACCAAACCAGTCGGCTATACGGATGATGGTGCCCAGATTGCCGGGGTCTTGCACACCGTCTAACGCCAGACAGAGGCCGTCGGCATACGGTGCATTCCCCAATGTCGATGAGGTATTCCCCAATGGCGATGAGGCATTCCCCAATGTCGATAGGCTTTCAGGCTGTTCCGGAATGTGGAACACGCCTAATATCTCCTGTGGATGCTGAAGAAAGCTGAGCCTCCGCAGCTCGTCGTCCGTCACCGTCTGGGCATCTTCGCGCTCACGGGTGGAGAAGAGCGCCTTGGCCGTGAACCCCGCCTGCAGCAGGTCGCCCACCACCTTCGGACCCTCCGCCACAAATAGTCCCTCGCGCCGCCGGTTCTTCTTCAGCTCCAGCTGTCGCACCCATTTCACTTGGTTCTTGCTGATCATGCCTGCAGGTGCCGTTCCAGTTCGTCGATGATGTCGCGGGCCACAGCCGGCTTGCCTTTCTTCGGATAGTCCTTCCGGCAATCTTTCGCGAGTATGCTCACCTGGTTCTCGTCCGACTGGAAGCAGGTGCCTTTGTTCTGCAGCGAGTTCAGCACGATGAAGTCGAGGTTCTTCTTCGCCAGCTTCTTCTTGGCGTTGGCCTCCTCGTCGTTGGTTTCCAGTGCGAAGCCTACCAGCACCTGTCCCTCGCGCTTCATCTGTCCTATGGCGGCGGCAATGTCGTGGGTAGGCTGTAGCCTGACCACCAGCTCGTCGCCCTCACGCTTGATTTTCTGCGGGGCGGCATGCTCCGGGCGGAAGTCGGCGACGGCAGCACACAGAATGGCGGCATCCTGCTGCGCGAAGTGATGGGTGGCAGCCTGGTACATCTCTTCGCACGACTCCACGTCTATACGGTGTATCTCTGCCGAGCACGCCATGCTGACGGGCCCGGCTATCAGCGTCACCTCCGCGCCGCGCCGTGAGCACTCCTCGGCCAGCGCGAAGCCCATCTTCCCGCTGGAATAGTTGCCGATGAACCGTACGGGGTCTATCTTTTCATACGTAGGACCGGCGGTAATCATAATGCGCCTGCCCTGCAGCGTCTTCGGCTCAAAGAAGCGGTCCAGCATGTCCACAATCTGCTCGGGTTCCTCCATGCGCCCCTTGCCCTCCAGACCTGATGCCAGGAAACCGCTCTTCGGTTCAATGATATGGTTGCCGAACGAGCGCAGCCGCTGCATGTTCTGCTGTGTGGTGGGGTGCTGATACATGTCCAGGTCCATAGCCGGGGCTATGAATACCGGAGCCTTCATCGACAGATAGGTGGTCACCAGCATATTGTCAGCGATGCCGTTGGCCATTTTGCCCAGCGTCGATGCCGTACAGGGCGCTATGAGCATGGCGTCGGCCCACAGCCCCAGCTTGACGTGCGAGTGCCACGTGCCGTCGCGCTGCGAAAAAAACTCGCTGACCACGGGCTTCTGAGTCAGTGCCGACAGGGTGATGGGTGTGACGAACTCCTTGCCTGCCGGAGTGATAACCACCTGTACCTCGGCTCCCGCCTTCACCAGCAGTCGTATGATGCTGCACGCCTTGTAGGCCGCTATCGAGCCGGTGATGCCTAATACAATTTTCTTTCCTTGAAGCACAATAGAAGGTTTATAGTATGTTACTCACGCCATCTTGGCTTCGCGCAGCTTGATGCGCGTCAGTGCCTGCTTGGTGTTGTAGGTGAAGTCGCCGCCCAGAATCCAGCTGTAGTAGCCCGGGTCATTGCGCAGCACGTCGGCCACGGGAATGCCCTTGTGCTTGCCGAAGTTGAACACCTCGGTGCGCTTGCCGTTCACCTCGGCCCAGATGATACGGCCGGCAAAATCGACATTGTCGTTCACCTTCGAGAAATCAGCCAGCACCTGCATGTCGTTCTCCAGCACGCGGCCCTCGGGGTCTTCGCCCAGGGCCTCCTGGTGCTCGCGGGTGTAGCAGTCCAGCTCGCCCATCAGCACCCGGTACGTCGCCTCGGTGTCCTGGTCGGCGCGGTGGGCCTCGAAGTCATCCTCCATCTTCCGTCCGCAGTAGAACTTATAGGCGGCGGCCAGGTTGCGGCGTTCCATCTTGTGGAAGATGGTCTGCGCGTCGATGAGCCGGCACTTCGCGAAGTCGAAGTCAATACCGGCCCTGAGGAACTCTTCGGCCAGCAGGGGCACGTCGAAATGGTTCGAGTTGAACCCGGCAATGTCGGCCCCCGTGAACACGTCGCATATCTTGGCGGCTATCTGCTTGAATGTCGGCTTGTCTTTCACGTCGTCGTTCGATATGCCGGTCAACTGCACCACCTCCTGCGGTATGGGCTTCTCGGGATTGATGATCTCGTTGCCGCGCACCTCCTGTCCGTTGGGCAACACCTTAATATATGATATCTGTATGATACGGTCTTTGACAATGTCAAGCCCCGTTGTCTCCAGGTCGAAAATGACCAGTGGCTTCTGTAAGTTCAGCTTCATTTTTCTTTGTTTCTTCTGCTTGGCAGAATTCGTGCAATTCGTGGTTTTCCCAAAATTAGTCGTTGATCAGCATTGGCATCATCAGCATCAGCACGTCCTGGTTCTCGGGCTGTTCCGAGGGTATCACAAGTCCGGCGCGGCTGGGGTCAGCCAGCTGTACCACCACCTCCTGACAGTCGAAGTTGCTCAGTATTTCGATGAACGACGAGCCCTTGAATCCGATACTCATGGGCTGTCCGTTATACGAGCATGCCACGCGCTCGGTAGCCGTCTTCGAGAAGTCGTAGTCTTCGGCATCGAGCTGCAGGTTGCCTTCCTCCACGCGGAATCGGATAAGGTTCGACGAGTCGTTGGCGAAGGGCTGCACGCGGCGCAGGGCTGCCAGCAGCGATTGGCGGTCTATGGTCAGATGGTTGGGGTTGTTCTGCGGAATCACCGAGTTGTAGTTCGGGTAGCGTCCCTCTATCAGCCGGCAGATGAGCTCGTCGTCGCCGAAGGTCACCTGTGCGTTGCGCTCGTCGAAGCGGATGACAACCTCTTCGCCGTCCTTGGCCAGCAGCGTCTTCAGCAGCGTGGCGGGCTTCTTGGGCAGGATGAAGGATGTGGGGTTGTCGCTCTTGATGTTCAGCACGATGTTGCGCACCAGCTTGTGGCCGTCTGAGGCCACGATGGCCAGGTGTTCCGGCGTCAGGTCGAAGTATATGCCGTTCATCACGGGGCGCAGCTCGTCCTGTGCCGTAGCGAAGATGGAGCGCGTGATATTGTCGGCCAGCATGTTGTTAGGCATGGTGATGACGGTAGCGTCGTCGCCTACATGCTGTGCCTGCGGAAACTCGTCGGCAGACTCCGTGGGCAGCGAGAACTGTCCGTTCTGGTAGCTGATGCGCGCCATGTTGCTGTCCGTATCGACTTCGAAGGTGATGGGCTGCTCCGAGAATCCCTTTACGGCTTCCAGCAGGTCATGGTTGCCGATGGCGAAGCGCCCGCTGCCGTCGCTGTCGGTCAGTGTCAGGCGGGTGTTCATCACGTTCTCGCTGTCAGAGGCCGTCAGGCTCAGTGTGTCGCCGTTCACCTCGAAAAGGAAGTCGCCCAGTATGGGCAGTGAGTTCTTGCTGTTGATGACTCGCGAAAGAGCCGTCAGTTTGCTGCTTAGGGCAGAGCTGGATACTGTAAATCTCATGAGTATTATGTTTTTTAGTTTGTTCTTTTTGTCAAATTGAGCACAAAAATACGAAAAAAACTTTTCTTTCGCAAAAATTTTTCGTGAAAAATGCACTTTTTCCGATTATTTTGCGTAATTTCGCATGCTGTAAGAAAAAACGCTTATAAAAATATTAAAGTAAACTATGGAATTATCAGGAAAAATCATTGCCGTCATGCCGGCAAGCAGCGGAGTGTCTTCACGTACCGGCAACCCTTGGATGTCGCAAGACTATGTCATCGAGGTGCCGGGTCAGTTTCCCCGCCGCTGCGTCTTCCGCGTCTTTGGCGAAGACCGTATCAAACAGTTCAATATCCAGATGGGTCAGGACTATACCGTGTCGTTCGACATCGATGCCCACGAGTATCAGGGCCGTTGGTTCAACGACATCCGTGCTTATAGCGTAGTGCCCGGTATGGTTTCTGCTGCCGCTCCTGGCATGGCTGCCGCCCCCGGCATGGCTGCCGCCGCTCCTGCCGCCCAGGCTCCGTTCCCGCCGCAGGCTGCCGCTCCGCAGCAGCAGGCCCCGTTCCCTCCCGCCCAGGAGCCTGCCTCCGAGGGCAGCACCGACGACCTGCCGTTCTGAATCCCGCTCTTGCGCATCTATCGCGCATCAACAAAACATCCCTCCGGTCTCTGCTACCGGGGGGATGTCACTTATTCTTTGATGTGGTTTCTCCGTTCTCCTCTGGCGTGGCCCACAAGTACCCTGAAAGCAGAAAGCGTTGTCATCCTATTGTTTTTTAAGTGTTTCCTGACAGTGGAGCCGAGACCGAATGGAAAACAGGAGCGGCATACATCCCGTTTTTTTTGTGATTGCACAAATTATTTCATCGTTTTATTTTGCATTTTGCTTTCTTTGCACTATCTTTGCATCAAAAATGTAATAGATACATGTTAAAATTCATATCGTTCGGTAGCGGCAGCAGTGGCAACTGTTATTGGTTGTCAACGGCTACCGATGCGCTGTTGATAGATGTTGGGGTAGGTCTGCGGGTTCTGAAGAAGAACTGCAAGGACTACGGTGTGAGCCTGTCGCAGGTGCAGCACGTACTGATTACCCACGACCATGCCGACCACATCAAGTCGGTGGGTTCGTTCAGCCACGAGTACCATGTTCCGGTGTATGCCACCTCCATAGTCCACGACGGCATCAATCGCAACTACTGTGTGGCAAAGAAGGTAGCCCCCGACATGGCTCGTGAGCTGGTGAAGGGCCGCACGGAGCAGATTGGCGACTTCCGTGTGACGCCGTTTGCCGTGCCGCACGACAGTTCCGACAATGTGGGCTATTTCATCGAGGCCGGTGGTGTGTCGTTCTGCATCATGACGGATGCCGGCAGCATGACCGACGAGATGCGTGGCTACATCAGCCGTGCGCAATACCTGGTCATCGAGGCCAACCATGATGTCGAGATGGTGAAGGGCGGTCCGTACCCTCAGTTTCTGAAAGAGCGCATCCTGTCGGCTACGGGTCACATGAACAACCACGACTGTGGTGTGGCGATAGCCGAGAACATGTCCGAGCAGCTGCGCCATGTGTGGCTCTGCCATCTGAGCGAAGAGAACAACCATCCTGAACTGGCGCGTAAGACCGTGGAGAGTGTGCTCAGAAGCTACGGCATCGTGGTGGGAACCGACCTCCGCCTTGAGGTGCTGAAGCGTACCACGCCCACAGGGGTCTATGAGCTGACGTGACTTCCCCTTTTGTGCTATAAAAAAACTGACGTGACTTCCCCTTGCCAGCGGAAGCCACGTCAGTCTTTTTCCGTCTTTCCGGTTATTGTTCTGCAGCACTTTTGATGCGTTTCTTCACTTTGTCAACGTAGGCATCAATCACCGCCACCGCCACGATGTTCACCACGTCGCGCACCGAGGCACCGAAGTCGATGAAGTGGATGGGCTTGTTCAGACCCATCTGGATGGGGCCAATGATTTCCACGTCAGCATCGAGCATCTGCAGCATCTTGTAGCTGGAGCGTGCCGACGTGAGGTTGGGGAACACCAGCGTGTTGACATCCTTGCCGAAGAGGCGTGTGAAGGGGTACTGCTCGTCGCGCAGCTCGCGGTCCAAGGCGAATCCTATCTGCATCTCGCCGTCGATGGGCAGGTCGGGGTATTGCTCCTGCATGTATTCCACGGCGCGTTTCACCTTCTGTGCGCCGTCGCTCTGGCTGCTGCCGAAGTTCGAGTGGCTGATCATGCTCACCACGGGCTTCTCGTTGAAGAAGCGCACGGACGTACTGGCCAGTTTGGCAATGTCTATCAGCGTGTCGGTGTCGGGGTTCTCGTTCACCAGCGTGTCGGCAATATACAGCGTGCCGCGTGCCGAGTTGATGATGTGCATGGCCCCGAAGTGCTTGTATTCAGGCCGTATGCCGATGACCTCGTTCACCACCTTGATGGTGTTCGAATACTTGGTATAAAGTCCCGTCAGGAAGGCATCGGCCTCGCCGGTCTCCACCATCATCATGCCGAAATAGTTGCGCTCGAACATCTTGTCGTTGGCCTCCTGGAAGGTATAGCCATCGCGGCGACGCTTGTCGGCCAAGATGCGGGCGTAGCGCTCGCGGCGCTCCTGCTCCGAGGGGTGGCGCAGGTTTACAATCTCGATGCCGTCGATGTTCAGGTCCAGCTTCTTGGCCAGCTTGGCCAGCACCTCGTCGTTGCCCAGGAGCACGGGTTGGCAGATGCCCTCGGCCTTGGCCTGCACGGCGGCTTTGAGCATGGTGGGGTGAATGGCTTCGGCAAATACGACGCGCTGCGGATGGGCGGCGGCCGTCGAGTACAGCTTCTGCGTCAGCTTGGTTTCCTGTCCTAACAGCACGCTCAGCGAGTCCTTGTACTGCTCCCAGTTGGTGATGTGCTTGCGGGCCACGCCGCTGTCCATGGCAGCCTTCGCCACTGCGGCACTCACCTCGGTGATGAGACGCGGGTCAACGGGTTTCGGTATGAAGTAGTCGCGGCCGAAGGTCAGGTTGTTCACCTTATATACATCGTTCACCACGTCGGGCACGGGCTGCTTGGCCAGGTCGGCTATGGCATGCACGGCAGCCAACTTCATCTCCTCGTTGATGGCTGTGGCGTGTACGTCGAGAGCCCCGCGGAAGATGTAGGGGAATCCGATGACGTTGTTAATCTGGTTGGGATAGTCGGTGCGGCCCGTTGACATGAGCACGTCGGGGCGGGCGTCCATGGCATCCTCATACGATATTTCCGGCACGGGGTTGGCCAGTGCGAAGATGACCGGGTTGGCAGCCATCGACCTCACCATGTCCTTCGACAGCACGTTACCCTTCGACAGCCCCACAAAGACGTCGGCCCCACTGACGGCCTCTGCCAGCGTGTGGATGTCGGTGCGGTCGGTGGCGAAGAATCGCTTCTGCTCGTTCAGGTCCTGCCGGTCGATGGAAATGACGCCCTTCGAGTCGAGCATCACGATGTTCTCCTTCGAGGCACCGATGGCCATATACAGCTTGGTACACGAGATGGCGGCAGCCCCGGCCCCGTTCACCACTATCTTCACCTTCGCAATGTCCTTGCCTATCACCTCCAGGGCGTTTTTCAGTCCGGCAGCCGAAATGATGGCGGTGCCGTGCTGGTCGTCGTGCATCACGGGGATGTCCAGCGTGCGCTTCAGCCGTTCCTCTATATAGAAGCACTCGGGGGCCTTGATGTCCTCCAGGTTGATGCCGCCGAAGGTGGGGGCTATGCGCTCTACGGCCTCGCAGAATTTCTCGGGGTCTTTCTCGGCCACCTCAATGTCGAACACGTCTATGCCGCCGTATATCTTGAACAGCAGCCCCTTGCCCTCCATGACGGGCTTGCCGCTCATGGCTCCTATGTCGCCCAGCCCCAGCACGGCAGTACCGTTGGAGATGACGGCCACCAGGTTGCCCTTGTCGGTATAGCGGTAGGCAGCATCGGGGTCTTGTTGTATTTCCAGACAGGGGTATGCCACTCCCGGCGAGTAGGCCAGCGAGAGGTCGGTCTGTGTACGATAAGCCTTTGTCGGCTTCACTTCAATTTTTCCTGGGCGGCCGGCCTCATGATAGAGGAGGGCGGCTTCTTTCGAAATCTTTACCATAAAAAAGTGTACTATTATTGTGTTGTATTTCTTTTCCGACGCAAAAATACAAAAAAATCATGAAATCCATGCCATCTGCCCAGTTTTTTTCTCCGATTGTTGATAATTTTTACCCGCTTTGCCCTTGTCCTACCGAGCGGAGCGGCAGTTGTCGTGAGGCTATAATAGCTAAAAACATCATTCTCATTTTCCTTTCACGTAGGGGCTAACCTCCTGTCTCTGTGCTGGTTACGGTGAAGGGAACTTTTTCTGAGTCCTACTGACTGGCATATTTGACGGCAGGTACAGGCGTTTAACCGCACTAACGTCCAGAAAGGGAGTCATTGCATTGCCCGGGGTGTCGCTTTGCGAGCGCAGCCCTGCAAATATCGACTTGAAAGGGCAAAAGCATGGCTATTCAATGGTCTTAGGTATTGCCGACGTTCGTCAGCAGTATTGCCGACGTTCGTCAGCAGTATTGCCGACGTTCGTCGGCAATAGCCAACACGCATGCAAATGGTCAATAGTCAGCCTCGTTTTTCAACCTGGTGGCTCCGTGTCTTTTTAGAAACACCCAACTCTTGGAAGTTATTGACCTACGTATTCATTTTCTAATCTCCCTTCACCGTAATGCACTGTTCGTCAGACTGTTGGCATCTCGGTGAAAGGAGAAATAATTTTCAGATTTTTAATAGTCGAACGTTCCGAACTCAGAGTGTATAGTGAGGCTCTTCTTTCCCTCCTCGATGCGGCCTACCACCTGGGCATCGATGTTGAACGACTTGGAAATGGCTATCACCTGCTCGGCTACCTCCGGGCGGACGTAGATTTCCATGCGGTGCCCCATGTTGAACACTTGGTACATCTCGCGCCAGTCGGTGCCCGAACAGTCGTGGATGGCCTGGAACAGCGGGGGTACGGGGAACATGTTGTCCTTGATGACGCGGCAGTTGTCTGAGACGAAGTGCAGCACTTTCGTCTGGGCGCCACCCGTGCAATGCACCATGCCGTGAATCTCGGGGCGAAGCTCGTCGAGCAATCGCTTGATGACGGGAGCGTATGTGCGGGTGGGGGATAGCACGAGCTGGCCCATGGTGAGAGCCCCGGCAGGTGAATCTGTTGGCACGGGGACTGTATCCGTCAGCGCGTACTTGCCGCTGTAAACGAGGTCGGAGGGTACGGCATGGTCGTAGCTTTCAGGAAATTTCTCGGCAAGATATTTCGAGAAGACATCGTGGCGGGCACTGGTAAGACCATTGCTGCCCATACCGCCGTTATAGCGGTGCTCGTAGGTGGCCTGTCCGGTAGATGACAGTCCCACGATGACATCGCCCGGCCGGATGTTGGCATTGTTGATGACATCAGCGCGCTTCATGCGGCAGGTGACGGTAGAATCGACGATGATGGTACGCACCAGGTCGCCCACGTCGGCTGTCTCGCCGCCGGTGGGGTAAATGCCGATGCCCATGTCTCGGAGTTCGGCCAGGAGTTCGTCTGTACCGTTGATGATGGCTGAGATGACCTCGCCGGGTACGAGCATCTTGTTGCGCCCGATGGTAGATGAGACAAGGATATTGTCCACGGCGCCCACACAGAGCAGGTCGTCGGTATTCATCACGATGGCATCCTGGGCTATTCCCTTCCAAACGGAGAGGTCGCCGGTCTCCTTCCAGTACATGTAGGCGAGGCTCGACTTGGTGCCGGCACCGTCGGCATGCATGATGTTGCAATACTCCGGGTCGCCGCCCAGTATGTCAGGGATAATCTTGCAGAAGGCCTGCGGGAAGATGCCCTTGTCTATGTTCTTGATGGCGGCGTGTACATCTTCTTTGGCAGCACTCACGCCGCGCTGCATATAGCGGTTGTTCATATTTTCACTATTTTCTGTTGCGGCAAAACCGCGACACACGCTGGGTTAGAATTTCACTTGCGGAGCTTTCTCGGCACCGGCCTCGGCTTCAAACTTCGTCATCTGCGAGAAGCCGAACATGCCGGCAAGCAGGTTATTGGGGAACGAGCGGATGACAACATTGTACTGCTGCACCACCTGGTTGAACGTATTGCGAGCCTCGTTGATGCGGTTCTCAGTACCTTCGAGCTGTACCTGCAGGTCGCGGAAGTTCTCGTTGGCCTTCAGGTCGGGATAGTTCTCCTGAATGGCAATCAGCCGGCCGAGGGCAGCGCCCAGCTCGCCTTGAGCCTGCTGGTACTCCTTCAGTTTCTCGGGAGTCATGTTGGTGGGGTCGAGGGTTACCTGTGTAGCCTTCGAGCGGGCATTCACCACACCCTCCAAGGTCTCCTTCTCGTGCGAGGCATAGCCCTTGACGGTCTCTACCAGATTGGGGATGAGGTCTGCACGGCGCTGGTAGGCCGACTGCACGTTAGCCAAGGCCGTGGTAGCCTTCTCTTGTTCACCTACCATCGAGTTGTAAGCACTGGCAGCCCAACCGCCGATAATGACGACTGCTGCGATGATTGCGATAAGCGATTTACTGATTTTCATAATAGCTATTATTTTTTTGTTGTTAATGGATACTTTTTACACGCTACCATCGTGAGGTGGCACCGCCTCCACCGAAGGAGCCTCCGCCAAATGAGCCGCCGCTGAAACCTCCGCCGCCTCCACCTCCACTAAAGCCACCAAAACCACCTCCACCAGAAATGTGAGACCTTTCGCTGACGTAGAAAGGGTTTGGCAGCAGGGCTGTTCCCAGCAGGCCAATCCATTGGTATTTCTTGTTCAGTCGGAGGAAGAGAATCGTCCAAGCGATGATGAAGAGGAACGAAAGCCCGATAGTCGTCTCAATATTGTCTGACTCATCGGTGGAGCTGGTTAGCGCCGACATTTGTGGCAGCTCTTTCTTCTGCAGTAAGGCATAGGTGGCCTCTGCAAGATATATCATGCCGCTGTCGGGCATTTCAGCCCTCATGGCCGGTACTACGTATTGCTGTTCCAACCGGTGGCATTCAGCGTCTGTCAGGTCGGCCTCCAAGGCTCGCCCCGGCGACATGTTGATGGAGTGATCCTCATAGCCCACCACCACCACAAGTCCGCGATTGTTGTAACCTACGCCGTATTTGTTGCCTACATCCTGAGCCATACGGAACGGATCGTCGTTCTCGATGTGGTTGACCACAATGAATACCGATTGCACGCCGAGCTCAAGGCGAAGGCGCTGCAATGTGATGTTCATTCGCTGAACAGCTGACGGGGTCAGCACGCTGTCGGGGTTGGACACGTATTGCGTGGAGTCTTGCAGGTAGGGTATGGGAATGTTGTCGGCATTCCAGTAAGTCTCGGCAGCAGAAGAACGAATGCCACTCTCTGAGCTTTCATAGAGTCCGCTGGTGCTGTTGGCATCGTCGGCAACGACGGCAGCCCCGCAACAGGTGGTCATGGCAATGATGCCGATGATGAACACGCGCCCCCATAAATGCCGCCAACGGGCCCATTCAGGATGGGTGGCCTTGTATTCGTTGAAAAGCTGTCGGCATTTGCTTCGATATTCGCTCTCCAAAGCTTCGTATCGATTAGAATACTGTCGCTTAAGGCGTGACGACGAGAACAGTCCTTCGTAGCTTTGGCTCTGCTCCATGTCGTAGGCATCTTGCAGGGCACGAATGGCATCGTTGTACTGGCGGGTCAGCTTCTTGATATGATCGGTGTAGGTGTTCATTGCTTCTTTTTTTTATCTCAACGGCAAAACCGTTGAGCACAGTTTTCATGTGGAAAAACCGTTGAGCACAGTTGTTATTTCTCGTGCCAGAACTCCCAGGAGGAGAAGGCCTGCAGCAGCAGCATCTCAAGCCCGTTCTTGGTTTGTGCCCCATACTGTGCGCCACGTTTCATGAAGAGCGTCTCGTCGGGATTGTAGATGAGGTCGTAGAGGATGGTGTGGCTGTCCATGGCTTCGTAGGGCAGGGGCGGGCACACCTCCGTCTTGGGGTACATGCCTACAGGAGTACAGTTGACGATGACCCTGTATTCTTGAACGACATCGGGAGTAATCTTGCTATACTGAATGGTGTCGGGCCGCTCGTAGCGGCTGACGAACACCGTTTCCAGCCCCAGGTGTTTCAGCCCGTAATTGACGGCCTTTGATGCTCCGCCGGTGCCGAGAATGAGTGCCTTCTGGTGCCACTTCTTGTCGAGCATGGGCTCGATGCTCTTGGTGAATCCGATGACGTCGGAGTTGTAGCCCTTCAGCTTCACGTCTTTTCCTTCGTGTATCACCTTGATGACGTTGACGGCGCCGATGGCCCTGGCCTCCGGCGAGATGTTGTCCAGGAAAGGCATCACCTTTTCTTTATAAGGAATGGTGACGTTCAATCCTCTGAGTTCTGGATTCGTGTTGATAATCTCGTCAAGAGCTTCGATAGCCGGAATCTCGAAGTTCTCATAGACGGCATCAATGCCCTCGTCCTGGAATCGCTGGTTGAAGTAGCTGATGGAGAACGAGTGTCCGAGCGGATAGCCGATTAGTCCATACTTTTCCATAATGAATACTATTTTGTTGCAAAGTACATGGTGCAGATGCCGAAGGTGAGCCGCTGGAAACGGGCCTCGGCAAATCCTGCTTTCTTCAGAATGCCCACCATCTGCTCGCCTTGTGGGAAAGCCTCGATGGTACGTGTCAGATAGCTGTAGGCGCTTTGGTCGTGAGAGATAATCTGTCCGTAGAGGGGCAGCACGGAGTGTGAATAGATGCGGAACAGTTGCCGCATGGGGAACGAAACGGGTGTGGTCAGCTCAACGATGCTCAGGTGCCCGCCGGGTTTCAATACGCGGCACATCTCTGCCAATCCTTTGTCAAGGTCGGCAAAATTGCGAATGCCAAAGGCTGCCGTGACGGCATCGAACGACGCATCTGTGTAGGACAGCTGCAGGCAGTCCTGGCGTTCGAACGTGATGACGTGCTGCAGCCCTTTCTGTTTCACTTTCTGCCTGCCTATCTCCATCATGCCTTCTGAGATGTCGGCACCGATGAGCTGCTTCGGCTTCAGCATCTGGGCAGCGAGGATGGCAAAGTCGCCGGTTCCGGTGGCGATGTCAAGTACCGTTTGGGGGTGGTGCGGTTCAAGCTGTAGTATGGCTTTACGCCGCCAGCCCTTGTCAATATCCCACGACAGCCGATGGTTCAGCCGGTCGTAGGAGTGGGCGATGTTGTCGAACATCTGCTCCACCTGTCGGGCCTTGTCTGAACCGTCGGGGGTGTAGGGGGTTATGGTTTCTTGTCGGTACATGGCTTTGTTTCTTTTCCTGTAGAGAAGCACAGGGTACTGTGGCTTGTCAGTTTCCTTTCCGTTGGGAAGCACAGGACCCTCAAGCTGTTTTTCTAACGGGTGGCGAGATAGGCACTGACGTTCTGCTGGATGCGCTGTGCAAGGTCTTCTGCATCGGGGGCTTTCTGGAACGTCTCGCCGGTGATGTGCTCGTAGAGCTCGATGTAACGGTCTGAGACGCTGGCGGCATACTCGTCGGTGATTTCGGGCATCTGCTGTCCAGGTTCGTTCATGAAGTTGTGCTCGATGAGCCATTGGCGCACAAACTCCTTGGACAACTGCTTCTGGGGCTCGCCCTTGGCCAGCTTTTCATCGTAGCCGTCGGCATAGAAGTAGCGCGACGAGTCGGGGGTGTGTATCTCGTCAATCAGATAGACCTTGCCGTCGCGCTTGCCGAACTCGTACTTGGTGTCAACGAGGATGAGTCCGCGCTGGGCGGCAATCTCCTGTCCACGGGCAAAGATGCGGCGGGTGTAGTCCTCCATCACAGCATAGTCTTCGGCAGAAACAAGCCCTTGGGCTATGATTTCCTCTTTCGATATGTTCATGTCGTGACCCTCGTCGGCCTTGGTGGTGGGGGTGATGATGGGTTCGGGGAACCGCTCGTTCTCACGCATGCCGTCGGGCAGCTTTACTCCGCAGAGCTCGCGGCAGCCGTTCTTGTACTCACGCCAAGCGGAGCCGGTGAGAATGCTGCGGATAATCATCTCGACACGGAAACCCTCGCACTTCAGGCCTACCGTCACCATGGGGTCGGGGGTGGCCAGTTTCCAGTTGGGGCAGATGTCGGTAGTGGCATCGAGAAACTTGGCTGCTATCTGGTTCAGTACCTGTCCTTTGTAGGGAATGCCCTTGGGCAGGATGACGTCGAAGGCCGAGATGCGGTCGGTAGCCACCATCACCATCAGGTCGTCGTTGATGTTATACACGTCGCGTACCTTGCCGTGGTACACACTCTTTTGTCCTTCAAAGTGGAAGTCGGTTTTTGTTAATGCTTTCATCTTGTTTTATTTTCGTTTATTTTCGATTTATGATTTATATGTGGGGTGGTAGCACATCATTCACTCTTCACTATTCCCTTTTCCTTTGTCAAACCTTTCGTAGGCATTGACGATACGCGTGACGAGTTTATGGCGTACAATGTCCTTGCGGTTCAGTTCTACCACACCGATGCCTTCGATGCCGTTCAGAATCTCCAAGGCCTCGACGAGCCCAGACTTCTGCGAGCGTGGCAGGTCTATCTGCGTCATGTCGCCGGTGATAATCATCTTCGTATTCCACCCCATGCGGGTGAGGAACATGCGGATTTGCTGCGGTGTGGTGTTCTGTGCCTCGTCGAGAATGACCACCGCATCCGACAGCGTGCGTCCGCGCATGAAAGCCAGCGGAGCAATCTGAATCACGTGGTGCTCCATCATCTCCTGCAGCTTCACCTGCGGCAGCATGTCCTCCAGGGCGTCATAGAGTGGCTGCAGGTAGGGGTCTATCTTGTCCTTCATGTCGCCGGGGAGGAACCCCAGTTTCTCGCCAGCCTCAACGGCAGGCCTTGACAAGATGATTTTCTTGGCAGTCTTTTCCTTCAAGGCTTTTACCGCCAGTGCTATCGAGAGATAGGTCTTTCCCGTTCCAGCCGGTCCTACTGCGAACACCATGTCGTTGTCGTTGTAGGCATCTATCAGCCGCTGCTGATTTTCCGAGCGGGCCTTGATGGCGCGGCCTGACATCGAGTAGCATACCACCCCTTCTGGCACCTCGTCCTTCGTGCGGTGTCCTTTCACAATGTCCAGTATGTCCTCCTCCTTCAGTGCATTGAACCGAACTACATGTTGCCTTATCTTCTCGGCAGCCTCCTCGAAGGCTGCCATCTGCTCTTCGTCGCCAAGAATGCGAATCACATTGTCGCGGGCCACAATGCGGAGCTTCGGGTATAAGGCCCGCAGCATCTGTAGGTGTTGGTTCCCGATTCCGTAGAATACGACGGGATCAATGTCCTCTAATATGATATGTTTCTCTATCAAAATATTGTTTTTTCTGAATGTGGCTGCAAAGTTACTAATTAAAAGTCATAAATATGAAGAAAAATGTGCAAAAAAAATTACTTTTTATTAAATATATTAGGAAGTATTGAAATTTTTTTGTAACTTTGCGCCATGAATACATAGCATTACTCATTATAAACTGTAAACCTTAAGTTGATATGAAAAAGAATCAATTACTTTCGTCAGAGGAAAGCACCTCTTATAGGTCGCTTGTCCGGCCTGCACTGATGGATGTGTTGCAGGAAAAAATCATGGATTACATCGTAGTCAGGAAAAAGTACAAGGAGAAGAACTATACTGCCCGGCAGCTGGCTAAAGACCTGGGAACAAATTCCCGGTACATCTCGGCAGTTGTCAACACCAAGTTCCGCATGAACTATACGGCGCTTGTCAACAAATACCGCATAGAAGAGGCACTTCAAATACTGTCCGACCCTCAGTACAGTTCTTTATCGATAGAGAAAGTAGCCGGTATGGTGGGGTTTATCAACAGACAGTCGTTCTACAGCGTGTTTCGTAAGCAAATGAACATGACGCCTGTTCAATATCGCAAGCAACAATTAGAATCACTCAACGATAATGACGGTAATTTATCACAAAAGATAACAGCATGAACTATATTGACGAACGGTTTGCAGATATTCAAATGCTCAGATACCGACTGGATGGTTTCGAGCAGCTAACCCTCTCACAGAAAAAACTCATCTTCTATCTCTCGAAAGCCACCCTTTATGGCAGGGACATCACTTTCGACCAGTTCGGAAAATACAATCTCCGCATTCGCAAGATGCTGGAGGTTGTTTTTACCGACCCCTCGGTGCCTCACGATACCGAAGATTTTGCAGCCCTTGCCACCTATCTGAAGCGGGTGTGGTTTTCTAACGGCATCTACCACCACTATGGCTGCGAGAAATTCAAACCGGGCTTCAGCGACAGCTATCTTCGCGAAACGTTGAAACTGGTCGATGTCAGACAACTGCCCCTGCAGTCGGGCGAGACGGTCGATGACCTTTGCCGCGAACTGTTTCCCGTCATCTTCGACGATGCCGTGCTTCCCAAGAAGGTAAACAAGGCCGACGGTGCAGACCTGCTACTCACGTCGGCATGTAATTTCTATGAGGGGGTGAGCCAGCAGGAAGCCGAGGAATACTATGCCCGGCAGAAGTCGCAGGATGCCGGAAACGCAGCCCCTCCGTCGTATGGCCTGAACAGTACGCTTGTCAAGAAAGATGGTGTGGTGAAGGAAGAGGTATGGTCGGCTAACGGTCGCTATGCCAATGCCATACGTCACATCATATACTGGTTGGAGAAGGCTATGGGGGAAGCCGAGAACGAGCGGCAGCGGCAGGTGATGTCCTTGCTGATTGACTATTATCGGACCGGCAATCTGCAGCTGTTCAACGACTATTGCATTGCATGGGTTGGCGAACATGAGGGACGCATCGATTTTGTCAATGGATTTATTGAGGTATATAGCGATCCGCTCGGGCTGAAGGGCTCGTGGGAAGGTATAGTGGAATACAAGGACTTGGAAGCCACACGGCGCACACAGACCATCAGCCGCAATGCACAATGGTTTGAAGACCACTCGCCCGTTGACCCCCGATTCCGCAAGACGGTGGTGAAGGGGGTGGTAGCCAATGCCATCTGTGCTGCCATGCTGGGCGGCGACGAGTATCCTTCTACTGCCATCGGCATCAACCTGCCCAATGCCGACTGGATCAGGGCGCAATATGGCAGTAAGAGTATTACCATATCAAACATTACCGATGCCTACAACAAGGCAGCCCACGGCAATGGCTTCAAGGAGGAATTTGTGATAGACCGCGAAACCCTCGACATGATAGAACGCTACGGCGACGCGTGCGACACGCTGCATACCGACTTGCATGAGTGTCTGGGGCATGGCAGCGGACAACTGCTGCCAGGCGTGGATCCTGATGCGCTGAAGGCATACGGAAATACTATAGAAGAGGCTCGCGCCGACCTCTTCGGCCTCTATTACATGGCTGACCAGAAGATGGTGGAATTAGGACTTCTTCCCAACACAGAGGCTGCTCATGCACATTATTATTCTTATATGCTGAACGGCTTAATGACACAGCTCATTCGTATAACTCCCGGAAACCAGATAGAAGAAGCACACATGCGCAACCGTGCGCTGATAGCCCATTGGTGCTACGAAAACGGAAACGTCATTCGCATGGAACAGCACAATGGGAAGACTTTTGTTCGCATTACTGATTACGACAAGTTGCGCGGCTTGTTTGCACGTCTGCTTGCCGAAATACAACGCATCAAGAGCGAGGGCGATTACGAGGCTGCCCGGAAGTTGGTGGAGCAATACGCCGTCAAGGTGGACAGACGGCTGCACGACGAAGTGTTGGAGCGTTACAAGAAGTTGAATCTCGCTCCCTACAAGGGCTTCATCAATCCCGTTCTCATTCCGGTGACAGACGCAGAAGGAAACGTGACGGATGTCCGTGCAGACTATACGGAGGGCTATACGCAGCAGATGCTTCGCTATGGTAAAGAGTATGCCACGCTGTAGGAATACACACAAAAGCTGACAATGGAAATCAACGAACAAGTGAAAGAAATCAAGCAGTCGTTCCGGCAGATGATGGACGGAGCGATTGCTAAGTCGATGCGCGACAAGGGCTTGGAGTACCGGCTGAATTGGGGAGCTACCTTGCCCCGACTGCGCGAGATGGCTCATGACATCCGTATGCAGACAGCGGCAGAGGGCCTGTCGGCTTACCATCTTGCCATCGCGTTGTGGAAGGAAGAGGTGCGCGAATGCAAGATACTGGCCACCATGCTGATGCCGCCCGGGGAACTGCCCATCGAAGTGGCAGAAATATGGATGGAGCAGACCCACTCGCAGGAAATCGCAGAACAGCTGGCCTTCAACCTGCTGCAACAGGTGCCGTATGCCCCGCTGATAGCATACCGATGGATGGCTTCCGACAAGGAGCTATACCAGCTGTGTGCATTCCATATCATGTCGCGACTCTTCATGAACGGACAGGAACCCAGCGAACGTGGCATCAACGAGTTTTTAGACCAGGCTATCGCTGCGCTGCAAGGACCGTTCCCCTCGGTGCGCAAAGCCGCTATGCAAAGCGTGTTGCACTTTGCTGAACTGGGACTTGTTTACGAAAGAATGGCAAAAAGTGTATTGAAAAGTATCAATTTAGAACTTTTTTAAATAATTGTTTCGTCCGTTTCAAGAAAAAGTAGTAATTTTGTGCGGTTTTTAACCTCTTTAACCACATAAAATGAGAGAAAATATAAAAGTGACGGTCAAGAAGATTCTGACCAACTACTTGGAACTGAACAAACTGCGAAAGACTCCGGAGCGGTATGCCATTCTCGATGCGGTATATAGCTTGAGCGGACATTTCACCCTCGAAGAGTTGAGTGGCAAACTGAACGCAGAGCTTAACTTTCCTGTCAGCCGGGCAACATTATATAACACGCTAAGGCTGTTCATGGAACTGCGGCTTGTTATACGCCATCGCTTTCAGGGTTCGACGAAGTATGAGGCCTGTTACGACAACAATAGCCACAGCCACCAGATATGCACGGTGTGTGGCAAAGTGATTGAAGTGAAATCGCCACAGATTAGCGAGGCCATCAACAGTCTGCACATGAAACGTTTCCGCAAGGACGGCTATACGCTTTACATCTATGGCATCTGCAGCACTTGTCAGGCCAAGATGACCCGTAAGGCTACAAAGAATAAAAAGACAGCAACACAGTAAAAAAAACATAACCAAACACGAAATATGAATCAAGGAAAAGTGGATGTCCTGCTCGGATTGCAGTGGGGCGATGAAGGAAAAGGAAAGGTGGTCGATGTGCTGACCCCGCAGTATGATGTGATAGCCCGCTTCCAGGGCGGCCCGAATGCTGGACACACACTGGAGTTTGAGGGACAGAAATACGTGCTACGCAGTATTCCCTCCGGCATCTTCCAAGGCGGGAAAGTCAATATCATCGGCAATGGCGTCGTGCTGGCACCAGACCTGTTCATGGAAGAGGCAATGGCTCTGGAGGCCAGTGGGCATGAGTTGAAAGAACGGCTGCACATTTCGAAGAAGGCACATCTCATCATGCCAACCCACCGTGTGCTCGATGCTGCCTACGAGGCCCAGAAGGGTAAGAACAAGGTGGGAACCACCGGCAAGGGCATCGGACCGACGTACACCGACAAGGTGAGTCGTAACGGACTGCGTGTTGGCGACATTCTGGACAACTTCGAGGAGAAATATGCTGCCCATAAGGCTCGTCATGAAGCGATATTGAAGTCGCTGAACTTTGAATACAACATTGACGAGGTGGAGAAGAAATGGCTGCAAGGCATCGAATACCTGCGCCAGTTCCATTTGGTAGATTCCGAGCACGAAATCAATCAGGTGCTGCGTTCGGGAAAGAGCGTGCTCTGTGAGGGTGCCCAGGGTACGATGCTTGATGTCGATTTCGGTTCCTATCCCTTCGTCACTTCGTCGAACACCATCTGTGCCGGAGCCTGCACGGGTCTTGGCATCGGTCCAAACAAGATTGGCGAGGTGTTTGGCATCATGAAAGCCTACTGCACTCGTGTGGGAGCGGGGCCGTTCCCTACGGAACTGTTCGATGAAACGGGTAAGAAGATACGTGACCTTGGCCATGAGTATGGTGCCGTAACGGGACGTGAGCGTCGCTGCGGGTGGATAGATCTGGTGGCACTGCGCTACTCTATCATGGTGAATGGCGTGACGCAGCTGATTATGATGAAGAGCGATGTGCTCGACGGTTTCGATACCATCAAGGCTTGTACGGCCTATAAGGTGAACGGGGTTGAGACTCGCGACTTCCCTTACGATATCGAGAAGGGCATTGAGCCTGTATATGAAGAACTGCCCGGATGGAAGACAGACATGACTCGCTTTACCAGCGAAGAGCAGTTCCCCAAGGCCTTCAGCAACTACATCAGTTTCCTGGAGCGCGAATTAGAGACTCCCATCAAGATTATTTCCATCGGCCCTGATAGAGCACAAACCATTGTACGCAAATAAAAGCTATGGCACAAAAACCTTCAATTCCCAAAGGAACACGCGACTTCGGCCCCGTCGAAATGGCTAAGCGCAACTATATCTTCAATACCATCCGTGAGGTATATGCCCTTTATGGCTTCCAGCAAATAGAGACTCCGGCCATGGAGACGCTGCAGACGCTGATGGGCAAATATGGCGAAGAGGGTGACAAACTGCTTTTCAAGGTGCTCAATAGCGGCGACTTCCTGAATAAGGTGTCCGACGAGGAACTCTCGGAGCGCAATGCCCTGCATCTGGCTTCCAAACTGTGCGAAAAGGGGTTGCGCTACGACCTGACGGTTCCCTTCGCACGCTATGTGGTGATGCACCGTGACGAGTTGCAGCTACCCTTCAAGCGTTATCAAATACAACCTGTATGGAGAGCAGACCGTCCGCAAAAGGGGCGCTACCGCGAGTTCTATCAGTGCGATGCCGACGTGGTGGGTTCCGACTCACTGCTTAATGAGGTAGAGCTGATGCAGATTGTCGATGAAGTGTTTTCGCGTTTCGGCATCCGCATCGTCATTAAAATCAATAACCGTAAGATTCTGTCGGGCATTGCCGAAGTCATAGGTGCTGCCGACAAGATAGTGGACATTACCGTGGCCATCGACAAGCTCGACAAGATTGGTATCGACAATGTCAATCAGGAACTGCGTGACAACGGATTGAACGAGGAGCAAATAGCGCGCCTGCAGCCAATCATCGCTCTGTCGGGCACTAACGACGAAAAGCTTGCTACCATAGCCGAAGTGCTGAAGGATAGCGAGACAGGATTGAAGGGCATCGAGGAGTGCCGCTTCATTCTCGACACGCTGAAGGCGACCGGTCTTAAGAACGCGATACAGCTTGACCTTACGCTGGCTCGTGGCTTGAACTACTATACGGGTGCCATCTTCGAGGTGAAGGCCCTTGATGTAGAGATAGGCAGCATCACAGGCGGCGGACGCTACGACAACCTGACGGGTATCTTCGGCATGCCGGGCCTGTCGGGAGTAGGCATCTCGTTCGGTGCCGACCGTATCTACGATGTGCTGAACCAGCTTGACCTCTATCCGCAGGATTCTGTCAATGCCACCCGTCTGTTGTTCATCAATTTCGGACAGCAGGAGACAGCCTATTGCCTACCTATAATAAATAAGGTACGCGCGTGTGGCATCTGTGCTGAGATTTATCCCGATGCTGCCAAGATGAAGAAGCAGCTGTCGTATGCCAATGCCAAGCAGATAGCCTATGTGGCTCTTGCCGGCGAAACGGAAATCAGTCAGCAGAAGATTACGCTGAAAAACATGGCAACAGGCGAACAGCAGCTGCTTACCGTTGACGAGCTGATTAGCCGGATCAAGGCGGAATAATCGTAATGGCGTTATCCCGAAATCCCGTTATTCCGAAATTCCGTAACAACAGAAACATTGCAATGAAAAAAATACTTACTGCCATCTTGGCATTGTTGCTGCTGACGGCATCTACGCCGCAGAAATTAACAACCATCTTTATCATCGGTGACTCAACTGCTGCTAAGAAAGACCTGTCGAAAGGTTCTCCGGAGCGAGGGTGGGGCATGGCACTGCAGTGCTATTTCGACGATGCCTTCATTCGTGTTGACAATCATGCCGTCAACGGGCGCTCATCGCTGTCGTTCATCAACGAGGGCCGATGGGATAAGGTGTTATCGCTCATCAAGCCTGGCGACTATGTCATTATCCAGTTTGGACACAACGACGAGAAGCCCAAGGCAGACCGACATACCGACCCGGGTTCGACATTCGACTATAATCTGGCGAAATTCGTACGCGAGACTCGCGAGAAAGGCGGCATCCCTGTGCTGATGAATCCTGTCGTACGTCGTAACTTTGCTGCCAAGCCGGCTAAGAACGATGACGATGAGGCGCTGCGTAACACCACCTTCAAGGATGCTCCCAAGCAGACCGAGGGCGACACGCTGGTTGATACCCACGGACTCTACCGGGTGGCTCCGCGTGATGTTGCCGCTCGCATGAATGTCCATTTCGTCGATGCCAACCGCATTACTGCCGAGCTGGAGCAGTCAATGGGTGTGGAAGGGTCGAAGCAGCTTCACATGTGGTATAAGCCGGGCGAACACCCTGCGCTGCCTAAAGGGCGACAGGACAACACCCACTACAACGTCTATGGGGCTCACCGGGTGGCAGCTTTGCTGGCTGATGCACTCTGTGTGGAGATCCCCCTGTTGCAGAAATACCGCACCAACGACAATCCCTGTAAAATGGAAAAAGAATAAATAGGCACTTTGTCGTAAACAAATCCCGCGAAATATTTGCGGGATTTGTTTTTTCTGCGTATATTTGCAAAATGAAAATACTGTAACTTACTAAACAAATACACAAAAAGACTATGAAGAAAAAATTCATTTGCGCCGTTTGTGGATATATCTACGAAGGCGACGAGGCTCCCGAGAAGTGTCCCATCTGTAAGGCTCCTGCCTCCAAGTTCTCTGAACTGAAGGAAACTGGCGATGTGACCTATGCCACCGTACATCGCCTGGGCGACGGTAAGATAGAGGGTGTTCCCGAAGAGATGATTCAAGAGTTGCGCAACAACTATTTTGGTGAGTGCGGCGAGGTTGGCATGTACATTGCTATGGCCCGTCAGGCCGACCGCGAGGGTTATCCCGAGATTGCCGAAGCTTTCAACCGCTATGCCCTTGAGGAGGCCAAGCATGCCGCTCAGTTTGCCGAGCTGTTAGGCGAGGTGGTGTTCGACACGAAGACGAATCTTGAGAAGCGTGCCGCAGCTGAGGAGGGTGCCTGCAAAGACAAGTTCGAGCTGGCCAAGCAGGCCAAGGCAATGGGTTTCGATGCCATTCACGACATGGTCCACGAGGCTGCCAAGGACGAGGCCCGTCACGGAGCAGGCTTTGCCGGACTGCTGAAGCGCTACTTTGGGAAATAAAAAATAAGAAACAAAAAAATAAAATGCGCAAAAAGTCGTTTTATCTTATATGATGAAACGACTTTTATTTTTTCTAGCCTTTGTGTCGGTACTGCTGATGGCGTGCGATAATAACGACTCCTTCAGCAACGACCGTAGCCACCGCTTGACATTTGCCGTCGATACGGTGCGCTTTGACACCTTGTTCACTACCGTTCCCTCGTCCACTCGTTCTTTCTGGATTTACAATTTCTCCGGCGACGGACTGCGTGTCAGCAGTATACGTCTGGAGCGCGGCAACCAGTCGGGATTTCGCGTCAACGTCGATGGTACATTTGTCAATCCCGTGGCCACCGACATAGAGGTGCGCAAGGGCGATAGCATCCGGGTGTTTGTAGAAATTACAGCCTATGAGAATCGCTCGAAAGACCCCAAGCTGGTTGAGGACAACTTGCTGTTCACGCTGGAGAGTGGGGCAGAGCAGAAAGTCAATCTGCGTACTGTCAGCTGGGACGCTACGAAACTCACCAACCTGGAGGTCGAGGAGGATATGGAGATCGCATCCGATGTTCCGGTGGTCGTCTATGGTGCCGGCATCCGTGTTGCCGAGAATGCCACCCTGACCATACGTAACACGACGCTCTATTTCCACGACGGTGCCGGTCTTCAGGTAGAAGGAAAACTCATAGCAGAAAACTGCCTGTTCCGGGGTGACCGCCTCGACCACATGTTCGACTATCTCACCTACGACCGCGTCAGCGGACAGTGGAGCGGCATTGTCGTAAAGCCTCGTGCCGCAGGCTGTTCGCTTACCAACTGTACCGTGCGCAGTGCCTATCATGGACTGGTGGCCGACAGTACGGTGGTTTCCCTTGAAGCATCCGTCATACACAACAGCAAAGGGTATGGACTCATTGCCCACGACTCTGAATTGTCGCTCCGCAACAGCCTTTTCTCCAACGCCCTCAACGACTGTATGGCTCTTTACGGATGTACTGCCGAGGTCGATGCCTGTACCTTGGCACAGTTCTACGCCTTCTCGGCTAATCGTGGCGCAGCTCTTCGCTTTGCTCCTTCCGACAACTCTCCGCTGGCTCTTCATTTCACCAATACCCTGGTGACGGGACTTGACAATGATGTCTTGATGGGTGTTCCACGCAACGAAGAGAATGTCAGCTATCTCTTCGAGAACTGTCTGCTGCGCACCCCTGCTGTCGATGACGCCGAAGCTTTTGTCGAAATCCTCTGGGAGACAATCTTCGATGCCGTGCAGGGTGCAGCGCATTTCCAGAACGTTGACCAGGTAAACTTCATCTATGATTTCCGGCTGAAAGACACGTCGCCATGCGTGGAGCGAACCATCGGATGGAAGGCAGCGGAAATTGGAAAAGACGACGGTGCCGACAATAGCGACAATGCCGACAATAATGAGTAGCAACATCAATTTTTCCCCCTTTATAGAAACGACCGACATGATGGAACACCATATCTGCATTTTCACCGGAGCACGACCTAATTTCGTGAAGGTAGCTCCTATCATCAATGCCATGCGCAACACTCCCGGCATGAACTATCTTCTTGTTTATGCAGGACGTGAAGACGACCCCACGCTGGAGCCCTCGCTGTTCAGCGACCTGCAGATGCCACGGCCTGACGCTTTCTTAGGTGTTGACTGTGAGAATCTGAATGAACTGACGGGACAGGTGATGACAACCTTCGAGCACTATCTCGACCGTCACCCTGTGGACACCGTCATCGTTGTTGACGACCTGGCATCGACGATGGCTGCCGCTATCGTAGCCAAGAAGCGAGGACTCAGGCTGGCACATATCGTGGCAGGCACTCGCTCGTTCGATATCACCATGCCCAAGGAAATCAATCGCCTCGTTATCGACGGACTCAGCGACCTGCTCTTCACTGCCGGTGTCGGTGCTTCGAGTATCGCCACCCGCGAAGGGGCAGACCATACCAAGATATACCTCGTAGGCAATATCCTGATGGACACGCTGCGCATGAACGCCTCGCGCTGGCAGCGTCCATCGTGTGTACCGGATGGCGACTATCTGGTACTGACGGTAAATCGCCGTGCCTTGATGGACGACGAGGCAGGTTTCTTCCAACTGCTCGATGTGATTGCAGCAGAAGCATCTTCTTTACCTATTATTGCGCCCCTGCGTGGAAAGGCATATCGGTTGGTGGCGCAGCATGGAGGACTCTCTGTTGTCAACCCGCTGTCGTATCTCGAGTTTGGATGGCTCACGTCGCACGCTCGCGGCATCATCACCGACTCGGGTAATGTCGCTGAAGAAGCCACGTTCAACCATGTGCCTTGCATCACTCTCAACTCCTATACCGAGCATATCGAGACCGTCAAGCAAGGCACCAATGTGTTGGTAGGCGAAGATGCCGGACGCTTGCGGGAAGCGCTGCGCGACATGGTGGCAGGTCGTTGGAAAGCCTCTTCACTGCCAGACCGTTGGGACGGACGTACTGCTGAGCGGATTGTCAAAATCTGCCAGTTATAAAAATCGGTCAGTTATAAAGCTTTGCTGGTTGCAGAAAATCTGTCAGTGATAAAGCTCTGCCGGTTACAGAAGAACCCGGTTATAAAAAGCAAAAAACGGTGACCCTCACAGGCGACCGTTTTTTAATCTTCAATAGGTATTAGTCTTTTCTTTAAGGTAAAAAGATTGTTTTCAGGATAACGAGTGCAAATTTACATCAAAAAATGTTACTGTCCAAATTTTTCCATGATTTTTTTTGACACAAAATAACTGTGCGCCCGCACAAGTCAAGTTTTTTTCTCTGTCACTCGTTTTTTTGCGTCAATTAAGGGCACTATTGCGAAAAAATGCTTAATTTTGCATGCAGATGACAACATTACATATTTTCAATCCAGAGCACGACATCGCGCTGGCCTTTCATTTGGCCAATTTTACCGCTCCCCATGCCGCCCGTCAGCTACGGGCCGACTTGGGGTTCCTGCCGGCATTGTGGGCAAAGCCAGAAGATGGTGTGCTGGTTGACCATGTTGACTATTCCCGTCAGGCCTTCACCCGAGTGTCGCAACGGCTGCACAAGGTGATGGGCATAGAGGCACCCCTACCAGCCTTCGTGGCCTGGCGCGACCGTCAGCCCTTGAGCCGCATGCAGTCTGTCGCACCGTGGGGATGGGACTTGGCATTGCGTGCCTCGCTACGGCGACGTGGCGTGCAGGAACAGCTGCTGCCCACAGATTCAGCAATAGCCGAAACCCGACAGCTCTCCCACCGGCGCACCTCGGCAGCACTGTTGCCCTGTCTGCGTATGGAGAATACAGTGGGCGAATCATTCGAATGCCGTGACGAACAAGAGGTTCTCAGTCTTTTGCAGCGTTACCGTCACGTGGTGCTGAAAGCCCCCTGGTCTTCGAGCGGGCGTGGCTTGCGTTTCCTCTCCGTCGAGCGTACACCGTTTGCCCAGCAGCAGGGATGGTTCCGCAATCTGCTGGCCCAGCAGGGGTCGGTGATGGTTGAGCCATATTATAATAAGGTATGCGATTTCGGCATGGAATTTCAGTGCGATGCCTCCGGTAGCGTCCGTTATGTAGGGCTCTCGCTCTTCCATACCGTTCATGGTGCCTATACGGGCAATATCCTTGCCACCGAACATGCCAAGCAGCTCATCATGGAGCGCTATGTGCCGACATCGTTGCTCCATCGAGTGGCTGACACCATTTGCCAGCGTATGGAACCCATGCTGAAAGACCGCTATAGTGGACCCTTTGGTGTAGATATGATGGTGGTAGCCCGTGGTGATGATGCCGGCGGTTTCCTGTTGCATCCCTGTGTGGAAATCAATCTGAGGCGTACCATGGGGCATGTGGCTATCGCCCTGTCGCCTACCGATGACGATGTAGCCGGGCTGATGCACATAGAGACAGGCGACCACTATAAGCTGAAAATATCGAAGTTCACCGTCAATAGCTGATCAAGCCCATCCTACTATCAAGCTCATCCTACTATCAAACTAATCATAAAATCAAACTAATCATAAAAACAAACTATGAGAAAAACCTTTTTAGCTCTGCTGACCATGACGGCCCTCGCGGCATCTGCTCAGTACAAATCGCAAGTATGGTCGCCCGACAATGGCGACGGCACCTACACCAATCCTGTTATCAATGCCGACTATAGCGACCCTGACGTCTGCGTGGGGCCGTCGGGCGAAGACTACTACATGACGGCATCGTCGTTCCAATGTACCCCCGGACTGCCCATCCTGCACTCGCGCGACCTGGTGAACTGGCAGATAGTGGGCTATGCGCTCAAAGAGCTCTACACGGGCGATGCAGAGAAGGTGGAGCACTTCATGACTCCGCGTCACGGCGCGGGCGTGTGGGCACCCAGCATCCGCTATCATAATGGCGAATACTACATCTACTGGGGCGACCCCGACTTTGGCGTCTATATGGTGAAGACGCGTGGTGGCGACCCTGCCGGTGTGTGGGAAGACCCGGTGTGCGTCATCGAGGGAAAAGGTATGATAGACACCACACCGCTGTGGGACGACGACGGCCGCTGCTATCTGGTAAACGGATGGGCTAACTCTCGCGGAAAGTTCGCCTCCGTGCTTTGCGTCCGCGAGATGAATGCCGAGGGCACACGGGCCATTGGCAACCCCGTCATCGTGTTCGACGGCAATGGCACCGAGAACCGTACCTGCGAGGGCCCGAAGTTCTACAAGCGCGACGGCTGGTACTGGATTATGTGTCCTGCCGGCGGTGTGCCCACCGGTTTCCAGTTGGCCATGCGCTCCAAGTCGCCCTATGGCCCCTACGAGCACAAAATCGTCCTGCAGCAGGGCAAGACCGACATCAATGGTCCTCATCAGGGCGGATGGATACACACCAAGTACGGTGAAGACTGGTTCCTGCATTTCCAGGACAAGGAAGCCTACGGTCGTGTGGTACACCTGAATCCCGTCGATTGGAGCACCGGCTGGCCCATCATGGGCAAGAAGGGGCAACCTGTGACTACATATACAAAGCCAAAAAATTCGTCGAGCCTCATGGTCAATCCCGCTGAGAGCGACGAGTTCAACACGCCCGTGCTGGGTAAGCAGTGGCAGTGGCATGCCAACTACCATCAGTTCTACGGCATGCCGACCGCCTTTGGCACCATGCGTATTTACACCCACAAGTGGACCGACCAGTGGAAGAACCTCTGGTGCATCCCCAACATGCTGTTGCAGAAGACACCGGCCGACCAGTTCACCGTCACCACCAAGATACGCTTCACGTCGAAGGCCGACGGACAGGCCGGTGGCCTCATCATGATGGGGCACAACTACCAGGCTCTCGTGGTCAAAAGGGTGGGGAAGGAGTTCCAGCTGCTCGTCGTCACCTGTAACGATGCCGACAGGGACAAGCCGCAGGAAGAACAGCTCGTCGCCACGCTCAAGCCCACCGCCGAAGACAAGATAGACTACAAGCCAGGCATTCACGAAGACATCTACCTCCGTCTGAAGGTGAGCAACGCACAGGCCGGACAGGCCGGTGGCGGCACACCGCTCGTGAGCTTCGCCTACAGCTTGGACGGCAAGAAGTTCAAAGACTGCGGCGGCTCGTACACCATGAAGCAAGGCAAGTGGATAGGTGCCAAGTTCGGCTACGTGGCCTACGACACCAACCCCAAGACCGACAAGGGATGGATAGATGCCGACTGGATTCGCGTGACGAAATAAGCAGTCTCGGCGTATGACACGTACCCTATGACGAAACGAAACATTCAGGAGCAGTGAATACGATGCAACAGAACCCCAGCCTCGACCTGGTAGCCTTTGTCGAGACGAACATCCTGCCGCGCTATGCCGACTTCGACAAGGCCCATAACCTTGCCCACGCCAGCAGTGTCATCCAGCGCTCGCTGGCGTTGGCCCGCAAGACGGGAGCCGACGTCAACATGGCATACGTCGTGGCCGCCTATCACGACTTAGGACTTATCGGTCCGCGTGCCGTCCATCACATCACCTCCGGCAAGATACTGCAGCAGGATGCTCGGCTGAAGAAATGGTTCTCGGCAGAGCAAATCAAGCTGATGAAGGAAGCTGTCGAGGACCACCGTGCCTCAGCCTCGCGTGCCCCGCGTTCCATCTACGGCAAGATAGTGGCCGAGGCCGACCGCGACCTGATGCCCGACACCGTTATACGGCGTACCATCCAGTTCGGCCTGTCCAACTATCCGCACCTTGATGCCGAGCAGCAGTGGCAGCGGTTCATGGAGCACATGCACAGCAAGTATTCCACCCACGGCTATATCAAGCTCTGGATCATGGGGTCGGACAACGAAGCCAACCTCACCGCTTTGCGCTCGCTGATTGACGACCCCGAAAAGATGAGGCCTGTCTTCAACCGTATCTTTGAAGAAGAGCAAAAAGAGGACGCATAAGTGTGCGTCCTCTTTTTGCTCTCGATTATCCTCGGATTCTTGACGGGGAATATGTCTTTTCCAATGCTTCTTTACAGGAAATCTATTTAATCAGCTCCACGCTGCGCTTTAAGAACTTGTCCAAAGCCTCGCCCTTGAGCATACCGTTCTGCAGCAGGGCCAGGTCGATGAGCTGGTGTACGATGTCGTTGCCGGCAGCAAAGTTGCCGAGCACCGATGTCTTTTTGGCCTTCTGCTCGTCAATGGCCTTCTCCGTCTCGGCCTTCATGTCCTTGTCGTCCTGTGTCAGCTCCTCGGGCTTCTTCTTCTCCTGCTGCTGGCGGATGGCTGCCAGACGGGCCTCCTGTCCCTTCAGCTCGCTCTCGATGGGCTTGAGGGCTTCTTCCGTGGTGGCCTTGCAGTCGTCGAGCACCCGTTTCACCAGCGGGTGGTCGGCATTGAGCACGAGGTTCAGCGTGTCAGGCATCTGACCGTAGAAATTCATGCCCGCCTGGAAACGACTCATATCCTTCATACGGCGCATCCACTCGTTCTGCGTGATGACCACCGGGCGCTGGCTCTCGCCAAGGCTCTGCACATCTACCGTGAACTCCGTCTTTTCCATCTTGGGCATCTGCGAGCGGAACACCTCTGACAAATTGGCAGTCTCGCTGTCGGTCAGAGCCACCTGCTTGGCATCGTCCTTGACTATCAGACGATCGATGATGTCGCTATCGACACGTGTGAAATGGCTCTTTTCAAACTTCTGTTCCAAGGTCTGGATGGTCGGCACGTCCAGCTGTCCGTCCAGCAGCAGTACCGAATATCCCTTTTCGCGCGCTGCCTCGATGTACGAATACTGCTCGTCCTTGTCGGTGGCATAGAGATATACCAGCTGGTCGTTCTTGTCCTTCTGTGCGCCCTCTATCAGCGTCTTGTACTCGTCGAAGGTGAAGTGCTTGCCGTCCACATCCTTGAAGAGGGCAAAGTCCTTGGCGCGGTCGTAGAACGACTCTTCCGACAGGATACCGTAGTTGATGAACAGCTTCAGGTCGTCCCATTTCTCCTCGTATTCGGCACGGTTCTCCTTGAAGATAGCCTGTAGCCGGTCGGCCACCTTCTTCGTGATGTACGTCGAAATCTTCTTCACCTCGCGGTCGCTCTGCAGATACGAGCGGCTCACGTTCAGCGGAATGTCCGGCGAGTCGATGACACCGTGCAGCAGCGTGAGGAACTCCGGCACGATGCCCTCCACCTGGTCGGTCACGAACACCTGGTTGCAGTAGAGCTGTATCTTGTTGCGCTGCAGGTCCAGGTTCGACTTGATACGTGGGAAGTAGAGTATGCCCGTCAGGTTGAACGGGTAGTCCACATTCAGGTGAATCCAGAACATCGGCTCGTCGCTCATGGGGTAAAGCGTGCGGTAGAACGACTTGTAGTCTTCGTCCTTCAGCGTTGACGGGGCTTTCGTCCATAGCGGCTCTACGTTGTTGATGATGTTGTCCTCATCGGTGTCCACCATCTCCTTCTTCTCGCTCGACCATTCCTGCTTCTTGCCGAAAGCCACCGGGACGGCCATGAACTTACAGTATTTGTTCAGCAGCTGCTGTATGCGCTCCTTCTCCAGAAACTCCTTGCAGTCGTCGTCGATGTACAGAATGATGTCCGTGCCGCGGTCTTCGCGCTCGGCATCGTCTATCTCGTAGGCCGGCGAACCGTCGCAGCTCCACTTCACGGCCTTCGAGCCCTCGCGGTAGCTCTTGGTGACGATGTCCACCTTCTTCGACACCATGAACGACGAGTAGAAACCCAGTCCGAAGTGGCCGATGATGCTGTTGGCCGTGTCCTTGTATTTCTCCAGGAAGTCGTTCACGCCCGAGAAGGCAATCTGGTTGATGTATTTGTCTATCTCCTCCTCGGTCATGCCGATGCCACGGTCGGAAATGGTGATGGTGCCCTGCTCCTTGTCCAGCGATACGTGTACCGTCAGGTCGCCCGGCTCGCCCTTGAACTCGCCCTGCTGGGCCAGCGTCTTCAGCTTCTGCGTGGCATCTACGGCATTGCTCACCATCTCGCGCAGGAATATCTCGTGGTCGGAATAGAGAAACTTTTTGATGACGGGGAAGATGTTCTCGGTTGTAACCCCGATGTTACCTTTTTGCATAACCTTATTTATTATTTACGATTTACTTTATTTTCGATTTACTCCGTATTTTCGATTTGCTGATTTCCGATTTTCTCGTATTTCAGTTTCCGATTTGATATATGCAAATACCATGCCAAAAATATTTTTGAACTTTTCTTGCAAAAAGTTTTGCAGATTGAAAAATTCTATGTACCTTTGCACCCGCAAAACAGAAAAGACCACGACTGGTGCGTTAGTTCAGTAGGTTAGAATGCCTGCCTGTCACGCAGGAGGTCACGAGTTCGAATCTCGTACGCACCGC
>CAMVAI010000032.1 GCA_947165435.1 uncultured Prevotella sp.
AAATTAAAAATTAAAAATTATGATTAGCTCTGAACCGTGAGAAATGAGCGGCAGAAAGAAAATTAAAAATTAAAAATTATGATTACACATGCTTCGGAAATGCTTTCCCGCTAATAGTAGGGCGGTGTAGGGCGTTTAGCTTGTAGAACGCTCTCAAGGAATGATTCAACTGGCGGCGTTTTATACAAAAGGAATGGCGGAACTTCAGAAGCATAAGCGATATGTTTCACGTGAAACAAAAGAGAGTAAATATCATATATAATAACGTTAAAACCAAGAGAATATGAACAACAAGACATTAATGGCTAATCTGCGTTGCATACCAGATTTCCCGCAGAAGGGCATCAACTTCCGTGATGTCACTACCCTATTCAAGAACCCCGCCTGTCTGCAGATTATGGTGGACGAGCTTTATGAGTTGTACAAGAACAAAGGCATCACCAAGATTGTAGGCATCGAGAGCCGCGGCTTCGTGATGGCTTCGGCATTAGCGGTGAAACTCGGAGCTGGAGTGGTGCTCGCCCGCAAGCCCGGCAAGTTGCCCGCTGCCACCGTTCAGGAGAGCTACTCAAAGGAGTATGGCACCGACACCATCGAGATTCACGAGGATGCCATCAACGACAAAGACATCGTTCTGTTGCACGACGACCTGCTGGCAACAGGTGGAACCATGAAGGCTGCCTGCGACCTGGTGAAGAAATTCAACCCGAGGAAAATCATGGTCAACTTCCTCATCGAGATTACCGATGAGGGGCTGCACGGGCGTGATGTGTTTGACAAGGACACGGAAATAACCACGCTGATGACAGTGTAAATGTTTCACGTGAAACCATAGAAAATTACCACAATAAAATATCCGAATAGTACAGTCAGCGGATAAGAACAAAGAAAAGAAGCGATGACGAAGGAAGAGAACGAGGCACGGTTGGAAAAGTTGCGTGCCATTGTGCGGGCGATGCCCGACAAGCCCGGCAGCTATCAGTATTACGATGCTGCGGGCACCATTATCTATGTAGGCAAGGCGAAGAATCTGAAGAACCGTGTCTCGTCCTACTTCCATACCGAGGTTGACCGCTTCAAGACGAAGGTGCTGGTATCGAAGATATGCGACATCAGCTATACGGTGGTGAACACCGAGGAGGACGCCCTGCTGCTGGAGAACGCCCTCATCAAGAAATACAACCCCCGGTACAACGTGCTGCTGAAGGATGGCAAGACCTACCCCAGCATCTGCATCACGAAGGAATACCTGCCACGCATTTTTCCTACACGTACCATCAACAGAAAATGGGGCACCTACTATGGCCCTTACTCACACGTGGGAGCCATGCACGGTGTGCTTGACCTCATCAAGCAGCTCTACCGTCCCCGCCCCTGCAAGCAGCCTATGACCGAAGAAGGCGTGAAGACGGGGAAATACCAGGTATGTCTCGACTACCACATCAAGAAGTGTGGCGGTCCGTGCGTGTCGCGCCAGTCGTGGGACGACTACCAGCAAAATATCCGACAAGCCCGCGAGATACTGAAGGGCAACACCCGCGAGGTGGAGCGCGAGCTGATGGAACGCATGCAGCAGTTGGCAGAAGAGCTACGCTTCGAAGAGGCCGAAGAGTTTAAGCGCCGGTACCTGCTGCTGGAACAGTTTGTGGCCAAGAGCGAGGTAGTGAGCCATACCATCGACAACGTGGATGTGCTCACGATAACGAACGACGAAAAGGTAGCCTACGTCAACTATATCCACGTGTCGAACGGCCAGATCAACCAGTCGTTCACCTTCGAGTACAAGAAACGGTTAGACGAGACAGACGAAGAACTGCTACAGCTGGCCATTGCTGAGATGCGCGAGCGTTTCAAGAGCACCGCCAAGGAGATCATACTGCCACAAGAGGTAGATATCAACCTGGGCGGCGTGACCATCACCGTGCCCCAGCGCGGCGATAAAAAGACGCTGCTCGACCTCTCGCTGATGAACGGCAGGCAGTATAAGTTCGACCGGCTGAAACAGAGCGAAAAACTCAATCCGGAGCAAAAGCAGGTACGGCTAATGAAGGAGCTGCAAGACCTGCTGCACCTGCCGAAGATGCCCTACCAGATAGAGTGTTTCGACAACTCGAACATCTCGGGAACGGATGCCGTGGCCGCCTGCGTGGTGTTCAAGAAGATGAAGCCCTCGAAGCAAGACTACCGCCGCTATAACATCAAGACCGTGGTAGGCCCCGACGACTATGCCTCGATGAAGGAAGTGGTGTATCGCCGCTACAAACGGCTGACCGACGAAGAACAGCCCCTACCCGACCTCATCATTGCCGATGGCGGCAAGGGGCAAATGGAGGTCATCCGACAGGCCGTGCAAGACGAGCTGGGCCTTGACATCCCTATTGCCGGACTTGCCAAAGACAACCGCCACCGCACCAACGAGCTGCTCTACGGATTCCCGCCAAGGATCATTGGCATGAAAGACACGTCAGAGCTATTTCGCGTGCTCACCCACCTGCAAGACGAAGTACACCGCTTCGCCATCACCTTCCACCGAGAAAAGCGTTCTAAGCACGCTTTACACTCCGAGCTGGACAACATCAAGGGCATAGGCCCCAAGACGCGTGACGAGCTTCTAAAAGCCCTTAAATCGGTTCGTAGAATACAAGAGGCAGAGCTGGCACAATTAGAGCAGGTGGTGGGTGCAGCAAAAGCCAGTATGGTTTATCAGCATTTCCATCCCGAAAACGTAAAGGAAGAAGGGAAAATATCGTTCGGTGGTGAGCCGTGACAGCGCGGGCAGAGAAGCGTTACATTTCGGGCAGAGAAGCGTTACATTTCGGGCAGAGAAGCGTTACATTTCGGGCAAAGAGGCGTAATATTTCGGGCAAAGAGGCGTAATATTTCGGGCAGAGAGCCGTGACATTAAGCAGAGCGCCGGAAGATGCCCCCGGACGTCACTCCGCTACTCTGAAACGTGTAACCATTTGACAATGAGCACCTTCATACGCAAATGTAACAATGTAACAATGTAACATTGTAACATTAAGCATTATCAGATATTCGTGACGAATGACAGATGACAGTTTTTGGAAAAGAGAAAGAAAAGTATTATTATTATTATATATATTATAATATATATAATAATAATTATTAATATACACTCTATTTGAAAAAACTGTCATCTGTCATCTGTCATAACCTTAATGTTACAATGTTACAATGTTACATTGTTACATTTTCATAGGGGATGGAACATCATCCGACAAAGCCGTAGGTCATAAAGTAACAGCATGACGTGACCACAGAATAATAGACCGATAATAGCCCAGCGCGCAGAAAACGCAGGAAATTAAACGAAAGAATTTGGAGGAATGAAAATAATATCGTATCTTTGCCAACAATAAAACAAGAAGCAACGATGAGAGCAGTAATACAGCGCGTGAGCCAAGCCAGCGTGACGATAAACGGAGAGGTGAAGTCGGCTATAGGGTGGGGATTCCTCATCTTGTTGGGCGTATGCGATGAAGACACGATGGACGATGTGGAATGGCTGGTGAAGAAGATAGCCAACCTGCGCGTGTTTGACGACGAAGCGGGCGTGATGAACCGCTCGATACAGGACATCGGCGGCGAGGCCCTGGTGGTGAGCCAGTTCACACTCTATGCCAGCTACAAGAAGGGCAACCGCCCCAGCTGGTTTCGTGCGGGCAGCCACGAGCACTCCATACCGCTCTACGAGGCGTTCTGCAGTGAGCTGTCGGCGGCCATAGGCAAGGCTGTAGGTACAGGGGAGTTCGGTGCCGATATGAAGGTGGAGCTGCTGAACGACGGGCCGGTGACGATATGTATGGATACGAAGAATAAGGAATAAAAGCCTCCCCCAACCCCCTCCTGTAGAGGGGGCTATGAGCGGAGAAAAGAAGAATAAGAAGGAAAAAAAGGAGAAAAAAAGGAGAAAAAAAGAGTAAAAAAGGAGTAAAAAAAGAGAGAAAAATAATGAAGAAATACCTCAGAGAACTGGAGATAGCAGGCATGATACTCATCGGTATCGGCATCGTCATAGCACACACAGCAGGCTATAATTATGGGGCATGGCCATGCAGCGCGGGCATGCTGGTGCTACTCATTCCCTACCTCTACAAAGCTTGCCATTGGAAAGAATATGCCAAGGAGAACCAACGCAACATCTGGATTATCACCATCTGCATACTGCTGATATATTTACAACTACTGATACTCAAACTATGACAATAAAAGAAGCACAAGAAGCTGTTGACCAATGGATTAAGCAGTACGGCGTGCGCTACTTCTCAGAGTTGACGAATATGGCCGTGCTCACCGAGGAGGTTGGCGAACTGGCTCGCATTATGGCCAGAAGGTATGGCGAACAGTCGTGGAAACCGTCTGACCCGCAGGGCGATGACAACGGACGGAAGGCCATGGGCGAAGAGATGGCCGATGTGCTGTGGGTGCTACTGTGCCTGGCTAACCAGACAGGCATCGACCTGACCACAGAGCTGCAGAAGAGCATTGAGAAAAAGACAGAACGCGACAAAACAAGACACATGGAGAATGAAAAATTAAAAATTAATAATTAAAAATTATGATATGCTTATGCGGATGAAGGTGAGGCAGGAACAAATAAAAAATTGTGATATGCTTATGGCGATGAAGGTGAGGCCGGAAGAAATGAAAAAAAGATGTAAACTAAATATTCACGAAAAAAAACGATAAAAACATGGAAGAAAACAAGTACGAGAAGGCATTGAGCCTTTACAACTGCGAGATCAGCGACGACGAGGTGCGCGAGGCCGTAAAGAAGATTATTACCGAGAAAGTGGCCGAGAATGACACCCCGGAAGTGAAGAAATTCCTGATGGGCAGCGTAGAGCTGACCACCCTGAAGACCACCGACTCGGAAGAGAGCGTGATGGCATTTACGGAACGCGTGAACGCCTTTGACGAGCAGTACCCCGAGCTGCCCCACGTGGCTACCATCTGCGTCTATCCCTGCTTTGCCAAGACGGTCAGCGAGACGTTAGAGGTAGATGGCGTAGAGATAGCCTGCGTGAGCGGCTCGTTCCCCTCGTCGCAGGCATTGCTGGAAGTAAAGGTGGCCGAGACGGCACTAGCTGTGAAAGACGGGGCCACGGAGATAGACATCGTGCAGAGCGTGGGCAAATTCCTCGCTGGCGACTACGAGACGGTGGCCGATGAAATCAGCGAACTGAAGGCCGTCTGCGGCGAGAAGAAGATGAAGGTGATATTGGAGACGGGCTGCCTGAAGACTGCCTCGAACATCAAGAAGGCATCGCTGCTGGCCATGTATGCCGGAGCCGACTATATCAAGACCAGTACCGGAAAACTGGAGCCTGCCGCCACCCCGGAGGCTGCCTACGTGATGTGCCAGGCCATCAAGGAATACTACGACAAGACGGGCATACAGATTGGTTTCAAGCCTGCTGGCGGGCTGAACTCGGTAAGCGATGCGCTGACGATGTACACCATCGTGAAGGAGGTGCTGGGCGAGCAATGGCTCACCAACCAGTGGTTCCGCATGGGTACCAGCCGCTTGGCCAACCTGCTGCTGAGCGAGGTGGTAGGGAGCGAGACGAAGTTTTTCTGAACGTTGAAACGTTCAGAACGGGGGCTTAGCAAGCCAGGGAAAGGCGGGCTTAGCAAGCCAGGGAAAGGCGGGCTTAGCAAGCCAGAGAAAGGCGGGCTTAGCAAGCCAGAAAACGGGGCTAATAGTTGCGCTGAGCCACGTAGTCAACATAGGCTGTCAGGGAATCCCTGATGGCCTTTTCTTTTACGTGACGGTCAATATAGCGGTTGCATAAGAGGCTGATTTCCTGCATCTTCTGCTCAGCGTAAGCAATGCCGCCCTGCTGTTTGGTAAACTCTACCAACACGGCTATCTCGTCGCTGTTGATGGTACCCGCCTTCACCTTGCGCGCCAACGTCTGCATCGACTCGTAGGGCGAATTGTTCAGCGCATAGATCACCGGCAGCGTCAGCTTCCCTTCAGCCATATCGTTGCCCGTGGGTTTGCCTATCTCCTTCGAGTCGAAGTAGTCGAAGATGTCGTCGCGAATCTGGAACACGATGCCCAGGTTCTGGCCGAACACCTTGGCCTCTTCCACCTCGCTGTCGCTGGCATTGGCCGACAAGGCTCCGATGGCCGCACAAGCCTCGAAGAGTGCTGCCGTCTTCTGCTTGATGACGTCATAATACACCGCCTCACTGATTTCCTGGTTGTTGATGTTCGACAGCTGCAGTATCTCGCCCGCCGCCAGCGTGCGCCCCAGCTCGGCCAGATACTCGATGATGCGCTGGTTGTTGGTCTTCGCCACATGCAGCAGCGCGGTAGAAAGGATGAAGTCGCCCACCAATACAGACACCTTATTATTATAGATGGCATTCACCGACGGCTGACCGCGCCGCTCGCCGCTCTCATCCACCACGTCATCGTGAACCAGCGATGCCGTGTGCAGCAGTTCCAGTCCTACGGCAGCATACTGCGTAGTCATCGTCACCGCCCCGTAGTTCTTGGCCATGAGCAGCATCAGCATCGGGCGCATGCGCTTGCCGCCCCGCTGTCGAATGTGCGACAATGCCTGGCTGAGCATGCCATCATAGTGCGTCAGACTTTTGTTGAACAACGCGATGAAATCGGCCAAATCGTCGTCTATGGGCCTTCTGATAAGCGATAAATAATCCATAAGCAAAGAATTTTGATACAAAAGTAATGAAAATATCGTGATATTGGAAAATTTTTTAGTAATTTTACGCGAAAATAATTAATGTTACGAAATATGCAACAAGAAAACCGTACAGAAAAGCTGTTTCTTTTAGACGCCTACGCACTCATCTACCGTGCCTACTACGCCTTCATCAAGAACCCCCGCATCAACTCGAAGGGGCTGAACACATCGGCCATCGTGGGCTTTGTCAACACCCTGCACGAAGTGCTCACCAAGGAGAAACCCACCCACCTGGGCGTGGCCTTCGACCCCCACGGCCCCACGTTCCGCAGCGAGGCCTACCCGGCCTACAAGGCACAGCGCGAAGCCACCCCCGAAGACATCAAGCGCTCGGTGCCCATCATCAAGCAGATGCTCGAAGCATGGAACATACCCATCCTCGAAGCAGAGGGCTACGAGGCCGATGACGTGATAGGCACGTTGGCCACGGAGGCAGGACGCCGGGGCATCGAAACCTACATGCTGACACCCGACAAAGACTATGGCCAGCTGGTCACTGACCGCGTGTTCATCTACCGACCGCAGCATGGCGGCGGCTACGAGGTGATGGGCACCGAAGAGGTGAAGGCAAAATACGCCATTCCATCGACACACGCCGTCATCGACCTGCTGGCACTCATGGGCGACTCGGCCGACAACTTCCCCGGTTGTCCCGGTGTGGGCGAAAAGACCGCTGCCAAGCTTATCAACGAGTTCGGCTCGGTGGAACAGCTCTTGGCGCGAACGGCAGAGGTAAAAGGAAAAATGCGCGAGAAGATAGAACAGCATGTCGATGACATCCGGCTGAGCTACTTCCTGGCCACCATCAAGACCGACGTGCCCATCACCCTCGATATGGAGCAACTGAAGGTGACTGCCCCCGACGAAGAAAAACTGAGCCAACTGTTCGAAGAACTGGAGTTCAAGAGCCTGACGAGCAAGATTCTTAAAAAAACTGAAAAAACCGTAAAGCCTGCTAATCAACAACTCGATCTCTTTGCAGAATTTCCGACCGAAGAGGCAGGCGAGCCAAAATTCTCGAGTTTTGAGACGTTAAAAACGGTGCCTCACGACTATAAGCTCATTGATAATGAGGAAGATATGCAGAAAATTTGCCAAATTCTTCTGTCAGAGAAAATCGTCGTTCTAGATACAGAGACCACTTCCACGTCGCCTATCGATGCCGAACTGGTGGGCATGAGCTTCGCAGTGCGCGAACATGAAGCCTACTACATCCCTACCCCACCCGACCGGCCAACAGCTCAGCGAGTGGTCGATATTTTCCGTCCGCTGTTCGAGAGCGATACCATCATCAAGGTGGGTCAGAACCTGAAGTACGACCTGGAGGTGCTGCGCAACTATGGCATCGTGCTCCATGCCCCGATGTGGGACACGATGATAGCCCACTACCTCATTCAGCCCGAGCTGCGCCACAACATGGATTATATGGCCGAAACCTACCTGCACTACAAGACCATCCACATCGATGAGCTGATAGGTCCCAAGGGCAAGCAACAGAAAACCATGCGCGACCTGCCGCCCAGCGAAGTCTATGAGTATGCGTGCGAAGATGCCGACATCACCCTGCAGCTGAAGAACAAGCTGGAGCCGGAGCTGAAGAAGTATGACTGCGAAAAACTCTTCTACGACATCGAGATGCCGCTGATGCCCGTATTGGCCGAGATGGAGATGAACGGTGTCTGTCTCGACACGGCCTCGCTGGCCGAGACCTCGAAGCAGTTTACCCAGCGCATGCAGGAAATAGAGCAGCGCATCTACGAGCTGGCCGGCGAGCAGTTTAACATTGCATCGCCCAAACAGGTGGGCGAGATACTGTTCGACAAACTGAAGATAGTAGAAAAGGCCAAGAAGACCAAGACCGGCCAGTATGTCACGTCGGAAGAGGTGCTGCAACAGCTGAAGCACAAGCACGAAATCGTGGCCGACATCCTGGAGCATCGCGGGTTGAAAAAGCTCATAGGCACGTATATCGATGCGCTGCCGAAACTGATTAATCCCCGTACCGGTCATATCCATACCTCGTTCAACCAGACCATCACGGCTACAGGTCGCCTGTCGTCGTCTGACCCCAACCTGCAAAACATCCCCATCCGCGGCGAGGATGGCAAGGAGATACGCAAGGCCTTCATACCCGAGCCCGGCTGTGTGTTCTTCTCGGCCGACTACAGCCAGATAGAGCTGCGCGTGATGGCCCATCTATCGGGCGACGAGCACATGATAGCCGTGTTCCGCGAGGGCAAGGACCTGCATGCCGCTACGGCTGCCAACATCTATAAGAAACCCATCGAAGAGGTGACACGCGACGAACGTACGAAATCGAAACGCGCCAACTTCGGCATCATCTATGGCATCACGGTATTTGGCTTGGCCGAGCGGTTGGACATACCCCGCGAGGAAGCCAGGATGCTCATAGACGGCTATTTCGACACCTTCCCGCAGGTTCATCAGTATATGGAGCAGTCGAAGGAGGTGGCTCGCCGTCAGGGCTACGTCACTACCCTCTTCGGGCGCCGCCGCTACTTGCCAGACATCAATTCGCAGAACGCTACCGTGCGCGGCTTTGCCGAGCGCAACGCCATCAATGCGCCCATCCAGGGTACGGCTGCCGACATCATCAAGGTGGCCATGATTCGCATCCACGAGCGTTTCCAGCGCGAGGCCATCCGTAGCAAGATGATACTACAGGTGCATGACGAACTGAACTTCTCGGTCTATCCCGACGAGAAAGAGCAGGTGGAGCGCATCGTGCTCGAAGAAATGCAGAACGCCTTCCACATGCAGGTGCCCCTCGTGGCAGACTCCGGCTTCGGCAGCAACTGGCTGGAGGCGCACTAAGTGGTCAGGATATTGCAAGAGGGTCGAAACAATTCTCTGAAAGTTTTAATACTAATTTTTGCCGGTATCGGCAAAAATTAGTATTTTTGCAGCAGAAAAACGGAATAAAAACTTGCCGATAGCAGTGATGGAATATATTTCAGTGATAAATCTATCGCAGCATGAGCGATTCGGCAAACTTATAGATGATGATGCCGGCGGTGACAGAGACATTCATGGAGTGCTTGGTACCCAGTTGAGGAATTTCTAAACAGCCGTCGGAGGCATCCACCACTTCCTGGTGTACGCCTTTCACCTCGTTGCCCATCACTACAGCGTATTTCCGTGCCCGCTGAGGCACGAACGTATGCAGATTGGTACTATGTTCTACCTGCTCTACTGAAAGCACCGTATAGCCAAAATTCTGCAATTCTTCTACAGCATCCAGTGCGGTGTTATAATATCTCCAAAAAACACTCTCTTCGGCACCCAGCGCCGTCTTGTGTATCTCGGTCGATGGCGGTGTCTGGCAGATGCCGCACAGATAGACTGCCTCCACGCGGAAAGCATCACAGGTACGAAACACACTGCCTATATTATACATAGAGCGCACATCGTCCAATACCACGATTAATGGCAATTTCTCGGCCTCGCGATACTCTTCTACCGTGAGGCGTTTCATCTCGATAGTCCTTATCTTTCGCATCATGCTGCAAAGTTACGAAAAGTTGAGCGCAAAACAAAAGAAACCTGTTTCTTTTTTTTGCCGAGACAGAGTAACTTCGCGCTGAAAGCGCAGGAACGATGTATAAAATTTACACATCGTTCCTGTCCTGTTGTATATACTTCCTAATAAAAAAAATATGACACCTAAGCCATGAAATGTTTTATCATGAAAAGTGTGGATAAACATGTGGAAAACCCCGTTAATAATGAGTTGACAAGTAGTGAATAAATAGTGAATAGCCACGGCGCGACCACCCCAAGCGTGGATAGAAGGCATAAAAAGCAGGTTTATCAGACACTTTTCCACCGTTTTTTGCAGGAAAAAGATATAAACTTATTAATTTTGCACCGAAAAAGCAGAATGTGGATAAGATGCTTATCGCGCTAACAGTCAGCGGATAAAAATAAACAGCGGGTGTGAATAAGCCACAGTACGATATGGATAGCCAAATGGGCAAGAAAACGGGCAGAAAGTTTTGCACATATCAACACCCTATCATCTTATTCTTTCTCTTTTTTTTAAAAAGAAAAAAATAAAAAATAAAAAAATGATATGATGTTGAAAACTGAAGAATTGAAACAAGAGATTCGCCGCTTGTGCAAGGAGAAAGACGCCATCATCCTGGCACACTACTACACTGTGGGCGACATTCAGGATGTGGCCGACTTCGTGGGCGATTCGCTGGCCTTGGCCCGCAAGGCTGCAGAGACGAATGCGCGGATGATGGTGATGTGCGGCGTACACTTTATGGCCGAGACCTGCAAGCTGCTGTCGCCGGAGAAGACGGTGCTCTGTCCTGACCCCGAGGCGGGCTGTTCGCTGGCCGACTCGTGCCGGGCAGAAGACCTCAGGAAGTTCAAGCAGGAGCATGAGGGCTATATGGTGGTGTCGTATGTCAACACCACGGCAGCCGTGAAGGCGCTGACCGACGTGGTGGTGACCAGCGGCAATGCGAAGAAGGTGATAGACCAGTTGCCGGAGGATGCCAAGATCATCTTCGGTCCCGACTACAACCTGGGCAACTATATCAACGAGGTGACGGGCCGCAAGATGCTGCTCTGGAATGGCGGCTGTCATGTGCATGAACGCTTCTCGGTATCGAAGATTATGGAGCTGAAACGGCAGTACCCCGAGGCCGTGGTGATGGCCCATCTGGAGTGTAAGGGCCCTGTGCTGGCGCTGGCCGACGTGAAGGGCAGCACGGCAGACATGCTGCGCGAGGCACGCCAGAACCCTGCCACACAGTTTATCGTGGCCACAGAGGCCGGTATTTTGCACGAGCTGCAGCGCACGTGTCCCGATAAGCAATTCATCCCCGTACCACCCGAAATCAGCGAGAGCGGCCTGGAATGCTCATGCAACGAGTGCCAGTATATGAAGCTGAACACGCTGGAGAAGGTGTACCGCTGTCTGGTCGATGAACAGCCGCAGATAGAGATTGACCCCGAGCTGGCCCGTGAGGCCGTGAAGCCCATCGAGCGCATGCTGGAGCTGAGCTGAGGTTGGGTCTTATGGAGGCTGTACTCCCCTATACTGTCAGCGCTGCCTCCTATACTATCAGCGTGCTCCCCTACCCTATCTGACGATGTATTTCTTACCGTCTTTGATGTATATGCCTTTGTGCATGCCGTCAAGACGGTTTATTTTTTGTCCGTTCAGGTTATAGACGGGTGTTAATGCAGGCGTGTTGAAGCCGGATGCCGATGTGGGTGTATCGTAGCTGTTTTCTACCTCGTGTATGCCGTCTGTGGGGTTCGTGGTGGGCTTGAAGACATGCTCGTCGAGATATTGCATGTGGCGCGCCAGCCAATAGGTGATATAGTATATTTCCGACTCGAAGTCTATCTCTTCTCCCTTGACGTCTGAATCTTCTGACCATAGCTCCTCTTCGCGGGCGGCAGCACCACTGAAGTCTAATTGGTCAAAATATTCGGCATATCGCTTGACAAGGCTGTCGGTAGAAAGCACACTTTGCCGCAGTTCTCTATAGCGTTTTGCCACAGCGTCATTCCATCCGTCAACATTGAGCGTTGAAAGACGGTAAGTAAGGTTGATATGTGGCTCCATCTTGTATTCTGGCGAATGAGCACCGGCGGTACCTGTCAGATAATAGTCGAGCATTTTCGACCCTGCCGACAAGTCTAAATCCCAGACAGCCGGTGTCAGCCGTTTGTCTTTGGTTTTGTCATACACCGCCCAGTACATGTTTTTTCCTACGTTATCGCACGCATTCAGTGCGTTGATAAATACAAAATAGTCTATCAGTGCCGGTATATCGAAGTATTCTGATATGTGTTTTCTGAATTCGTCGTCACTACTGGTAGCCACGAAGTTGATAGCGTTCCACAGCGTGCTCCAATCGGTTTCAGGGGCATCGTCCAGCTCTGGGTATTTCACTTCGAAGGTGTCCCACGTCTCGCTCTTGTTATCGTAAACTGAGGGATAGTTGTACATCATGGATGCTCCATAGCTTGCCGACTTATACAGACAGCCGCGTATCTCGCCCGTGTTCTTGTCCACCTTCTTCAGCTTCATTTCCTTGCGGTCCATGGCCTCGGTGAGACAGTAGATGCCGCGATACTCCCTGTTGAGGAATAGCTCCACTACCCTACCTCGCACGCCCGACAGTGCCTCGGGTTCCTGGTCGGCATAATAGGGCTTGCGGGCCATGTCGTTCCACAGCTCGGTGGCTATGCGGTTGCGCAGTCGGAAGAGGTCAGCCTGTCCGGCATCGAGTATCCAGCTGTCGTCCTTGCGCAGTCCGAAGAACTGCACGTCGTCATCGAACTTGATCTTGTAGTTGCGCTTGTGTTTGTCGGCAGCATTGGTGGTACCGCCGCGCCATTTTATCTTGCCCGTCAGCTGCACTTTCGATGCCTCGTCGGGCATATACACGCTGACGGTAGCCTGCTGGTAGTCGTAGCCGAAGTCACCTTCCAGGTGTACGATGGGCAGGAAAGTGAACGTGATGCTGGACGTAATGACATACATATCCCGGTTGCGGACGGTCATCGGGTATGTCTTGCCGCCGGCAATGCTGCGGAAGAAATAGCTGCCGTTCACCTTGCTGCCGTTGATGCGCAGGTCTGACCATCCTTCGTCCAGCTCTACGGTGTATGTCCGGCTGCTGCCGAAGTGCTGCTGCGGTATGGTGACCATCATGGTGTTAGCCTGATAGTCATAGACCACCGGCCTGCCATTGATGCGCATTTGCGCATAGACAGCAGTACACAGCACGGACAGCATGACGGTCAGCAGATGTCTCATCGGCTACAAAGGTACGAAGAAGTGGCGACAATACAAAGAAAAAACAAAACAATCATTTTTCATGTTATTTTTCCTTGAAGGATTTTTCATGTTGTTTTTTCTTGAAGGCAAAGAATCGCTGACCCAAGTAGTTGAATGCAATGAACAGGCACATGCCTAAGCCCATGGATATGTTCTCCTTGATGACTGTGTCGAACCCAGACAGCAGCCATTCTATCAGCGGCTTGGCCATACCATAGGCCAGCAGATAGCAGATTACGATATTGATGGTGAATCGCAAGAGCGACCCCCACCCTTTTTCGTGATACTGGAAGGTGAAATGCTTGTTGAGCAGATAGCTGCAGATGCTGCCGAAGAAATAGTTGGAGGCTGACGAGAACCAATAGCCCAAGTGGAAGACATTATAGAATATGAACATAATAGAGGTGCCAACAATGGTGTTGACCACTCCAACCATGACAAACTTAATGAAAGTCTTGTCGGCAAACAGCTGTATGACTTTATTTCGTAACAACATAGATATTCTGATGATCGACAATCCACGTACAATCTGCAGCCTTGTGGCGCAGCTTGTCGTGACAGATTTTCCTGGCTTCAGACATCGCATGGGCAGCACGTGTGATAGTAGTGTCCTGGATAGCCTTTGGCCACCGGTAGTTAGTCTCATATTGTGTGGCATATCCCCATCCGAAAGCTTCGGAGGGAATTACGCAGAACGAAGAGAGTTTGGGATAGGCGTCTTCTATAATCACTACATACACTCTGTCTGCCGGCTGGTCTGTCTTCTGAACGGCCTCTACAGCCATCTTTTTGCCCACTAATCCTGATTTTATTGAGGCGTCAATGAGGTGGACATCGATGATGATGGCGGCGATGACGAACAAGACGAAAGCCGTCGTTACAAGTTTTATGTCCTGTTGGCAGACTGTAATGGAGTGGGCTGTGATGATGGCTATCATGACGAGTCCTGCATAGGTATGCATCATGCTATAGACGGTAAGCACATGTGGGGCAGCGGCGATACAGAGGGCTATCAGTGTGCAGACGATTTTCTTTTCCCTTACTATTCTGACATTCCTGACGAATATGACATAGAAGAAAGGCAATGCGAGCATTAGTGTCAATGCTGCCATCCACAGGTTTCTGCTGGGAGCATGTAACAGCCAGATATAATCTACGGTGATGAAGGATGTAAACAAGAACTTGACGGCACTTGTAATGACCTTCAGCACGCTTGGCACATATTCCGGGTGGATGTTCATGTCCTTGGGCTGAATGACGATAGCCAGAGCATATAGCATCATGAGCATGACTCCTGCTATAAGGTCTTTCTTGAGCGTCTTTTTGTTGATAAAGTCAAAGCCGAAAGCCAATATCGGACAGATAAGTGCCCACATCAGACCGTTCTCCTTGAACAGTGCTGCCAGGAAGACAAGCAGGGGCCAGAGGACGTATTTGCCCTTCTTCAGCTTGATATAAGCCAGAAAGGCTACTATATCTATAGTTAGCGCATAGACCTGGTTCTGGCTATCGACAGCTGTGGTGGTAGCCATTGTTGCGGGGGCTATGAAGAAGAAGAGCGTGGTGATGTTTTGTGCCGTGCGGCTAAAGCCTAATACGGCAAGCAGCTTATAGACAGTCAGCGAACACAGCACATGCCCTGCGACTACGAGAATATGATTGAATAGTGGGTATAGCACCTGTGGGTTGCGGCCTGCTATATATCCTATCCAGGTGTCGAATGGGCGCCAGTGGTAACCGTAGAAAAAGAAGTGCTCCTTGACGAAGAATGGGGCGAAGTCGGGCTTGGTGGTTCCTGCCCAGTCGTCGTGTGTAGGCAGAATATGCAATATGGCATATAGCATGACAGGTAAAAGGAATAGGATGATAACGATACTCCAATGCCTGTATATGTATTGCTTGGGGTTCATCTGACGATAGCAATCTTACATACCGTACCCTTGCTGCCGTCGGCTTTGGCCGTAGCCACCATATAGACGCCGCTGGCCACGGGGTCGCCGTTCTTGTCGCAGCCGTTCCATGTGAAGGTGCCGCCGCTGCTGCGCCCCTCGGCCACCAAGGCTCCGTTCGAGGCGAGTATCTTCACGTCGGCATTGAGCGTAAGGCCGACAACGGTGATGAGTCCCCGATACTCGGGCGTCACGGGGTTAGGATAGGCCCACACGTTGTCTTTCGTCATTTCGTCGTAGGTGGTGGTGGCGTCGCTCATATAGGAGCACAGGCCGTTTGCAGCTCCAAAGAATACTTCGCCCGTCTCATTGTTGATGTCAATGTCCAAGACGGTATTTGACAGCAGATTGCTGTTTTCAACGGTGAAGTGCTGCAGCTGCGTCATGTTATCGGCACTGATAAGGTAAACACCATTGCCGTCGGTGGCAAACCATTTACGCCCTGCGGCATCTACAACGATGTCGTGGATGTAAATGCCGGACAACAGGTAGTCGGCATAGTTGGTGCCGTCGTTTCTCGGCACTTTCACTTGAGTGAATATAGATTCGCCGTTTTCAATACGTGCTCTTTCCAGCATGAACGGACCCTGGTCTGTTCCTATCCATATATTGTTTTCCAAGTCTTCTACAACACTGGTTACATGGTATAGGTTTTGTATGGCAATACCATCCTGGTTTACTATCTTTTCGTATGCAGTAATCGTATTGGTGCTGATGTTGTATCGGTAGAGAGCCGCAAGTGCCCAGTTGTCATTGACAAACCACATATATCCCTCTCTGTCAATCATCATGTTGCACATAAAGCCATTGCTCTTGTTTTTAAATGGAGCTTCATCGAGCTTCATCAGTACGGGTTGCGGCACAGAGGTGAATGTTCCGTTGCTATATTTAATCATTGCCTTTGTGGGTGCTTGGCTGTTCAACAGCCATAGCGTACCGTTAGCATCAAACTTTACGCCTGTCACCAGCTGATGGTTCATACTTGTTCCGTTGAAGGCTTCTATCGGGCTATTCGTGCTGTTGTAGAATTTGACAAACTGCCCGTTACGAAACTCGTATAAACCATTCATGGCACCGGCAAAGACATGCGAAATATCGTTAGGATCATAGTCGAGGCAATAGATGGTGATGTAGTTATATCCTGACTGGCTGCTGATATCGTCGTCTTTGTAAATGTTCCAGTTGCCATTGTTCAGAATCTGAATACAACCGGGCTGAGTAGTTCCAGAGTTACCGTTACAGCTATATAGCTGTCCGTTGGCAAACCTCAGAAAACCGAAGTAATTGTACTTCGGACCGCCGGGCTGGAGCGTCTTCACTTCCTCGATATAGGTGTCATAGTCGGTGTTGTCTTGTGTAAAGCGTGACGACTGGTCTTCTATACATTTCTCCCAGTTTCCGGCATCAATGAGGTTTGCATTCAGCGAACCCTTGATATAGTAGGTGATAATGTCGGTTTTGTAGCGAGCCTTTTCCAGTGAGTCGATGTTGATGGTAGTGGCACCATAGGGTATGACGGGTGTGCCGACCAGTGTTGTTTTCTTATCTACGATTTTGGCGTAGATGTCATCACCGCTGATGACAACATCGGTGATATTGCGTCCCAACATATAGCTCTCGCTGATTTCTAAACGGTTGACATCAATTTTCACGATGCCGAAACCACAGCAAAGATAGACGTATTGGTTGTAGGCATATACGTTGTTGATGGTTTTGTTGCCAGTGATGGCTTTGGTGTATAAGCTGCTGATATTGAATATATTGTCATTTAAATCAATGATGTCGATATTGCTGTTTTCATAAACAGCCACCAGGCGTTTAGCCGTTTTGTTCCAGACTATCTGCGTGATATACACGTCGCTCATGCCGTTGGTCTTGTCGTAGGTGTGTATGGTGTAGTCCTGGCGGTTATAGCGGTAGAGGTTGTTCGAGGCCAGCACGAAGAGCTGCGAGCTGCCGGCGGCCTGTATCTGCTGCACGTCGTGGTAGGCCAGGTAGTTGCGCCATGAGCCTATCTGGGCGTGTAGGGGCAGAAAGGTAAAGAGGTAAAAGGGTAACAACCATTTTACGATACGTGCATGCCATAGTTTTCTGTTTGTTCTCATTGTCGTTGCTGCTTTATTCTTTTTTCTGCCTTTTTTACTGTTATTATTTTGCTGCCTGCTTTTGCTGCCTTTGCTGCCTGCTTTTGCTGCCTTTGCCGCCTGCTTTCTGTCCTTCTGCTGCCTACTTTTGTTCCCTTTTCAGGTATTCGGCCAGCTTCTGTACGGCACGGGCGCGGTGGCTGATCTGGTTCTTGATGCCGGTGCCCAGTTCAGCAAACGTCTTGTCGTAGCCTTCGGGCTGGAAGATGGGGTCGTAGCCGAAGCCCTCCCCTCCCCTCTTTTCGCGGATAATCTCGCCGTTGACGATGCCCTCGAAGGTTCTTACCCGTCCGTCTATTATTAACGCGATGATGGTGCGGAATCGTGCCTTGCGATTGTTATTATTCCCTAAATCGGCCAGCAGTTTCTTCATGTTTGCCTCCGAGTCGTGCCCTGCCCCGCCGGCATAGCGTGCGCTATACACACCGGGGGCACCGCCCAGTGCTTCGACCTCCAGTCCGGTGTCGTCGGCAAAGCAGTCAACCTTGTATTTCTTGTACACATACTGTGCCTTCAGCAGGGCGTTGTCTTCCAGCGTCTGTCCCTTTTCGGGTATGTCGTCGTGGCATCCGATGTCTTCGAGCGCCAGCACTTCAAACTTGTTGCCCAGTATCTTTCTCACTTCCGTGAGCTTGTTCATGTTGTTCGTGGCGAATACTATCTTCATCTTCTTGTCTTTTTTTACGCTTACTCTCATTTCTTCAAAGCCCTCGCCATAGACACCGATGACGCTCGACTGCGAGACGAAGGCATTGGGGTCGATCATCTTGATGAGTCGGAACATGTTGATGCTCTCGTTCTTCTTGGCCAGGATGCAGAGCACCTTCATCTGGTGGCCTGTGTACCAGCCGTGGCCGTCGAGGATGGTCACGCCGTGGTTCATCTGTGTGCCGATGGCGTTGGCTATCTCCTGCCATTTCTTCGAGAATATCATGAACTGCACCGACTGTCGGCGGGCGTTCATCACGTAGTCGAGGGTGTAGTTCTCCAGGGCCATCACGCAGAAGCCGAACATCACCTTGTGGGCACGCTCCATGTAGGTGCCGAACTGCGGGAAGAACATACACGAGCCGATGATGCAGAAGTCGGCGGCTATGAGCACGTTGCCCAGCGACACGTTGGGATGATACTTGTTCACCGAGGCGGCAATGATGTCGGTGCCGCCCGTAGAGCCGTTGTGGGTGAACACGGTGGCCAGGGCTATACCCGTCATCACGCAGCCGATAATCATCGACATGAAGTCCTGCCCCTCGCCCATCAGTTTGAAGGGCAGCCCGTTGTCTTGCGTAGGCACCATCTCCTGTGCGAACATCAGCATCAGGTAGAGCGTGACGATGGCGAAGATGGTCTTCATCAGGAATTTCACGCCCAGTATCTTCAGGGCTACCACGAGCAGTAGTCCGTTGATGATGATGTAGGTGTTCTCCAGATGGAATCCGGTGGCGTAGTAGATGATGGCCGACAAGCCGGTCACTCCCCCAGCCACTATCTGGTAGGGCATGAGGAAGATGGTGAAGGCCACGGTATAGATGCCGAGGCCAAGGGCTATAAACATATAGTCCTTGACCTCGTTCCAGATGAGTTTATGGTCCAGCGTCATTTACTTACTTGTAGAGCTTGTGGTTCAGCGCCGTTTTTCTTACTTCTTATAGACGATGTTCACCATTCGCTTGGGCACGATGATGACTTTCACGATGTCTCCCTCGATGTATTTCTTCGAGCGCTCGTCGGCCAGCACGGCATCCTGGATGGTCTGGTTGTCGGCATCGGCGGCAAACTCCATATCGAAGCGCGTCTTGCCGTTGAAGGCCACGCCCAGCTTGACGGTGTTCTCCACCAGGTACTCCTCGTTCCACTTAGGCCATTTGGAGTCGCAGACACTACCCTGCTCGCCCAGGGCCTCCCACAGCTCTTCGGCGATGTGGGGTGCAAACGGGGCAATGAGTATCACCAGCGTCTTCAGCGCCTCGCGGCTCTTGCATTTCTGCTGTGCCAGCTCGCCGACGCAGATCATGAAGGCCGAGATGGAGGTGTTGTACGAGAACTGCTCGATGTCCTGGCTCACCTTCTTGATGAGCTTGTGTACCGACTTCAGGTTCTCCCTTGTGGGCTCGCTGTCGTCGGCCAGCAATTTGCCGTCAGGATTTTCACGCGAGTTGCCGTAGAAGAGTGCCCAGAATTTCTTCAGGAAGCGGTGGCAGCCGTCAATGCCGTTGGTGTCCCAGGGCTTCGACTGCTCCACCGGGCCGAGGAACATCTCATAGAGGCGCAGCGTGTCGGCACCGTATTTCTCGACAATCATGTCGGGGTTCACCACGTTGAACATCGACTTCGACATCTTCTCTATCGCCCATCCGCACTTGTACTGGGCGCCGGCTGCGGGCTGCTCGTTGGCGGCAAGCCGGCTGCCGTCTTCCATGATGAACTCGGCCTGCTTGTATTCAGGGCGCCAGGCACGGAAGGCCTTGATGTCCAGCATGTCGGCCGACACAATGTTCACATCCACGTGGATGGGTGTGGTCTGGTATTTGTCCTTCAGCCCTACGCTGACGAACTTGCCCTTGTCATCACCCTCGTCCTCGATGCGATAGACGAAGTTGGAGCGGCCCTGAATCATGCCCTGGTTCACCAGCTTCTTGAACGGCTCGTCTTCGCACGAGTAGCCCGAGTCGTAGAGGAACTTGTTCCAGAAGCGGCTATAAATCAGGTGGCCCGTAGCATGCTCCGTACCGCCCACGTAGAGGTCAACGTTGCGCCAGTACTCGTCAGCATCGCGGCTGACGAGGGCCTTCTCGTTCTTCGGGTCCATGTAGCGCAGATAGTAGGCGCTGGAGCCTGCAAAGCCGGGCATGGTGTTCAGCTCTAAGGGGAAGACGGTCTTGTTGTCGATGTCAGAAACATCGACCACACTATCCGTCTTCGTGTCCCAGGCCCACTGCTTGGCGCGGCCCAACGGGGGTTCGCCGGTCTCGGTGGGCTGGTACTTGTCTATCTCGGGCAATTCCAGGGGCAGGCATTCCTTCGGTATCATGTACGGCATGTCGTCCTTATAATATACAGGGAACGGCTCGCCCCAGTAGCGCTGCCGTGAGAAGATGGCATCGCGCAGACGGTAGTTCACCTTCACGCGGCCTATGCCCTGCTCCGTCACGTATTTCTTCGTGGCGGCAATGGCTTCCTTGACCGTCAGCCCGTTCAGCGAGAACTTGGGCTTGTCAGTGGCAGAAGCGCTGACCACCGGACTGTTGCACATGATACCCTCCTTGGCGTCATAGCTCTCTTCCGACACGTCGGCACCCTCTATCAGCGGGATGATGGGCAGCCCGAAGTGCTTGGCGAAGGCATAGTCGCGGCTGTCGTGGGCAGGCACGGCCATGATGGCTCCCGTGCCGTAGCCGGCCAGCACGTATTCGGCTATCCAGATGGGTATCTTCTCTTCGGTGAACGGATTGATGGCATAGCTTCCAGAGAAGACACCCGTCACCTTGTGGTCCATCTGGCGGTCACGCTCGGTGCGTTTCTTCACGTATTCCAGGTATTCCTCTACGGCCTGCTTCTGTTCAGGGGTGGTCAGCTGGGCCACGAGGTCGCTCTCCGGGGCCAGCACCATGAACGTCACGCCGAACATCGTGTCGGCGCGGGTGGTGAAAATGGTAAAGTGCTTATCACTGTCGGCCACCTTGAACACCACTTCCGTACCCTCTGAACGCCCTATCCAGTTGCGCTGGGTCTCTTTTAGCGAGTCGGTCCAGTCTATCTCGTCCAATCCGTCCAGCAGCCGCTGGGCATAGGCACTGACACGCAGGCACCATTGGCGCATCTTCTTCTGCACCACGGGATAGCCGCCGCGCACGCTCACGCCGTCCACCACCTCGTCGTTGGCCAGCACCGTGCCCAGCTTCGGGCACCAGTTCACCATCGTGTCGGCCAGGTAGGCTATGCGGTAGTTCATCAGCACCTCCTGCTTCTTCTTCTCCGAGAACGAGGCCCAGTCTGAGGCTGTGAAGTGCAGCTCCTCCGTGCCCAGTGCGTTGCAGTTCTCCGTGCCCATCAGCTCGAAGTGCTCGATGAGCTTGATGGTGGGCTGCGCTTTCTTCGACGACAGGCTGAAATACGACTTGAACATGCGCTGGAAGGCCCACTGCGTCCACTTATAATAGATAGGGTCGCAGGTGCGCACCTCGCGCTCCCAGTCGAACGAGAAGCCTATCTTGTCCAGCTGCGAGCGGTAGCGGTTGATGTTCTCGACGGTGGTCTTCTCGGGGTGCTGCCCGGTCTGTATGGCGTATTGCTCGGCGGGCAGTCCGTAGGCGTCGTAGCCCATCGGGTTCAGCACGTTATATCCCTGCTGCCGCTTGTAGCGGGCGTAGATGTCGGAGGCGATGTATCCCAACGGGTGGCCAACGTGCAGACCGGCCCCGGAAGGGTAGGGGAACATGTTCAGCACGTAGAACTTCTGTTTCGTCGTGTCTTCCGTCACGCGGTAGGTCTTCATCTCCACCCACCGTTTCTGCCATTTCTGCTCAATGTCTCTAAAGTTGTATTCCATATATTATAGTTGTTTTGATTTTTTTTCGCATATTTGGTGCAAAGTTAATGTTTTTTCCGCATACCGCCAAACTAATAAACCATTAAAAAGACTTCGGGCACGCAAAAATGTATAAAATAATCATTATCTATGAAAAAACATCCCTCAAATGTTTGCGCGTTGGAAAACTTTTCGTAACTTTGCCGTTGTAATTAATAATAAACTAAAATAAAACGCTTATGAAAAAAATTTTTACGCTAACATTATTGGCTATTCTCGGCATGAGTAGTGCATGGGCCGATGAAGTGACCATGAAGCATTCCCTTACAACAACAGCAAACATGAAGGCAGACGGCTCTAACGAGGCTGAAACGTTTGGTCTTGATGCGTCTGCATGGTCAGTCACTGCCGATAAGGGAGCGTCAACTAATGCTCCTGGTTTAAATAAGGCTGGTGACTTCCGCTTGTATGGGAATGCCAATGGCGGTAATACCATCACCGTCTCGTCGCTCACGGGTGCTACCATCACGTCGATAGCCATGACATTTAACGGTGCATCGTATAGCAACGCGAGTGTTACTGTCGAAGGCAATGCTGTCTCGGGTACTGACGGCAATTTTGCTATTAACAGCAGTTCTTTCACTATTGGCAATGGAAATGCTTCGAATATTCAGGTTCGTATTTCACAGATTGTCATTACCTATACAGCGGGCACTTCTGACAACAAGCAAACTACTACAGTAGTGCTCTCTGACGACTATGTCACGAAGGCCACTCCCGGCAAGGATGCCACGCTGGCTCTGCCCACAGCTACGGTGAAGGCCGGCGATGCTACCGTTGCCGGAGCAACGGTCACGTGGAGTAGCAGTGACGAATCGCTGGCAAAGATTAACGGTAGCAATATCGAACTGGTGAATCCTACTGAAGGCGGCATCGTCACCATCACGGCCTCGTATGCCGGCGATGATACGTATAGGCAGAGTTCGGCAAGCTACAAGTTGAGTGTTTACAAAGGATATTTCACTCTGGCCGAAATGCTGAAGGATGTCACTAATGGTGATGAAAAGTGGAACAAAGGCGTGATGGTGTCCTATTGGGGTATTATCGAACAGCAATCCATGACTTCAGCGGTATTGCAGGTTGTTTATGCCAACGGTCAGAATACTTACATTAATGACGGACAAAACAGCATGTTGCTCTACGGTAGCAATCTCGGACTAACCACAGGCCAACTGATTACAAGTGACCTTGAAAACGGTCAGAAGGGTGCTATCTATGGCACGCTGAAAGTTTACAATGGTCTGCCCGAATTTGAAGTTAGCAAGGATGACATCGAGTTCACAGTATATGGTGATGGTCCTACGCCTACACCCACTGAAATCACGATTGACAAGCTGGGTGAGAACGTCAATGGCTACCTGACCATCAAGGATGCTGAATATGTCAGTGCAAATGTTAAGAACCTGGTTTTCAAGGTGGGTGAAACAGAGTTTGCTGTCTATAACCAGTGGGGTATGAATATCGATGATTTGGTAGCAGGTGCCAAGTACACACTGACGGGCATGGGTTCAAAATACAAAGAGAACTACCAGCTCTATCTCATCAGCTTTGTGAAGACTGCCGATCCCACCGGCATCTCCGCCGTCAAGGCTGCCGCTGCTGTGCAGAACGGCACGATATACAACCTGGCCGGACAGGTGGTGAACCGTGGCTACAAGGGTCTGGTCATCATCAACGGCAAGAAAGTGGTGATGAAGTAGGAATAACGGTAATAGAAAACCCATGCGGAAGTGATTTCTCCACATGCTGTAGGGCAGTGGAGAGGCCACTCACAAAAAATAACAATAATTTGGGTGGAACTCTTGCGAGTTTCGCCCATTTTTCGTACCTTTGCATGCTCAATCAAAACACGAAGATGGCAAAGAAAGACGGCTCGAAGGAGCTTACCCCGATGATGAAACAGTTTTTCGACTTCAAGGAGAAATACCCTGAGGCACTGTTGCTGTTCCGTTGCGGCGACTTCTACGAGACCTACTGCGACGATGCCGTCATTGCCGCACGCATACTTGGCATCACGCTGACACACCGCAACAACGGTGCCGGCGCAAAGGGCGACGAGATGGCGGGTTTTCCGCATCACGCCTTAGACACCTACCTGCCCAAGCTCATACGGGCCGGCAAGCGGGTGGCCATCTGCGACCAGCTGGAAGACCCGAAGCTGACCAAGAAACTGGTGAAGCGCGGCATCACCGAGCTCGTCACGCCCGGCGTGGCCATGCAGGACAACGTGCTCAACTACAAGGAGAACAACTTCCTCTGTGCCGTCCACTTCGGCAAGGCCGCCTGCGGCGTGTCGTTCCTCGACATTTCCACCGGCGAGTTCCTCTGTGGCGAGGGCACCTACGACTATGTGGAGAAGCTCATTGGCAATTTCCAGCCCAAGGAGGTGCTCTACGAACGGGAGCGCAAGCGCGACTTCGAGCACTATTTCGGTGTGCGCCTGTGTACGTACCAGATGGACGACTGGGTGTTCACCGAACAGACGGCCCACCAGAAGCTCTACCACCATTTCAATGTCAAGTCGCTGAAGGGCTTCGGCGTGGACCATTTGAAGAACGGCGTCATCGCCTCGGGGGCCATCCTGCAGTATCTGGAGCAGACGCTCCATACGCAGATAGGACATATCACGTCGCTGGCCCGCATCGAGGAAGAGCGCTACGTGCGGTTAGACAAGTTTACCGTGCGCTCGCTGGAACTGCTGAATACCATGCAGGAAGACGGCAAGAGCCTGCTCGACGTGATAGACCGCACCGTCAGTCCCATGGGCGGGCGAATGCTACGCCGCTGGCTGGTATTCCCGCTGAAGGACGCGAAGCCCATCAACGAGCGCCTGGACGTGGTTGACTATTTCTTCCGGGAACCCGAGTTCCGCCGCATCGTTGACGAACAGCTGCAGCGCATCGGCGACCTGGAGCGCATCGTGTCGAAGGTGGCCGTAGGCCGGGTGTCGCCGCGCGAAATGGTACAGCTGAAAACTGCCCTCGAAGCCATCGCCCCCATCAAGGCCGCCTGCCTCGCCGCCGCCGTTCCCGGCGATTTATCGTCGGGTGCCGCCGCCGTTTCCGATGGAGAAGTGCCAGCTGCCGCCACCGTTCCCGGCGATTTATCGTCGGGTGCCGCCGCCGCTCTGCGTAGGGTAGGGGAGCGCCTCTCGCTCTGCGAGGCCCTGCGCGACCGCATCGCCCGCGAAGTACAGAACGACCCGCCGCTGCAGGTGCAGAAGGGTGGCGTCATCCGTGAGGGCGTGAACAGCGAGCTTGACGAGCTGCGCCGCATCGCCTACTCGGGCAAGGACTATCTGCTGCAGCTGCAGCAGCGCGAGGCCGAACAGACCGGCATCCAGTCGCTGAAGATAGGCTACAACAATGTCTTCGGCTACTATCTGGAGGTGCGCAACACGTATAAGGACCACGTGCCGCAGGAGTGGGTGCGCAAGCAGACGCTGGCGCAGGCCGAGCGGTACATTACGCAGGAGCTGAAGGAATACGAAGAGAAGATATTAGGTGCCGAAGACAGGATTCTCGCCCTGGAGCAGCAACTGTTCACTGCCCTGGTGACAGCCGCCCAGGAGTATATTGCGCAAGTGCAGCAAGACGCCAACATCATAGCCCACTTAGACTGCCTGCTGTCGGCAGCCAAGACGGCAGAGGCCAACCACTATGTGCGGCCCGTCATCGACACGTCTGACGTCATCGACATCCGGCAGGGCCGCCACCCCGTCATCGAGACCCAGCTGCCCATCGGCGAGCACTATGTGCCCAACGACATCGTGCTGGACCAGGAGCGCCAGCAGATCATCATCATCACCGGACCGAATATGGCCGGTAAGTCGGCTCTGCTGCGCCAGACGGCACTCATCGTGCTGCTGGCCCAGACGGGATGCTTCGTGCCCGCAGAGAGCGCGAGAATCGGTCTGGTGGACAAGATCTTCACCCGTGTGGGAGCCTCCGACAATATCTCCTTGGGCGAATCGACCTTCATGGTGGAGATGACCGAGGCGTCGAACATCCTGAACAATGTCACGCCGCGCTCCTTGGTGCTCTTCGACGAGTTAGGGCGCGGCACCAGCACCTACGACGGCATCTCTATTGCATGGGCCATCGTGGAGTATCTGCACGAGCACCCCAAGGCGCAGGCCCGTACGCTCTTTGCCACCCACTACCACGAGCTGAACGAGATGGAGAAGAACTTCAAGCGCATCAAGAACTACAACGTGTCGGTGAAGGAGGTTGACGGCAAGGTGATTTTTATGCGCAAGCTGGAGCGGGGCGGCTCTGAGCACTCCTTCGGTATTCATGTCGCCGAGATTTCGGGCATGCCGAAGAGTATAGTAAAGCGGGCCAACACGATACTGAAACAGCTGGAGAGCGAGGCCTCGTCGGTAGGACGCTCGCAGGGCGGAAAGGTTGGTGCTGTGGGCAAGCCGACGGCAGAGATAGCACAGAGCCGCGAGGGCATGCAGCTGTCGTTCTTCCAGTTAGACGACCCCGTACTCTGTCAGGTGCGCGACGAAATCCTTGGCCTCGATGTCAACAACCTGACACCCATCGAAGCCCTCAACAAGCTGAACGACATCAAGCGCATTGTTACGGGGAAATAACGATAACCATTAACCGTGAACCATGAACCATTAACCGTGAACCGTCAACACGAAGCGGGCTCCCTTGTTGTAGTGCTTGTCGAGTACCAGTGTGGCGCCTAACAGACGGGCCATCTTCAAGCAGACGGTCAGTCCTAAGCCGAAGCCTTGCTTGAAGGCATCTACCTTATAGAAACGCTCGAACACCAGGTCTTGGTGCTCCTTGCTGATGCCGATGCCGGTGTCGGTCACGCTGAACTCGGTGCCGCCGTTGGCAGGAAGCTCCCTGACGCACAGCTCTACCGACCCTTCCTTGGTGAACTTCACGGCATTGTTCAGCAGCTGCAGCAGGATGTTGCCCAGGGCCATGCGGTTGCTCTTGAGGGTATAGTCGTCGCCGACCATGCTCTTGAAGTTCAGCTGTAGCCGTCCGTCGTTGAGGCTCTCCGTTTCGTTTATCATCTTGCGGCACAGCTCGTTCACCGCGATGTCGTCGTTCAGCTCGTAGTGCTCGCGGCTCTCGCCGTCGGCCAGCTCTAACAGCTCGTTCACGATGTCGGTGATGGCCTTGGTGTTCCTGCTGATGTCGCCCAGCATGCTCTTCCGCGTCGCGTCGTCCAGGTCGTAGTCAGGGTTGTTCACTATCTGTGCATAGCCCGTGATGACGTTCAGCGGTGTGCGTATCTCGTGGCTGACGTGCTGGATGAACAGCGTCTTCATGCGGTCCGACTCCTTGGCGTGGTCGAGGGCTACCTCCAGCTCCTGGTTCTTCTTCAGCAGCCGTTTCTGATAGCGGCGGCGCGTCAGGTGTCGCCATAGCAGCAGCAGCATGACCACCACCAGCAGTGCCAAGACGGCCGACAGCCAGTACATACGGTTCTTGATGACCTCCTGCTGTGCCTTGTTCACCTCCATTTCGGCGTTCATCTGGTTCATGTTCTCGAAGATGAGGTTGGCGTTCAGCGAGTCGATGGCGTTCAGCTTGCGCCGTTGCACGTCGATGACCTGCTCCGGCTCGCCCTTCAGCTTGTACATCTGTATGAGCATGTCGTAGTAGCCCATGTTCTCGGTGAAGAGTGTCTTGTCGTTGATGAGGCTGATGGCTGCCTGATGGTTGTTGGTCAGAATGGCATTGATGGTCTGCATGATGCCGTCGTTCTGTTCGTCCATCAGGTTGTGTTCGCCCTTGTACATATTATATTCGCGCAGCGTGCGGAAGAAGGCCTCGGTGTCGTTCTTGAAGAAATAGGCCAGTGCTTTCATCGTCTGCGCATAGTTGTAGTGGTTGGGGTATTTACGGCAGTAGGGCAGGATATAGTCCACCAGCCGGATGGCCTCGTCGGGGTGGTTGCTGCTCTCCAGGTTGGCCATGCCCAGATAGGCCCCTATCTTGCCGATGGTGTCGGTGGGCTGTACCATGTTGATGGCCTTCTCGTTGTAGTAGTGCGACATCTTGTAGTTGCCCCGGTCTTCGTAGATGGTGCCCATCGTGCTGTATATCATGTCGAAGTAGTTGTCGCCGTGCTCCTTCATTTCCTTCAGCACCTCCTGGGCCATCTTCAGCGCCTTGCTGCTGCGCCCCATGTTGATTTCGTAGGTCACCTCGTTGATGCGGAACACGTAGTAGCCCTGCCTGCCGCTGCGCTTCTCCATGATGGCTTTCACCTGCTGGTTCAGGACGTAGAACTCCTTCTCTTCATCGGGTTGGCTAAACAGCTCGTAGTAGCGTTGCATCACCCGCTTCTCCTCGTCGGTATAAGCGGGCTCGGCGTGCAGCGTGGTGCAGATCAGCAGGGTGATGATTAATAATAGGCTTTTAGTTTTCATAAGTTAGTTTTTGGTATTCTTGTTAATCAGTTCCTTTTTGCCGGGTTGTCGATATTCTCACCCCGTTACCCTTTTGCTTCTTGCCATACATGCGATACCCACGACGACGAACGGTATGCTGAGCAGCTGACCCATGTCGAGCGGCATGGAGGCTTCGAAGGCTTCCTGTATCTCCTTTGTATATTCTATGAAGAAGCGGAAGGTGAAGATATACGTCAGGCAGAAGCCGAAATACCAGCCCGTGCCTATCTTCTCGGGCATGCGCTTGTGCAGCATCCACATCACGAAGAACAGCAGGCCGTAGGCAATGGCCTCGTAGAGCTGGCCCGGGTGGCGCGGCAGCATATCGACACGCTCGAAGACGAAGGCCCAAGGCACGTCGGTCACCTTGCCGATAATCTCGGAGTTCATCAGGTTGCCCAGTCTGATGAAGCAGGCGGTCGTGCCTGTGGCAATGGCGATGTTGTCGAGCACGCGCCAGATGCTCAGCTTCGTCTTCTTCACATACAGCCACAGGGCAATGATGAGGCCCAGTGTGCCGCCGTGCGATGCCAGTCCCTGGAAGCCGGTGTATTTCCATCCGCCGTCGGCCAGGAACCGTATGGGCAGGAACATCTCTACAAAACCCTTGCCGGACGTCAGGAAGTGGTCGGGTTCGTAGAAGATGCAATGTCCCAGTCGTGCTCCTAAGAGTATGCCTATGAAGCAGTAGATGAACAGCGGGTCGAACAGCTCGTCCTTGATTTTCTGTTCCTTATACAGCCGTTTCACCACCAGATAGGCCAGTGCCAGGCCGATGAGCCAGCACAGGCCGTACCATCGGAACGGGCCTATGCCCTCGTTCGGATTCCAGGTGATAAAGAGAAATTCGTTCATAGCCTTTTATTTTCTAAACGTTAAAGCGGAAGTGCATGATGTCGCCGTCCTGCACCACGTAGTCCTTGCCCTCGATGCCCATCTTGCCGGCTTCGCGCACGGCAGCCTCTGAGCCATACTGGATGTAGTCGTCGTACTTGATGACCTCGGCGCGGATGAAGCCCTTCTCGAAGTCGGTATGGATGACGCCCGCACACTGCGGAGCCTTCCAGCCCTTCTTGTACGTCCAGGCCTTCACCTCCATCTCGCCGGCGGTGATGAATGTTTCGAGGTTCAGCAGGGCGTAGGCCTTCTTGATGAGGCGGTTCACGCCGCTTTCCTCCAAGCCCAGCTCTTCAAGGAACAGCTGCTTGTCTTCATACGACTCCAGCTCGGCAATGTCCTCCTCGGTCTTGGCGGCTATCACCATCGACTCGGCACCCTCCTCACGGGCCAGCGCTTCCACCTTCTCGGTGAAGGCATTGCCGCTCTTGGCATCAGCCTCGCCGACGTTGCACACGTAGAGCACGGGCTTGGCCGTCAGCAGGAACAGATTGCGGGCGCAGTCCTGCTCTTCCTTCGAGTCGAACTCCACGATGCGGGCGTTCTTGCCCTCGTCGAGCACAGCCTTGTAGGCCTTCAGCACCGTCACCTCCACCTTTGCGTCCTTGTTGCCGGCGGCAGCAGCCTTCTCCGTCTTGGCCAGTCGGCTCTCAATGGTCTCCAGGTCTTTCAGCTGCAGCTCGGTGTCGATGATTTCCTTGTCGCGGATGGGGTCGATGGTGCCATCGACATGCGTGATGTTCTCGTCCTCGAAACAGCGCAGCACATGGATGATGGCATCCGTCTCGCGGATGTTTCCCAAGAATTTGTTACCCAAGCCTTCGCCCTTCGAGGCCCCCTTCACCAGTCCGGCAATATCTACTATCTCGCACGTGGCCGGCACGATGCGTCCGGGATGTACCAGCTCGGCCAGCTTCGTGAGCCGCTCGTCGGGCACGGTAATCACACCCACGTTGGGTTCTATCGTACAAAAGGGAAAATTGGCTGCCTGGGCTTTCGCACTCGACAGACAGTTGAATAAAGTTGACTTACCTACGTTGGGCAGTCCGACAATTCCACATTTTAATGACATTTTTGTTTATTTTCGATTTACTGATTTTCGATTTTCGATTTGGCGGGATGGTGTTATTCCGTTGTATCGGTTTCTGGCTGCAAAGTTACAAAGAAATAACCGAACCGCCAAGCGATTCGGTTATCTTTCTTCTACTCTTCTGCCGAGAAGTCGTCCTTGCCTACGCCGCAGATGGGGCATACCCAGTCTTCGGGGATGTCTTCGAAGGCGGTGCCGGGGGCGATGCCGTTGTCGGGGTCGCCAACTTCAGGGTCATACACGTAACCACAGGTGTCGCAAATGTACTTTTTCATACTTTTTTCTGATTTTGTTTAGTTTGTAATAGGGTATTTATTCTCTCGATAATAGTTTGCGGTTTGATGCTGTTCATGCAGGCGAAGTCGCCGCGCCGGCAGGGCTTCTGCCCGTAGATGCTGCAGGGCCGGCAGTCCAGGTCGGTCTGTATGATGTTCTCTTGCTGCTGTCCCCATCCTAAGAAGCCGGCATAGGGATGTGTCGCTCCCCAGATGCTGACGACGGGTATGCCCACGAGCGATGCCAGGTGCATGTTCGACGAGTCCATGCTCACCATCACGTCGAGGTGGCTCATCAGGATGAGTTCCTGCTCCAGCGACTTGGCATATTCTCCCGCCTGCGTACACAGCCAGTAGCGCTCGCACCACTGGCGGAACCAGTGCTCCTCCTGTTCGCCTCGTCCGAAGAGGAAGATGCGTGCATGCGGGTTGTGCTCGATGACGTGTTTAATCACCTCTTCCATCTTCTCCGGCGGATAGACCTTTCCCGGGTGTGCGGCGAAGGGTGCTATGCCTATCCATTGCTCGTCGCTATTCTTGAAGTTGACGGGTGGCGGCAACAGGTTGAGCATGCCGCCTTCCGGCGGGAAGATGCTGTGGAACTGTATATCTACGGGATAGCCTAAGCGGCGGAACACATCGGCATAGTTTTCAAACGACGTAGGCTGCTGCGTCAGCTGTTTATGTTTTGCCGACGTGATGTGTCGGCGGCCTTTGCGGTGCTTGTCGATGTGTGCCACACGGTAGTGACCCATGTTGAACCGCAGTCGCAGATATTCCGAGCGCAGCACGTTGTGCAGGTCGGCCACGGCGGAGAACTGTTTCGCCGCCAGTCGGCGGTAGAGGGCGTTCAGCCCCTTCAGTCCGCGATATTCCTTTTTCAGGTCGGCCACCATGAAGTTGACGTTGGGGGCCAGTTTGTCGAAGAAGGGTCGTGCGAAGGCACGGCTGAGCACGGTGATGCGCACGTCAGGATACTGTCTGGCCAGCGACCACACCACAGGCACCACCATGGCGACGTCGCCCATGGCCGAGAACCGTATGACGAGGATGTGCTCTTTCTTCATGACGCTGTTTTTTTTTGTTATTCGGTATTTCGGTATTTCGGGATGCCGTTATTCCGCCGCGCTTATTTCTTATACAATACCGGGTTGGTGCTCGGGTCGTTGTACATCTTCATCTGGCGGTACACCTTCATGTATTTGCGGCCCTTCTGGATGTCTTCCAACAGCTGGTCGATGGCCGTGGAGAGATCCTGCTGCTGCTCTAACAGCACGCTCAGCTTGTCTTGACATTTCTTGATGTGTACCGGGTCGGCATCGTTGCGCTCGGTTTGTTCGCGCATGTGCCATATCTTCAGCGCCAGGATAGACAGTCGGTCGATGGCCCATGCCGGACTCTCGGTGTTCAGCCGTGCGTCGGGTAGGGGAGTGACGTCGTGATAGACCTGCCGGAAGTAGGAGTCAATCTCTTCCACCAGGTCTGTGCGGTCCTGGTTCGAGTGGTCTATGCGTCGCTTCAGTCCCAGTGCCTCCACGGGGTTGATGTGCGGGTCGCGTATGATGTCTTCCAAGTGCCACTGCACGGTGTCTATCCAGCATTTCAGATAGAGGTTGTGCTCGATGGTGTCCCTTTCGTAGGGGTTGTTGATGTTTGAGTCCACGTTATCAGTGAGGTGATAGTCGCGGATGGCTTGATTGAAAATCTTGTTCGCTTGTTCGGTAAAAGACATAAAAATCGGTTTATTTTGGTGCAAAGATACGCAAAATAATTGATAGTTCGCTGTTCGTGCGTCATAATTTAAATATATTTTGTAACTTTGCACAGAAAAACAGAGATAGTTTGTACAGAAAAGAGGGCGAAAGCCTACAAAGAGATATGAAGATAGTAGCCGACGATAAGATACCTTTTATCCGCGAAAAGCTGGCCTTGCTGGCCGACGACGTGGTCTATTTGCCGGGCGGTTCCATCGGTGCCGCTGATGTCCGCGATGCCGATGCCCTGATTGTCCGCACCCGTACCCGCTGCGACAGCCGTCTGCTCGACGGCAGCCGTGTACAGCTGGTGGCTACGGCCACCATCGGTTTCGACCATCTGGATGTCGCCTACCTGCAGCAGGCCGGCATCCGCTGGACCAACTGCCCTGGCTGTAATTCCGGTTCCGTGGCGCAGTATGTCGAGTGTTCGCTGCTCCTGTTGGCCCAGCGCGGGCTGCAGCTGCATCGCTCCACCATCGGCATAGTGGGTTGCGGCCATGTCGGCTCCAAGGTCAGGGCGGTGGCCGAGCGGCTGGGCCTGCGCGTGCTGGTGTGCGACCCGCTGCTGGGTGACCCGTCGTTTGTGTCGATGGACGTCATTGAGCGCGAGTCGGACGTCATCACCTTCCATGTGCCGCTGACCCGCGAGGGCCGCTACGCCACCTACCATCTGGCCGACGAGGCCTTCTTCCACCGCCTTTCCCGCGTACCATATATTATAAACACCAGTCGCGGCGAGGTTGTCGATGGCGGCAGTCTGCTGGCAGCCCTCCAGGCGGGCCGTGTGCGCGATGCCGTCATCGATGTCTGGGAGCACGAGCCGCACATCGACCCCGAGCTGCTGCAGCGTGTGTTCATCGGTACGCCGCACATTGCCGGCTATTCCGCCGACGGCAAGGTGAACGCCGACAACATGGTGGTCGATGCGCTGTGCCGCCATTTCCGCCTGCCCCATCCGGGAGCCATCGTGCCGCCGCCCCTTCCCGTCGGCTTCAACTATAGCGGCAGTCCCCTTGACTTGTATAACCCGATGGACGACAGTCGGAAGCTGAAGGCCGACCCCTCGGCTTTCGAGGCTTTGCGCAACCATTATCCGCTTCGTCGCGAGACATTTGCTGTTGAAAAAGTGTAGAAAACACCCTTTTCGACGCCTATTTAATGCACAAATGGTAGGCCGATGTGCAAAAAGACGTGCTTTTTTATCGATTTTATTTGCGTAACTCAATAAAAATGTGTTACTTTGCATCCGCTTAGCGTGTTTTCAGGCTAAGAAACATAAGATTAGGAATCAAATTATTAACAATTAAAGAAAAAGTATTATGTCAGAAATTGAAAGCAAAGTAAAGGCAATTATCGTTGATAAACTCGGTG
>CAMVAI010000033.1 GCA_947165435.1 uncultured Prevotella sp.
GATTATTTAACAATCTGGTAATGAGGCTAATGCAATCTTTCTACCGCTCATGATTAGAAATCCGACCCAAAGGACGAAGACGCACGGCAGACATGGAGAGGCCACTAATTTTCATGGAGAGGCTAGTAATTTTCATGGAGAGGCTAGTAATTTTCGTGGAGAGGCTAGTAATATTCATGGAGAGGCCACTAATTTTCGTGGAGAGGCTAGTAATTTTCGTGGGAAGGCTTCCAGTGATTATGGAAAGGCCACTGGCGGAAACCAGTGGCCTTTCCACAAATGGATTGATTTATGCCTCTGCCTCAGGTACGTCAACGGATTCCTCGGCAGCCTTTTTCACGGTTTTGCGGATGGTGCGCTTACGCGTTTTCTTCTCCTCTACCACAGGCTTGTCAATCTTCACGCCAGCCAGTTCGGGGTCGATGAGAATGCGTCCGCAATATTCGCATACGATAATTTTCTTGTGCATCTTGATATCCAACTGGCGCTGTGGCGGAATCTTATTGAAGCAGCCGCCGCAGGCATCACGCTGCACATAGACGATGCCGAGACCGTTGCGGGCATTCTTGCGGATGCGCTTGAACGATGTCAGCAGGCGGGGCTCAATCTTCAGCTCCAGCTCCTTCACCTTCAGTTTCAGCTTCTCTTCCTCCGAGCGCGTCTCCTCCATGATTTCGTCCAGCTCGCTCTTCTTCAGCTCCAGAGCCTGCTGGCGGTCATCTATCAACTCCTGATTCTGAGCCAGCTCGTTTTTCTTCTCTTCCACCTTGAACGTGGCTTCCTTGATTTTCTTGTTGCACAGCTCGATTTCCAGCGACTGGAACTCAATTTCCTTCGACAGCGTGTCATACTCGCGGTTGTTCTTCACCTCCTCCAACTGTGCCTTGTAACGCTCCACGCTGGCCTTGGCCGTCTCTATCTCGCCGCGTTTCTGACTGATGGCTCGCTCGTAGTCATTGATGTCAGCCTGTATCTTCTCAATACGCGTTGACAGACCTTCCAACTCGTCCTCAAGGTCTTGTACTTCCAGAGGCAGCTCGCCTCTCAATGCCCGCTTCTCGTCAATGCTTGAGAGCGTGCTCTGTAGCTGATAGAGTGTCTTCAGGCGCTCTTCAACCGGCATGTCTGTAGGATCTTTCTTTGCCATAATTGTTTCTTGTTTTTTTAGAACCGGATTTTCTGCATTTTCCGGCTATAAATATAATATCGGATTAGTATTCGTCTCTGCAATATATGTCTGCACCCCAGGGCATTGCTGACGGATGATGTCGCGGAACACCTCGGTGGTGAATTGCTCGCTCTGATAGTGTCCGATGACGCAGATTTGTATCTTCTGCTCGTAGTCGAAATACTGGTGGTAGTGCATCTCGCCGGTGATGAAGGCATCGGCTCCGCACGCCACCGCCTCGTCTAACAGGAAGTCGCCCGCACCGCCGCATATCGCCACCCAGCTGACAGGCCGCCGCAGCAGTTCGTTGCACTGGGCACACTCCACATCGAAGCATTTCTTCACCCGCAGCACAAAGTCGTCGGCTGCCAACGGCTCCGGCAATCTTCCCACCACGCCGCTGCCGGCCTCTACGCCGTCCGTCTGCTTGGTGGCAAAAAAGGCTACATCGGTCAGTCCCAGCTTCTCGGCTATCTTCCAGTTCACGCCACCCTTTGCATTGTCCATATTGGTGTGCATCGACACTACCGCAACGTCGTTCTTCAGGGCCTTGATGACACAACGCTGCACATAGTTGGCGTCGCCAATCTGCTTCAAGCCGCGAAACAGCAGGGGATGGTGGCTCACAATGAGGTTGCAGCCACGCCGCAAAGCCTCGTCGACAATGTGTTCGTTGACGTCTAAACACAATAATGCCCCTGACACGTCCGCCTCTGTCAGCCCTACTTGCAGGCCAGCATTGTCCCAGCTTTCCTGCAAGGGCAGAGGCGCGAACTGTTCAAGGGCTTCGAGCACTTGCTTTATTTTCACGCTTCTAAATGGTTTTAGACTGCAAAGTTAGCTCTTTTTCTTTGAACTTAGAACTTTGAACTTTGAATTTTATGATTTGTTAACGCCTTAACGGCAAAATGGGATAATCGCTGAATAGTTACGGCTATACACAACTCACCTCCCCAGGAGCATGAGCTGTTACGGCTATACGCAGCCACTACCGATCCGTTACGTTATACGAGCTGCCGTCGAAGCAGTGGGTGCAGACGCGCTCCTTGGGCAGACCAATGGACTCGATGAGGTCTTCAAGCGTGGCAAACTTCAGACTGGTCAGTCCCAAGCGGCGGGCTATCTCCTGCACCATGCGTTGATACTCCGGCGAACCGGTCTTGGCATACTGCTCCAGGTTCTTCTTGTCATCGCCCTCGAAGTCCTTGATGATGCGTCGCGAAATCAGCTCCAAGTCACTCTTGCTGCTGGTGAACCCGATGAATGGGCAGCCATAGACCAACGGCGGACAAGAGATGCGCACATGCACCTCGCGGGCCCCGTTCTCGAAGAAGGTTCGCACGTTGTCGCGCAACTGGGTGCCGCGCACGATGGAGTCGTCGCAGAACACGATACGCTGGTCTTTCAGTATGGCGGGGTTGGGAATGAGCTTCATCTTCGCCACCAGGTCGCGGCGCGTCTGATTGCCGGGGGTGAACGAGCGGGGCCATGTGGGCGTGTATTTCAGCACGGCACGCTTGTAGGGCACGCCGCTGCCGTGTGAATAGCCCAAAGCCATGCCCACCCCCGAGTCGGGTATGCCGCACACCAGGTCGGCCTGAGCCTCGGTGTCCTTCTCGCCCATCAGCCGTCCGTTCTTCTCGCGTACATACTCGGTGTTGATGCCCTCGTAGTCGCTGGCGGGGAAACCGTAGTAAACCCACAGGAACGAGCATATCTGGCAGCGCGTCATCGGCTGCTGCAGCACCTCGATGCCGGTGGCCCGCAGGCGCACTATCTCGCCCGGCCCCACGTCGCGCAGCACCTTGTAGTCGAGGTTGGGGAAACTGGTTGTCTCGCTCGACACGGCATACGCCTTGATGCAGAAGTCGGTGCCGATGGGCGTCAGGTTGTGTACCTCTTTCTGGCCTATCACAATGGGCGTGCGCCCTAGGAAGTCGCGTGCCGCAATGATGCCGTCTTCCGTCAGGATGAGCATCGAGCACGAGCCCTTTATCTTCTGGTACACCTTATTGATACCCTCAACGAAGCTGTCGCCCATGTTGATGAGCAGGGCCACCAGCTCCGTCTGGTTGATGTTGTTGGCCGACATTTCGCTGAAGTGCATACGCTCCTTCAGCAGCTCCTCGGCAATTTCGCGAAGATTATTGATCTTAGCCACCGTCACCACGGCATAGCGGCCCAAGTGGGAATTGACGATGATAGGCTGCGGGTCGGTGTCGCTGATGACACCTATGCCCTGATGCCCTTTAAACTGATCCAGTTCGTCCTCGAAGCGTGAGCGGAAATAATTTCGCTCCAGCGAGTGGATAGAGCGGTGGAATCCGCTTTCCTCGTCGAATGTCACCAGTCCGGCGCGTTTTGTACCTAAGTGCGAGTTGTAGTCGGTCCCGTAAAACAAGTCGTTTACGCAGTCCTTAGTAGAGATAGTGCCAAAAAAGCCACCCATAAATCTTTACCTTTTTATATATTAATACCTCTTTAGGCCTGCAAAATTACAAAAAAAACGGCAAACCACATTCGTCTTTGCCATTTTTTTTCATTACATGTCGTCGTTTTTTGTCCATTGTCAAGTCGTCCTGCGTCAGCAACTCCGTCATCTGCGCGATAGCCTTGGCCTGTTCACGGGCTTTCACCTCGTCAAAACATTTCCCCTGCACTCGAAAAAAACGGGAGTGCAGGGGAAAAATGATGCGCTGTAGGAGGCTTCCGACTTTTGCCTACCAGACGGCGAGTGAGGAGCGCGACTCAACACGTTTCTCCGTCTTGTCATCCAAGGCCGAGAAGAAGTCATGACCCGTCATCCGCTCTATCTCATCGACGGTGCGCACGGCCTGCCGCATGGGCTGTCGGCTGCCCGTATTCTCATAGACGAAGCCGATGGCCACTGTGTCTTTCTCGGTAGCCCGCAGCACCACCTTATAGAAAGCCTCCGGAACGGTGATGCGCCGGTTGCGCTGCCGGCCTATCGCCTTGTGCTTGTCGCCGCGCAAGATGGGGCCGCAGACAATGTACACCTTGCCGTAGCGCCGTGCCCATTGGCGGCAGAGCTGCTCCAGGTCGTTCCAGTCGTTGGTGTTCAGCAGGTGGTTCTGCGGACAGATGTTCGTCATCAGGAACGACTCCTCCTGTGCCTGTTGGTTCCACTTGTTGTCGCCCGACGGGCACATGTGTCCGCGGTCGTAGCCCGACTGCATGTAGTCGTAGGTGGTGACGGCTATCCCCTTCACGTCGTAGTCGGGATGGAAGGCCACGCCCTTGCGCTTATTTTTGCCCGACACATGGTCGCCGGTGAGATACCACGACACCGCTAACGGGATACGCAGCGGCTCGGAATACCAGCAGCGGTAGGCATAACGTTGCAAATAGGTGACGTCCTGCCCCACTTTCACATCGGTGAGGTCTTGTTGCTGGCCTGTCAGCAGCAGGCAGGCCAAGAATATAAACAGTGTTTTCATTGTTGCTTATAAATATTAGTAATCATCGACTCAGTTTGTAATAGATGATAAGAGTTGCTCATCGACTCAGTTTATAATAGATATAGAGTGCTGCCGCAAATGCCAGCAGGGCACCGCACTGAGCACCCACCGTCACGACCGCCACAGTCCATGCCGCACGCAAGGGCGGCACGCCACCCATCAGCAGTCCGCACAGCAGCGAGGGCACGAAGACGATACCCGCCAGCAAGGCTTTCGACAGCACGGGCGTATAGGCCCGCCCCAACGACCTGACCACGAAGGGCCGCTGGGCTTCCAGCTCGGTGGCTCCGTTGGCCCGCAGGTATTCGTAGAGCGACCGGCTCTGTCTGCGGTTGAGCGCATAGTCGGACAGGGCGTGACGCGCCACATAGAGCGACTGCGCCCCCAACAAGGCCGCCACGGGGATGAGCCATGAGGGAGCGAACAGACGGTCAGCCCCTAAGAGCCACACTACGAGCAGTGCCACAGGCAGCACGGCTACGGTGACCGCTGCGATGACAGGCAACAACATCCACTTGCGGCAATAGACTGCCGAAGCCAGTACACCCGCCGCCAGCACCCACAGCAGCGTCAGCCACACACGGTCCCACAGGAACACATAGTGCAGGCAGAACGCCAATAGCAGCAGCGTGGCTGCTGCACGAACCACGACAAGGGCCGAGCGGCGCAAGAAGAGAGAGATGTTCATAACACGTAGTGACTTTCGTTGATATTCATAACTGTATGTGGTTTTCTGTGATTGGCGAGTGGACGGCCAGCACCGCCACACCGCGCTTCGATGCCGACAGCAGCAGGTCGGCCACGGCAGCCGCGCCGTCCTGCGTCAGTGGCTCGGGCGGCTCGTCGGCTATCAGCATGGGGCGGCCCAGCTGTATGGCATTGTTCAGTAGCAGCAGGTATCGCTCGTCGGCTGTCAGCTCGTCGAACCGGCGGTTGTCGTGTGGCAGCCTGAACGCCGGTGCGCCCTTGTTCACCTTCAGCGAGAACAGCAGTTGCGACACGTCGCATATACCGTCATAGCCCTCGATGAGCGTCAGCTGCTGGGGCACGTAGGCCATCTGCCGACGGAAAAACGGTGCCGACAGAGGGGTGAGCAGTTCGCCGTCGATACTGATGTGTCCGCCATCGACAGGCAGCAGTCCCATGACGGCGCGCAGCAGCGTGCTCTTGCCGCTGCCCTTCGCGCCGCCTACGGTAACCAGGCGGCCGCCGTCGGCCCACAGCGAAAGGTTGCCAATACGGCTGTCTATGGTGATATTGTGCAACTCTAATATCATATCAAGGTGCAAAGGTACTACTTTTCAATGAAAAGTGAAAAATGAAATGTGAAAAAATTAGCGTCACCCATACTACTTTTTCTAATTTTTTCGTACCTTTGCAGCCATGATAGAGAAGAAACGACGCATGCCGGCAGAATGGGAGCCGCAGAGCTGTGTGCAGCTGACGTGGCCGCACGCCGGTACCGACTGGGCTCCCATGCTCGACGAAATCACTGCCGTCTATGACGAGATGAAGCGCGAAATAGAGCGGCGCGAGCCTGTATTAATCGTCGGCAACGACATTCCACACAACGACACCTGGGCCCGCGACCACGGTTTCATCACCGTTGTCGAAGAGCCGGCGGATTCCTCCCGTCATCCTCACGCGGTGCCGTCATCCGATGCACCGACACCCATCCTCCTCGACTTCTGTTTCAACGGATGGGGCGAGAAGTTCCCTGCCGAACTGGACAATCAGATCAACCGCCGACTGTACGACAGCCAGCGGGTGACGGGGACTTACGAGCCGCATCTTGATTTCGTGTTAGAGGGTGGCAGTATCGAGAGCGACGGGCGGGGCACCATTTTTACTACCGAGTGCTGTCTGATGGCACCCCACCGCAACCAGCCGCTCAGCCGCCAGCAGATTGAAGAGCGGCTGAAGACGTATCTCGGTGCCCAGCGGGTGGTGTGGCTACAGCACGGCAGTCTGATAGGCGACGACACCGACGGGCATATCGACACGCTGGTGCGCATCTGTCCTGACGACACCTTATTATATATAGGGAGCGACGACGACCACCCCGACCTGCTGCTCATGGAACAAGAGCTGCAGGCCCTGCTGACGCCGGAGGGCAAGCCCTACCGGCTGCTCAAGCTGCCCCTGCCCCGCCCCATCACGGATGAAGACGGTCAGCGGCTGCCTGCCACCTACGCCAACTATCTGGTCATCAACGGTGCCGTACTGGTGCCCACCTACGCACAGCCTGACCTCGACGCCGTGGCTCTCGACACCATCCGCCAAGCCTATCCTGACCGCGAGATGGTGGGCATCGACTGCCGCGCCGTCATCCGCCAGCACGGTTCGCTGCACTGTTGCACCATGCAATACTATTAGTCTCTTTCCATCCGTCTCAAAAACATGTTAATCTGTCATTAACCATTCAATACGTCTCACGATGAAAATCGGAATCATACAACAACACAACACGGCCGACGTGAAGCAGAACATGCTCCAGCTGGTCACCAAGACACGCCAGCTGGCCCACCAGGGAGCCGAACTCGTCGTGCTGCAGGAGCTGCACAACTCGCTCTACTTCTGCCAGACAGAGGATGTCGGCATCTTCGACCTGGCCGAGCCCATTCCCGGCCCATCGACACAGGTCTTCGGCACGCTGGCCAAGGAGCTGGGCATCGTCATCGTCACCTCGCTGTTCGAGCGACGCGCCACCGGCCTGTACCACAATACCGCCGTCGTGATAGAGAAAGACGGCACGATAGCCGGACGCTACCGTAAGATGCACATCCCCGACGACCCCGGCTATTACGAGAAATTCTATTTCACCCCCGGCGACTTAGGCTTCCACCCCATCGACACCTCCGTAGGCCGACTGGGTGTGCTCGTCTGCTGGGACCAGTGGTACCCCGAGGCTGCCCGCCTGATGGCCCTGCAGGGTGCCGAGCTGCTCATCTATCCCACCGCCATCGGCTGGGACCCCGCCGACACGCACGACGAGCAGCAGCGACAGCGCACAGCCTGGCAGACGGTACAGCGCGGACATGCCGTAGCCAACGGACTGCCCGTAGTGGCTGTGAACCGCGTGGGCGACGAAGACGGCGTACCCTTCTGGGGCACGTCGTTCGTCTGCGGACCGCAGGGCGAGCTGCTCTACGAGGCTCCCACCGACCGCGAGGCCACAGCCGTCATCGACATCGACCTGCGCCGCTCCGAACAGGTGCGCCGCTGGTGGCCTTTCCTGCGCGACCGTCGAATAGACGCTTATCAGGATATCACAAAACGATTCATAGACTAAAAACAATCAGCAACACAAAGATATATGGTTTCAAACAATTTACGATTTCAGGTAGTAGAAGAGGCTTTCAAGAAACGCCCCGTCGAAGTGAAGGTTCCCTCGGAGCGTCCGTCGGAATACTTCGGCAAGTATGTCTTCACGCGACAGAAAATGTATAAATACCTGCCCAAGGACGTCTATGACAAGATGATAGACGTGATGGACAACGGTGCCCATTTAGACCGCTCGATAGCCGACGCCGTGGCTGCCGGCATGAAACAGTGGGCCATGGAGATGGGCGTCACCCACTACACCCACTGGTTTCAGCCGCTGACCGAGGGCACCGCCGAGAAGCACGACGCCTTCGTAGAGCACGACGGCAAGGGCGGCATGATCGAGAAATTCTCCGGCAAGCTGCTGGTGCAGCAGGAGCCTGACGCCTCCAGTTTCCCCAACGGCGGCATCCGCAACACCTTCGAGGCCCGCGGCTACTCGGCCTGGGACCCCACGTCGCCCGTCTTCATCATCGACGACACGCTGTGCATTCCCACCATCTTCATAGCCTATACCGGCGAAGCCCTCGACTACAAGGCTCCGCTGCTGCGCGCCCTACACGCCGTGGGCAATGCCGCCAAGGACGTATGCCGCCTATTCTACGACGACGTGCAGAAGGTGCAGGTGAACCTGGGCTGGGAACAGGAGTATTTCCTCGTTGACGAAGGACTCTACTCCGCCCGCCCCGACCTGCTGATGACGGGCCGCACGCTGATGGGCCACGAGTCGGCCAAGAACCAGCAGATGGACGACCACTACTTCGGCACCATCCCCGACCGGGTGCAGGCCTTCATGAAAGACCTGGAGATTCAGGCCCTGGAGTTGGCCATTCCCGTGAAGACGCGCCACAACGAGGTGGCCCCGAACCAGTTTGAGCTGGCTCCCATCTTCGAGGAGTGCAACCTGGCCGTCGATCACAACATGCTGCTCATGTCGCTCATGAAGAAGGTGGCCCGCAACCACGGCTTCCGCGTGCTGCTGCACGAGAAACCCTTCGACGGCATCAACGGCTCGGGCAAGCACAACAACTGGAGCCTCTCTACCGATACCGGCGTGCTGCTGCATGCCCCCGGGGCCACCCCCGAAGAAAACCTGCGCTTCATCACCTTCATCGTCGAGACACTGATGGCCGTGTACAAGCACAACGGACTGCTGAAGGCCAGCATCATGTCGGCCACCAATGCCCACCGCCTGGGCGGCAACGAGGCCCCGCCGTCGATTATCTCCAGCTTCCTCGGCACCCAGCTGACGGAGCTGCTGAACCATATCGAGGCTTCGGACACCGACGAGCTGTTCAACCTGAAAGGCAAGCAGGGCATGGAGATTGACATCCCGCAGATTCCCGACCTGATTGTCGATAACACCGACCGCAACCGCACGTCGCCCTTCGCCTTCACCGGCAACCGCTTCGAGTTCCGTGCCCCGGGGTCCAGCGTCAACTGCGCCTCGGCCATGATAGCCCTCAATGCCGCCATGGCCGAAGCCCTCGCCTCGTTCAGGGAGCGTGTCGATGCCAAGATGCAGGCCGGCGACAACAAGGTCAGTGCCATTCTGAAGACCCTGAAGGAAGACATCAAGACCTGCAAGCCCGTGCGCTTCGACGGCAACGGCTATTCCGAGGAATGGGTCCAGGAGGCTGCCCGCCGCGGACTGGATGTCGAGAAGTCGTGCCCCGTCATCTTCGAGCACTATCTCGACGAGTCGAGCATCCACATGTTTGAGAGCACGAAGGTGATGACAGCCAAGGAGCTGGAAGCCCGCAACGAGGTGAAGTGGGAGATGTATGTCAAGACCGTGCAGATAGAGGCCCGCGTGCTGGGCGACCTGGCCATGAACCACATCATCCCCGTCTCTACCCACTACCAGTCGCAGCTCATCAAGAACGTGCAGGGCATGAAGGACGTGTTCTCTGCCGACAAGGCCGAACGGCTGTCGGCCCGCAACATGAAACTCATCGAAGAGATTGCCGAGCGCACGGAGAAGATTGAGCAGATGGTGGAAGAGCTGACCGAGGCCCGCCGCGTGGCCAACCGCATCCACGACATCCACCAGCGCGCCATCAGCTACCACGACACCGTGTGTCCGCACATGGACAGCATCCGCTACGAGATAGACAAGCTGGAAATGATTGTCGAAGACGGACTCTGGACGCTGCCCAAATACCGCGAGCTGCTGTTTATCCGGTAGCGGTGCGCACGGCACACACGCCGGGGTAGCATGTCTCGAACCTGCCGCGTGGGCGAAGCAACGGGCATTCATAGCGTAACCAACGGTGCCGTCGAGGCAGCCGTCAAGAGCATCTACGACCTGAACGGCCGGCAGCAGCAGGGCACGCGCCGCGGCCTGAACATCGTGCGCATGAGCGACGGCACGGTGCGCAAGGTGATGGTGAGATAGCGTCCTGAGCAGAAAGAAAAAGCCTTTTTTGAGCTTGCAGTGTCTGTCGGCAAGCTCGAAAAAGGCTTTTTTCCGTTTGTTTTTTGACCAAGCAAGCTCGTTAATGGCATTTTTTTCACAAATCATGCAAAGAATTTACAAAAATGTTGTAATTTTGTTGCCGCTTTTTACGAATACGCCGAAAAATGACATTAAGACACACCTAAATATATATTATGATTCAACGATTAAGACTGCTTGCTGCCGTCATCATCTGCCTGATGGGCACGACGGCTACGGCAAAAGACAATCTGCATAAGATAAAACTGCAGACCGAGATGCTGAGACTCATCAGCACCAACGACAAAGACGAGTTCACCAGGGTGACCGAAGCACTGAAGGCCGAATGCCAGAAAGAGGGCGACGAGCGGCTCTTCTACACCGCCTGGGGCAACCAGTCAACCTACGAGGCCACACACCAGAACTACGTGGCGGCCGAAGAGATAGCCAACAAGATAGCCGACTATGCGGAAGACCAGAACAGCTTCTGGGGCAACTACGTCGTGCTGCACACCAAAGCCGTGAACGCTCTGCAGAAACAGGACTACCAGGCGGCGGAAGAGGGATTCCTGAAGGCTGTCGAGTTCCGCCACAAGTATTTCCCCAACGAGAGTGCCGGCGACGACCTGCAGGAGCTGATGAAGATAGCCAACCACCGCAAGGACCAGAAGGCCGGGCTGAAGTATGCCCGCCAGATACTGGCCGAGCCGAACGTGCTGCCCATCCACAAGGGCAGGGCCTTGTTCCGGCTGAGCCAGTTTGCCTTCAACAAGGACAACAAGGTGCTCTACGACAGCATCTACAACGAGCTGATGACCCTCAAGCGCACCGACGGCATAGGCACCATCGAGCCGGTGGTGGAGGTGAACTACGAAATCATGCAGGGCAACTACGAGAAGGCCCTGCAGCTCTGCAAGGAACTGTCGCCCGAGAAGCGCGCCGAGCGCATGGCGGTCATCTACCACCGCATGGGCAATAACGACAAGGCCTACGAATACATGGCGCGCTTCAAGGCCATCAACGACTCCATCGTGCTGGTGTCGCACGGCAACGTGGTGGCCAGCTGCTATGTGCAGATGAACAACGAACGCCTGAAGCTGGAACAGAAGGTGCTGGAGGAAGAGAGTGCCAAATGGAAACACCTGTTCATCTATACGCTCATCGGTGCCGTCATCATCATCCTGGCCGTCGTGCTGTGGCACCACCACCTGCGCATCAAGCGGCTGGAGGACGAGAACGTCAAGCTGGGCATCGCCCGCGACGAGGCCGAGAAGGCCTTCGACATGAAGAACGAGTTCATCACCCACATCACCGACGAGCTGCGCGCGCCGATGAACCCCATCGAGGGCCTCTCCGAGATATTGAGCACGCCGGAATACGACCTGCAGCCCGAGGAGCGCACGGAGCTGAAGAACCTGATCAAGGAGAACTCGAAGCACATCACCAAGCTGATAGACGAGATGGCCGAGCTGTCGCTCTACGAGAGCAAGAAGTCGCTGCCCATCAACTATACGCTGTCGCCCAACCACCTGCTGCGCCACATGGTCGATTCCATGCGCCCGCTGTGCAAGGAGGGGGTGCGGATTTTCTACGAGTCGGAACTGCCCGACGACTACGAGGTGGCTACCAACCTGGAGGCCATGGAGGCGCTGCTGAAGCATCTGCTGGAGAATGCCATCCAGTTTACGGACCAGGGTGTCATCACGCTGGCATGCTACGAGCATGGCGACATGGTGCGCACCAGCGTGACCGACACGGGACGGGGCATCCCCGTAGAGCGCCGGCCGCACATCTTCGACACGTTCCGCGAGATGGGCGACAACATGAAGCTGCAGGGCCTGGGACTGCCCATCTGCCAGGCCATCGTGAAGCTGCTGGGCGGCACGCTGTGGCTCGACGAGGCTTATACGGAAGGCTCGCGCTTCGTCTTCGAACTGCCCAAGAAGCACGTGCAACAGTAATCTCTTTCTCCCTTCACCGCCATGCTTTCCTGCTGACACAGAGCATGTTGCGGTGAAGGGAGCTACCATTTACGAACCTGTTTTGCGGTAAACCCAGGCGGCTCCCTGCTTGGTGCGGTAGTATTTGGGAAACTCCTCGCCTACCAGTTCGGTGAGCATCTGGTCGGCACGGTAGCGGGTGACGTGGAAGAGCCGCTGGAAGTCGGTACGCGTGAAACCGTCGTGCGCGGCACAGTAGTCGGCCAGGGTCTTGAGCAGCTTGCCACGCGGAATGTCGGTGACGGTGGTGCGCTTCACGCGCTCAAAGCCACAGCTCTCGCTCAGCAGGCGGCCCAGCATCTGCTTGTCGGGAATGAAGTTGACACCGCTGACGATGACGTCGCGCGTGCGTAGCGCCTGTTCCGAGGTATAGGTCGTGCCGTGGGGATTGCCGTTGTCGTCGGCATCTTTCACGGTGCCCAACTGCAGGGTGAAGAGGCCCAGGCCGTCGATGTGTACGCCGTTGCCGGCCAGCAGCTGTTCTACGATTTCCTGGCGCAGCGTGGTGACCACCAGTTCGAAGAGTCCTTCCGAAATGTTGGTGTGCGCCTCGATATGGGCCTTCAGCTCTGCGGTGTGAACGACTTTGTGAATCTGCTGCCTGACGTGGTAGGTCTGCTGGCTGTCGCCAGGCTTCTTGGGCGTAGGATGTACGCTGAATTTGATAGTGTGTTGCTTGCTCATAGGTAATGATTATTATTCGGCTGCAAAGGTAATGAATATTTTCGTAGCATGCAAATTTTTCGCCATCATTGTGCTGAAAAAGTATTGCCGACCTACGTCAGCAGTATTGCCGACCTACGTCGGCAATAGAGCCGACGAACGTCAGCAGAATTGCCGACCTACGTCGGCAATAGACAGAAGGCCGCGCGGCGGCATTCGGAAGGCGTCGGGAGGCAGTGGATAAGCGAGCGGTGAAAAGGGCTGAAACTACGGAATTTATGACCTTTAACGCTTGCACGAATGGAGAAAAAGTGATACTTTTGCAGCGCGAAAACAACGGAAATACAAACCTTTTTAAAAAAAATTTACTACCATGATCAAGAATCTACTGAACGTAACCAAGAAGTTGCAACAGTGCAACGAGTACATCGGACAGCTGGAGAAGCAGAACACGCTGCTGCGCCGGCAGATGGAGACCACCGCCGACATGCAGGAGGCCGACGAACAGTCGAAATACCAGCAGCGCAAGCGTGCCCTGCTGCGCCCCATCCACGAGATGGCCGACTTCGTGGGCCACGAGTTTGAGTTCCGCCACAACGTGGTGCGCGACAGCTATGAGTACCGGCGGCGGGCCGACGGCAACGGCGCGGCATGGACGGTGATGGACGAGCGGCAGATGAACACCATCATGAACCGCGTGCAGGACGACGGACAGGTGTTCTGCCTGAAGAGCCTCGTGCAGCAGCGCATACGCTCGGAGATGGCCCGCGACTACCACCCCGTGGCCGAATGGCTGGCATCGGTCCGCGGCACATGGGACGGGCACGACCGCACGGCCGACCTGGCACGGCGCATCAACGCATCGGACTACTGCCGCCGCATGGTGACCGTCTGGCTGCGCGCCGTGGTGGCCCAGTGGATGGGCTGCGACAGCCGCCACGCCAATGCCGTGATGCTCATGCTGGTGAGCGAGCGGCAGGGGCTGAACAAGAGCTCGTTTCTGCATGCCCTGCTGCCCGACGAGCTGGAGTCGTACTACACCGACGACTTCACGCTGACGTCGAAGGGCAATGCCGAGCGCAAGCTGGTGGAGTTTGCGCTGCTGAACATCGACGAGTTCGACAAGCTGCCGGCAAAGAAGATGCCCGAGCTGAAGACGCTCATGCAGACGCTGCGCCCGTCGTTCGTCAAGGCGTACAAGACGAACTTCAACCAGCTGCCGCGCATCGCCTCGTTTGTGGGCACCAGCAACAGCCGACAGCTGCTGACCGACCGCAGCGGGTCGCGACGCTTCCTCATCCTGGAGCCGGACGGCATGATAGACATCGAGGGCATCGACCACCGACAGCTCTTCGCCCAGCTGCTGCACGAGGTGGAGCACGGCGGGCGCTACCACTTCACCAAGGACGAGGAAGAGGAGATGCAGCGCGTCAACCAGCGGTACTACAAGCCCACCCCAGAGGAGCAGCTGTTCGCCCGGTTCTTCCGCGCCGCCACCGAGGCCGACGAGGCTGCCGACAGCACCGCTGCCGAAAAGACTGCCGAGGCCGCTGCCGAAACGGTTCACAACAGCACCGTGCGCGTAGAGTGCCTGTCGGCCGGTCAGCTGATGGCCCGTCTGGCCAAGCACAGCCCGTCGCTCATGCGCAACATGTCGGAAACGGTCTTCGGCAAGATGCTCACCCGCATGGGCATTCCCCGCGAGCATCACCACAGCGGCAACCTCTACCGTGTGGTGGCCCTGTAGCACTCACGTCGCCTGCAACTCGTTGGCCGCCGCACTTCCCTTCACCGTAACAGCCTCATCGTCAAAGCGATGACCTGACGGTGAAGGGAAATTCGGTGTGAGAATTTGAGCAAATATGTCTTTGTATGCCGCCATTGAGCATAATGCACCCTTTGGCAAATATGAGGCAAAGGGAATGAAATATTGTTTTAATTCCTCAGGCAACCAATAGGTATGACAAGCACACCATCTTCTTTTCGTTGATAGGCAAAATCGCCGGTAGCCGTAAGTACCATGAGGAACGAAGGCTTCTTCATCTTTGTAGTGTCAATCTTATCGGCAAGAGTTTTCAATGCGGAAGCACCGTCGTTGATGAGTTCATCGCCACCGAGTTTAATCTCTATCAAACCATATTGATACAACTTTTTATTAAAATTCGGTAATTTGGCTGAATATTTTTCGGTAATTTGGACTGTTTTCGTTCGGTAATTTGGCTCTATTTTATTCGGCAATATGGATTTTGCCGAATTTCTCAATGATTTAAGTCGTTGGCCACCGCACTTCCCTTCACCGTAACAGTCTCATCGTCAACGCGATGACCTGACGGTGAAGGGAATTTTCAATTCAGAGATTATAATTTCTTTCCAAATCGTTTGGCAGTTCGGTTTTTTCTTTTTATCTTTGCAAACGACTTAGACAGCCATTCGTGGCTGAAACAAGTCAAGACATCGATGGAATTCAGAGGCCGACGATGCCGTTTGTAGGGCAGGCCAATGGAGAAAGGCGTTTATGGACGTTATCATTCTGTGTCGTCAAATCTCGCAAATTTGAAACTCTTCACAGAGGTAATGCAACGGTAAGCGTCTGCGTGAGTAGATTATATCCCTACTATTGCTATATATAATAATGTATGGCTTTAGTTGTATATATAATCACTTGGCGTGGGCTGGCTGCGTTGCTTATCCTTGAAGAGGGGCAATGCGAGAGCCTGACGACAGGGATGGGCGAGAAGTAGAAACTCCCATGCCTTTTTTGTTTCCACAAACCTAAAACGAATACTAACCGCTGAATTTGGGAGTTCAGGAGGCATTATTTGTTAATGGAGTATGAACAGAATCGTACTTATAGGCAACGGCTTTGACTTGGCTCATGGGCTTAAGACCAGTTATAAAGATTTTATCGATTGGTACTTGACTGAAAAAAAAGACACTTCAGGCATCTTGCATAAAAGTTTGATTAGACATTATGACTTGTATGTTACTTGTATGACTGAAAAGCAAATAGAAGATTGCATGAGAGAGTTCTGTACCTTTCTGGAAAACATCCGTAAAAGAGTTGGGACTACTGGATGGGTTGACGTTGAGGAAGAATATTACGCGTTACTTCTTCAATTGGCTTTTCATCATTCAGACAACTCGAAGAAACTGAATCCGATGATTCTTAATATTCAAATGGGCCATTTGAAGAATATGCTGATAGAATATCTTAAATTGGAGGAAAAGAAAGAAGTTAAAGTTATTCACTCTATTAAAGACAAAATATATAGACCGATACAGAGGAGAGAAATAGTTGTGGAATATCTCAATTATTCGAACAACTGCAATCCTGATAAAATTTCACCAGAAAACATTATGCTGTTGAACTTTAATTATACTAAGATAGCAAAACGGTATGCTGAAACAGAGCAAAATGCGCAAGTCAATCCCATTCATGGCTATTTGGATAATGCAGAAAGCGTGATATTTGGATACGGAGATGAATTAGATGTCGAATTTGAAAAGCTTAAAAAATTAAATGATAATGAATGTCTGCGTAATATGAAATCTATAAGATATTTAGAAGCGGATTATTATCGCAAGATGTTGGAGTTTATTGAGTCTGGACCTTTTCAGATTTGCATTATGGGACACTCTTGTGGAATTTCTGACCGTACATTACTTAATACGCTTTTTGAACATAAAAATTGTATTTCTATCCTACCATACTATTATATCAAGGAAAAGGGAAGTGACAATTATCTTGAACTTGTGCAGAATATTAGCAGAAACTTTACTGATATGAAGTTGATGCGTGACAGGGTCGTAAATAAATTGTATTGTGAGTCTCTTGTTTGAGAACTTAAACTAATTGATTAGTTTTTTAGTCAATTCATAGTGATAATTGAAAAATTCTATTCAAAATGGCAGAAGCATATATGGATAAGATTATCTTATTGTTGTTGTTAGTATTCTATGCATCTTTTTCTGATGCACAAATTAAAACACAGCGTGAATATGATTATGTTGGTACTGAAACTAACAATGCCGGCTTAAGAATTGTGGGTATAAAAGAACTTTCGTATACATGGAAAGGCGGACAAAAAGAATATATTGAATATTATGGATGTATAGATGAGAATGGACAAGAGGTAATACCTGTAGTATACAAAAAGATTGAATTAAATAAAGAATGGAATTACATTAAAATTCAAAAATATGGAGGAATTCAAAAGCACAATGGTACCTCTCTTGATGCTGTAGGACTGCTAACGGAAGATGGGAGACGGGCAATACTTTCAGCTGATTATTATGCCATTCCTATTGCACCACGAATATACAAAAAACTCAAGTGTACAATTGTAATTAGATACAATGTTAATAATGACTATTATCATAGCGGCGTAATCAATAATATGGGGAGAATGATGATACCTCCAATATATGATAGTTTATGTTGGATTGATGAGGACAATGGTATTCTGGCTGCCAAGTTGAATGGGAAATGGGGGGTTATAGACTATAATGGAAAAGAAATTTTATCTCACAAGTATGAGGAAATGGAAGGATGTAATGGCTTTGTATTAGTTGGGAAGGACAATAAAAAAGCTTTAATAGATGTACGTGGTAATGTCATTATTAATTTTAATACTTATGATTACATGTGTAATTTTAATGGATGGTCACTTTGGGCTAAAAAGAGTAACAAATATGCTCTTTTAGACAACAAAGGAAATATTATTATACCTTTTAAAAATTATGGGAAGAATGTTTCGGTACAGGATTGGAATATTGATGCTAAAATGATTACTTATCATAAAAAAAGTCCAAAGAGTAGGTGGGTGTTTTTTGATGATTTGGGACATCAATATAATAATCAGGAAGAAGCAAATAATGCAAATGAGAGACTTAGGAAGAAAGGGGATACCATAATAAATGAATTAGCGACCTTTACATGGTTGAACTTAATATCAAATTCTCAGCAACTATTATATGAGTTGTGTGTTGGCGTTAAATCTGATTCTAAAATAGAAAATGTCACTGTTACTATCAACGGAAAACCTGATAGAGGAATAAAATCGGTTGAGAATGACGTTTATGCCATGACGATTAAAAAGAACATTACTTTATCAGAGGGTGAGAATGTGATTAGGGTGACGGTAACAAATGCTGCAGGAACGACACAGGAAGAGAAAACCATTGTTTATCGTCCACAAGGTGGTGAATTGCCAACAATAGAATGGCTTGACTTCGCAGCTACCGCCAACAAGAAAGAGTACCACATGAAGTTGGGCATCAAGTCAAAAACAAAGGTAGAAGAAGTGAATGTAACTGTAAATGGTATGCAGTCTAGGGGTATCAAGTCTGTGCCAACAGATGGTTATGATTTGGCGGTAGATAGGACTTTAGCTCTTAATGAGGGCATTAACCGTATCGTCGTAAGTGTCCGCAATGGTGATGGCATAGCTACATCTGAAAAGGTAATTACCTATCAAGGAAACAATCCTATGCCAGTGTTTAATGACAAACGAATAGCTTTTGTTATCGGTAATTCCCATTATAGTAATTCGGAGATGAATCTGCTTAATCCAGAAAACGATGCAAAGGATGTTGCCAAGAAACTGGAGGGTCTCGGTTTTGAAGTTACTTTAAAGCTTGATGCAACACTGGAAACGATGGATAAGGAATTGTCTGCGTTTAGAGAAAAGGCGAAAGGCTATGATGTGGCAATGTTCTATTATGCAGGTCACGGTATTCAGAGTAAAGGCGTAAACTATATTATTCCAACGAACATAGATAACCTTGCTGAAGACAACATGAAGTATAAATGTATTGACATGGAGCGAGTGCTGGATGTGATGGAGGATTCGCATTGCAAATTAAAAATAGTTATCTTGGATGCCTGTCGTAATGACCCTCTATCACGCAGATGGCATAGGAGCACGGGAAATCGAGGGCTATCTATGATGAATGCACCAACAGGAACTATCATTTCGTACTCAACAGGTGCGGGCAAGACGGCCCAAGACGGAACTGGTCATAATAGTCCATATACTGAGGCATTCCTGAACACTTTGGACGTGCCTAATCTTGATGTGTTCCACTTCTTTCAAAGAGTAGGAGCAGAGGTGAAACGCAAGACAGGTCAGGCTCAAGACCCATGGTGGTCTTCTTCTTTCACAGGTGATTTCTATTTTAACAAACAATAAAGGTAGTATGATTAACAATAGATTATTTTTGCTTATATTTCTTACATTGATATTTGTATCTGTCAATGCTCAAAGATATAGTTTGGGCTGTGTATATGATTCTGAGGCAGATGGGAAAGTACCACTCACCCCCAGATTGATGTCGAGAGATTATACTGTACTGCCAAAGGCCTATTCTCTGAAGCGGTATTGCCCGATTCCGAAGTCTCAAGGGCCACATGGTACATGCACCTCTTGGTCTACCACTTATGCAGCAAGAACTATCTGTGCGGCTATCAGTAATGGATGGACAGGAAAAGATTCCATCACAAACGAAGCGTTTTCACCAATTTTCATCTATAAGCAATTGGATAACCAGCCAGGATGTGATAACGGTGCCTCTATCGCAAGAGCATTAGGGCTATTACAAAGTAAAGGTGCCCCTAAATTACATTCTTTTGATGTCTTATGTGCAGACTATATTCCCGATTCACTTTTTGTACTAGCCTCAAGCTACAAAATAGATAGCTATTCGTCGTTGTTTAATGGCTATGACAAAGTGGCATTGGTGAAAAAAGCATTGACAGAAGACCGTCCTGTGGTTTTCGCGATGGATGTATATGAATCATTCGATAATTGTGATAGTCTGTGGAATGGAGTGAAAGATGTTTTGCGTGGGGCTCATGCCATGTGTGTCATTGGCTATGATGACGAGAAATATGGCGGCGCATTTGAAATTATGAATAGCTGGGGGACTGATTGGGGGGCTAACGGCTATGTATGGATTAAATATGAAGACTTCCGCAATAGTGCGGATTACGCTTACGATGTGTACTTAAAGAAGAAAGTACTTCCATCACCGACGCCTATGCCGAATCCTACTCCAACACCTATTCCTGTACCAACCCCAATACAGAAAAAATATTCCATGTCTGGCGATTTGTTTATTGTTGAGCGAGATGGTGGCGGAAGTCCTTTGGCTATTCTTGATGATGCCGATGAAATTCCTTATTATTATATTACAGAGGATTATCCGTCAGGTAAAAAGTTTCGTTTAGTAGTGAGCAATCATGAGCCAGCATGGGTATATGTGATAGCATCGGATATGCAGAATAATGTGACTAAGTTATTTCCGCATGCTGACAACATCAGTGCCTACCTGAACTATTCAGAGAATAATATCGCTATACCAGATGAATCACACGAGTTTGAATTAGATGCAAATCCTGGCATCGACTACTTTTGTGTGCTCTATTCGCAGGAGGAATTAGATGTTGATTATCTTGTGGATGAAATTCGGAAGGCAAATGGTTCTTTCTATGACAAATTGAAAATAGTATTAGGGGAATTTTTGGTCACAAAGGATGATGTCCGGTATATCATGAATGACATTGGATTTAGTGCTAAAACAGATAATCCTATTGTTCCGCTTGTAGTAGAAATATCACATCAAGATATTAAGGTGGACTATAAACAATAGCTATTAAAATGCACAGGCAGAACAAAGTTATATGGTCTTTTTTCATTGCAATAGGTTTCCTGCTACTTTCCTATTGCATGTCAAATCTTGACTTTCCCATAAGTGGAGAGAAGGCTTTGTTATATCGGTTTGAATTGGTTAGAAACTATTTCTTCCCAAGGCACGAAACAGTGAACGATAGTATCCTGCTGGTAGATATCTCATTTGACAAGATAACTGTGAGTGCTCTTGATGAATACAACATGCCCATAGGTGACATACAAATAACAGATAGAAAAAAATTGTTGGAGTTATTGCAGGTATTAAAGAAAAGAGATGATTACAAGTATATTTTACTTGATGTGTTCTTCGGAGAAACGGGTACAACCGCGCATGACAGCGCATTGTATGCGACAATCTGTTCTATGCAGAGAATTGTAATCCCATGTCATTCTGATGAGAGATTAGCAAATAAATCATTAAGTGAAAAGGCAGGAGTGGCAGATTATACAACAACTTATAAGGAAGGGGGATTTGTAAAATATCCTTATATGCCCAATTCCAAAAAGAGTTTGCCATTGAAGATGTATGAAGAGATGACTGGAATGAGAATAAAAAAGCATTGGTTCTTCTATACTGAAGGTTGGAATCTGATACGCAAAAGCGTCGTTTTGGCGTTTTATGTAAATGCAGAAAGGCCCTACAGCGAAGAAGGAGAAAAAGTTTGGTATCATCTTGGGGCTGATCTATTAGGAGATGAAAATAATATAGGACTACTATATGATGCTACAGAATTAACCAAAGATAAATATATAGTCATAGGAGCATTTCAAGGTGATGATAGTCATAGCACATATATTGGGGCTGTAAGTGGTACGCTTATCAATTTGAATGCCTATTTTTCTCTACTCCATCATCATCATTTTGTATCAATGCCATTGGTCTTAATTATGTTCTTCGCATTCTTTATATTAGCATATTTGACATTAACACGTCAAGATTTGCGTAGATTGGCTGATGTCGCAACTCGAAACCATAGTTATCGCTGGAGGACTCGACTTATGGCTCTATCTGCCATGTGCTCATGGGTTGGCTATTCGTTGTTTCTTACAATTCTATGTTTATTTACATATGTATTCTTGGGAGAAGTCTATGAGATATTCATTACGGCAACGATGTTCTATTTACTTGCGTTAGCAGTAAAATATACAGATAATCTAAAAAAACTTTCAAAAATATGGAAAAAAGAAGGATATTAGTTTTGATGATGATAGTTATGGCCGCTATTTCTGTCTTGGCTGACAAATACAAAGTGTTATACGTCAATTCACCAGACATTAGGATTGGCGCAAATAATGCTGTTATCGGGAATGTATTTACGGATCGGGACAAAATTGTATGGGGCAATGACCGACAGGCCATTAAAGTTCTTAATCTTAACACAAATCGGGTCATCGTATTGGCTGCAAAAGCATTGAAAAAGAAGAATGCTTCTTCGTTATATGAGTACCTTACAAGTACAAAACACCTCTCTACCAGAGGCATCAGAAGGCCGAAGGCAATAGAGACCTGGCAAATTGATTCCACGCTTTATTTATTAGATACATTATTTATATTAAGGCCCAATACGGAGAGAAAAATAGTTGTTGCAAAGATAATTAATGAAAAAGGTACTGAAATAACATTGCCAACTTCCCCCAATGGGCAATTTTATATAGTAACGCGGAGTATGCTGTTAAACCAGAAGTACCCTTCTAACAAATATGTTATCAAAGAGATAGATAGAGAGAGAAACTGGGAGTATGTCGTATATAGAAGGCTGGTTATAGAAATACTACAATCTATAGAATAATCCATGCTATTAACTAAATAGTAGGCTACGGTTTGCCTGAATCCAGTTCGCGGCGCAGGTAGTGGTAGTTGTTCAGCGAGCCCCGAAGATAGAGTTCCGTGTCAAGGTTGTTGAGCAGGAAGTAATAGTCAGAGTTATAGACAGTGTTAAGCGCATCGTTTACGCTCATGCCTTCGTCCTCTACAAGATAGAAGGCAAGGTCTGCAATAATGCAGTCAATGAGAAATTTCTGTTCTTTGGTTTTGGGCTGGCGCATGGCTATCAAGTGTTACAGGTTGATGACTTCTACCTTTCTGAGCAGCCTGATGGCCCTCTCTGTAGCGAAAAAGTGCTGGCTATTGTCTTTCGGAAAGGTGATTTTTCTGGCCAGCTGTTTCAACGTGATATAGCCTTGTTCGTAGAGGCGAAACTGGAGTGCCATGCTGTCGTTGGCCACTGGGCCTATCACGATGTCATATCGGTGGGTGAAGCCTGTGCGGCTGGCATGGCGGTTTTCGGAGACGAACTTAGCCCAAGCTTCGGTAGGCTTATCGAACACCTTTATCCGCAGTTTCTGCCGCCGGGCTTCTTCGTCGTCGAACTCGAAAACAGTAACCGTCGGCTTACCGCCTTGCGAACGGCTTCCCTTCGACAGAGCCATACGCTCGGCCTGATGGCACAAATGGGTCAAGTAGAACCCACGTCCGAAGTCCTTGTCGGGCAATCCCAGAGAAAGGTCTATCTCATCGATTTCCTGATTAGAACCGTGATAGAGTCTCGTCATACCATGTTGCCTCCATTTTTTCTGCAGATGATGTCGAGCGATTTGAGCGTATCATCGGGGGAAAGGGTATGCTCCACGTCGTAGAACTCTTCCATATAGTCCATCGCCTTGTGCCGACGCAGGTAGTTCTGTGCCTGACGGGGTGTCAGGTGGTGGGCCTCGCCGAAGTCGCGGACTATCATCACCGTGTAGGCGATGCGGTTCTTGGTATCTCTTATCTCGTCAGTTTCCATAATTGCGTTTTTACGTAACGGTTGCAAATATAAGAATAATTATTGAAAATTCCAAACTTTCCCTTAGATTAGTTTGATATTTGACGAATACCACCTTGCAAGACGCGCTTCACCCGATGTACTATGATCCCAATTTTACATATCCTCCATAGACAAGCCGCCCATGGCGACTTCTTTACCACGGAATATGCGTCGCTTCATCTCTGTGACTTTTTCTTCAAGTCGGACAGGAGAGTATTTCTGAGGATTGCGCTTCACCTCATACGCTTCTACATGGCCATCAAGCGTTTCTGCCACAATATCTATCTCGAAGTCGTCTTTGTTGCCCTTGGAGTTGACGCCATTCGGTTGCCACCAACCGCCAATCTGCTTGTATCGGCAGCTCTCCATCATCTTCTGCCGGAACCAGCGTTCCAGGGCTATGCCGGAGAATGTGGAATAGTCGTCGGTCATGATACGCTCCAATGCCGGCATATTCTGTAGCTCGATGAGAGCAGCGTATCTGTTGATATAGCGGAACCAGAAACGGAAGAAATTATCCTGTATCTCGTAGCGTACCGTTTGGCTGTTTTCTTTGGCACCTATCGGGCGCTTCTTTTTGATGATACCGTATTTCTCTTCCAGCATCTTCATCTGACCGCCAAGGCTTTTCATGCCCAAAGCCCCCTCTATCTCGCTTTGAGTAACATCACCATGGGCTATCTGGTCGAGGATGCTGAAGTACGTGCCGTACTGCTTGCCAAACTCCTGGATGAGTATCTTCTTGCCTTCGTCCACAAAGTAGCTATCACCGCTTGAGCAAACGTAGTGAATCATTTTCTTTACGTTCGTACATCTGTTGTTCATCAGGAGTTCGATGTAACGGGCCACACCACCAGTGATAGTCCAAAGAGCAAGGAGGTCTTCTGGAGTATAGTCTGGCTTGTAATCACCAAGGATTTCCTTTATCGTCTCTGTATTGAAGGGCATCAGCTTGATGGTGCAGTCATCCCTGCCAAAGAGCGGCTGGTCTTCATCTTTGAAGATTTTTTCCATCATACGGAATATAGAACCAGACACAATCAGACATACGTTTGTATGCTTCTTGTATGCGTCCCATAGTTCCTGTATGTCGCTGAAGATACCTGAATTGATATTATCAAATTCCTGAAACTCATCAATAAAGAGAGTGAATTTCTTTCGCTTTCCTACCTCCAGTATCATCTGGAAGAGTTCACGGAACGAGCTCATTCCATCAGGAACAAACTCCCCGAGTTTTTCACGTACCTCCTGCGCAAAGGTTCTGACGAGAACAGTTTCCGTCTTTCTGCCAACGAAGAAATAGAGTCCCGGAGCATCTTCCTGTCTCTCACTGATAAGTTTATATACAAGGCTTGTCTTACCCACACGCCTTCTGCCTGTGAGCACAGCAAATCGAGAATAATCATTGTACGCCTGACGCTGCAATTCCCTAAGCTCGTTCATTTCGCGTACCCTATCATAAAATTTCTTCATAGAATTTTACCACTGTAAATTTTACGGCCATAACATTTCGGAGCAAAGGTAAATAAAAAAAACTGATATCGCAAACCTTTTGGCGAAAATCTGCATCTTTCACCTACAACAGATTATAGCAACAGATTATAGCAACAGATTATAGCATCAGATTATAGCATCAGATTATAGCATCAGATTATAGCTGGCGAGGGTCGCTGACGAAGGTGGTGGCACCGTGGGCCGTGAGGAACGCCTTGTCGCGGAAGCCCCACAGCACACTGATGCAGGGCAGGCCGCTGTTGCGGGCCGTCTGGATGTCCACATCGCTGTCGCCGACATAGACGGCACCGTCTTTCGACACACCCAACTGGCGCAGGGCTTCAAAGACGGTGTCGGGGGCGGGCTTCTTGCGGATGCCTGCCGACTCGTGCTCGCCGATGGCCACCTCTATCTCCGGGAAGAAATGGCGGACAAGCTCCTGCGTGGCAGCCATCATCTTGTTGCTCACCACTGCCAGCCGGCAGCCGCGTAGCTTCAGACGGTGAATCGCCTCCACCATGCCGTCGTAGGGACGGGTGGTGTCCGTAGAGTGCTGCATATAGTGCTGGCGGAAGGTGGCAAAGGCGGCCTCGAACTCCGGATTATCTGCCCCACCGGGCACGGCCCGCTCCATGAGCAGGCGCACGCCGTTGCCCACGAAGCGGCGAACATCATCTATTGAGTGCTCGGGCATGTGGTGCTGACGCAGGGCGTAGTTCACGCTGGCAGCCAAATCGTGCAGCGTGTCTAACAGCGTTCCGTCGAGATCGAAGATATAGGTGTCGTATGTCAACAGTCGGCACATGGCCCCCTCCTTATTTCTTTAGGAGCGATGCCACCCAGAGGATAGCCACAGCACCGATGATGGCCGTACCCAGCTGGCCCAGCACACCGCCCCACGTGATGCCCAGCTGACCGAACAGCCAGCCGCCAACCAGTCCGCCGAAGAGTCCTAACACTAAATTCATGATGAAGCCGAAGCCTCCGCCTTTCATCAACTTACCGGCACAGAAGCCGGCCAGACATCCAATGATAATTGAACCTATCAGTCCCATAATTCTTTATACCTTATTTTATATATTAACTGTTTCGCGCTGCAAAAGTACAAAGAAAAAAGAGAATAAGCAACAAAACGATTCGCTTTTCTTGCATTTCTTATCCTGTTTTTTGCTGTTTCAAGAATTATTCATAACTTTCCCGTCGTAACAAACAAACGACATGGACATCATAGGTGGAAACAGATATATCAATCCCTATACCGACTATGGTTTCAGATAGTCAAATACACAGGACTAAGCGTCGAAGAAATCGAATCATTATAATCACAATAGTAAGTATAACCTTTCAAAACCAGTAAAAATAGACACTCTTCAGCAGGAACCAGAGGACGGGCACGAGGAGGGCCGGCAGCAGGTTGAGCGTGCGGCAGTCCTTCAGGCGGAGCAGTCCCAGGCCGGAGCCGGTAATCATCAGTCCGCCGACGATGAGCAGTTCGGACATCAGGTCGTCGCTGACGGCTGTTGCCGAGACGTGGGCCACAAGCCAGAACATGCCCTGCCAGAGAAACAGCACGGGGGCAGCGAGCACCATGCCGATGCCGTAGGTAGAGGCAAAGACGGCACTGCTGACGAAGTCGAGAGTGGCATTGGTGAAGAGGAAGGTGTGGTCGCCCTTCAACGCCGAGATGACAGGACCAAGCATCGACAGCGGGCCGATGCAGTAGAGCAGGATGGCGGTGGAGAGGCCGTCGCCCAGTCGGGAGTTCTTGTTGTTTTGCGATGTGCCCTTCTCCGTTCTGTTCACCAAGCGTTTGAACCGTCCGTCGATGTCGAGCCACGTGCCCACGACACCTCCTACAGCCAGCGACACGATGAAGAGTACGGGATATTGCGACTGGGGCAGATGGGTGATGGTGGCATTCAGCCCGATGGCCAGCGAGGCCAGGCCGAGGCCGGTGTAGAGCACTTCCTTATACTTTTCCTTGATGCCACGGTGAAGCAATGTTCCGAGCAGCGTACCTGCCACAATGGTGCAGGTGTTGACGATGGTTCCTATCATGTGTGTGTGTAGAATGGAGCGTTTTTAGAGGGTTAGAGACGACGACTGATTCCTGACTCGCTTCTTCAGCCGACCGATGGCATGCTCCAGGCTCTCCGTCGGCTCGATGATGTTATAGTCGGCCCAGAAGTCGGGGTCTTCAAAATATTCCACCTTGTCGTAGAACTTGTCACGCAGTCCGAACGACGAACGGCCTCGCGGACGCTTGGTGCCCTTGCCACGGGCCAGGCGGTCGGTCACCACCATCTCGCTTACTACGGTAAACGGCGAGGCAAAGAGCCGTCGCCGCCAGTCGCACGTAAAGCGCATCTCGCTACGCTGGTAGGCCAGCCGGGTGATGCCCTGTTCGTCGGTATGGAACACCACCGTCACCTCCAACAGCTTGGGGCGGAAGCGCAGTCCGGCAGGCTTTCTGACCAGCATGTAGCTGGCTGCCGTCCGCCAGTCGCGCATGTCGAGGGCCAGCTCAGCCCGTGTGAAGGCCAGCGTCTTCTGGTCGATATACAGCTTGCCGAGCAGCAGCGGGTAGAGTACTGCACCGCGAGGCTTCAGTTCTATGACGTATTGCAGTCGGTCGCCGATGGTTGCCGGCACCAGCATCTTCAGGTCGCAATAGGCCAGGTTGTCGCTGCACAACACGTAGTCGCGGTTTTTCGCCACGTCGGCCATCAGCGGCATCACCGGTCCGCCCTGCAGTTTGACGCCCAGCGTGTCGCGGGCCTTCATACTCATCAGGCGGCGACCCTTTATGATGGCTACGGCATCACGCTCAGGGCCGTAGGCGTATGGCGACTTGTACATCTCCGTGACCGCCTCGGCCACGCTGATGAATCGCTGTCCGCGGCGCGCCGTCTCGCGATAGAAGCAGCGCGTCAGCTCCGGCTGTTCAGGATAGTTGGTCTCTATGCGGCTAATGGCGGCCTTCAGAATGGCCTCGGGGTCATTGGCGGCTATGACGACCTCGCTCAGCGCCACCGTGTTGGCCTGTAGCTGTATCTGCAGCGGTTCTCCGGCACTGCCCACGGCTTCGCGGCGTGTCTTGTAGCCGATGTGGCTGACCCTGACGTAACGCGGCAACTGAGGCACCTTCAGCGTGAAACGCCCGTCGTCGTTGCTGACAGTATGTACGTCGCTGCCCTCCGCAGCTATGCTGACATGCGACAGCGGGCGCCCCGTCTGGCGGTCGGTCACGATGCCGCTCACGACACTTTGGGCCATCGTCGCCGTGGTGCATAGCAACATCAGCGTAAAGAATAACTGTCTTGCCGTAGTCATAGTTTGTGCAGTTGTCTGGTTTCGCTCCGGCAGGGCTTTCCTGTCGTTTACAAGGGCAAAGATAGTAATAAAATCCGAGAAACATGGAATCTTTCACACTATTTATTTGGAAAAAGCGAAAAAAATACGTATTTTTGCAGTGGAAATACGCTTACGAACCTATTTTTAGCATGTATAAACTATTCTATGAGCTACTGCAAGTGGCCACCGGGCAGCTCGACTGCCTGTCGCGCGGCCCTTCGCCAGAAGAGTGGCACGAGCTGTACGAGACGGCTGCCCGTCAGCAGACTACGGCTATAGCCTATCGCGGTGTGGAGAAGCTGTTCGAGTTCGGGCTGCGTGCCCCGCAAGACCTGGCCATCGACTGGATGGCCGAGGCAGAGGAATCTACCGACTATCGCGACGGCGAATTGCAGTTGCCGCTCTGTCCGCCCGTCAAGTCTGACAACTACAGAGACCGCGTGTCGTCGCCCACGGTACAGGCACTGCTGATGATAAAACGGCTGCGGACCGACTTCTACGACCATCGCGCCAACCTGCGCCAGCTGCTCGACCTCTTCTTCGTGCTGCAGCGGGCCAAGGGCAACTTCGAGCCCCTTGCCGACGGCACCACGCTGCAAAAGGCCCTGCGCCGACCGGGACTGATGCGTTTCGCGCAAGGGGTGATGTGGATGCTGCAAGAGGTGCTCGCCCTCGACAGAAGCTATATGCCGTTAGCACCGCGCGAGCGAGAGGGCCGCTTCGTGCTCGACGACATCATGTCCGAACGGCGCCAGCTGCTGCACTTCGTACGCAACTATCCTTGGCTGATGCTCGTCAACTAATACCCCCGCCAGTGTTCATCCTTTAGCTCGCGGCTACGGTAGCCCCGGCCAGTGTTCATCCTTTAGCTCGCGGCTACGGCAGCCCCCGCCCGCTAACGCTTCGAACGCTGAATCATCGTCTTCACCTTCTGGTTATATCGGGCAGCCTCCAACAGCTGCTCGATGGTCAGGTGCATGCGGTATTTCCAGTGGTTAAACGGGTCGCTGGGCGTGTTGATGCGCTCTTCCTGTGGCTGTTTGCCACGCAGTTCGCCGTCCATAGCCAGCCAGTCTTGCAGCGACAGGATGCACATCATCGACGGACAGTACAGGTGGCGGGCTATGATTTCCTCGGCCAGATGAGCCGGCAACTGCTCCGGTGCCCTACCCTCTTTCTGCAGCATGGTGATGTAGTAGCGCTGTCGCCGCTCCGGACTCTCCTGCCACCACAGTCTGAGCGGCGACATGTCGTGGGTGGAAATGGTAGCCACCGAGCGTATGGGGTTGGCTTCCAGGTGTGCAAACTCGAAGCCCTGCTGTTTGGGCATCTGCTGTATCTCCAGCGTCAGTATGCGCTGCTGGTCCAGTATGGGTTCTACACAGTCGGGCAGCATGCCTAAGTCTTCGGCACACAGCAGCATGCGCGAGTCGCCCATGACGGCCTCCAGGCGTTTCTGTCCCTGCTGTCCCCAGAAGAAGTTGTGGCGCTCGTAGAAATAGTTGTTGTACAGCCGCAAGAAGGCATCGCGCTCCTCGCTGTTGAGCACTTCGAACACGGGTTCGCGGGTCACGCCGATGCGCGGATGGTACATGTCTTCCTGACGAGGGTCTTCTACAAAGAGCACATTGCTGACCAGACGCATCAGCCCGTCGCGAATCCAGAGGCTGTTCTCGTCGCGCCGGTCGGCAAAGTATGCGGCCACCTTGCGCTGGGTGTCCACCTCCGCCTTCAGGTCGTACAGGTTATAAGCTTTCCGCGTCAGGAAATTGTCGCGCACATACTGTGCATGCAGTCCGAAGAGCCGCTCTATCAGCCGATCGTTGATGAACGGACGGGTGAAGAGTTCTTTGCGGAACGGCAGTCCGAAATACTCTATCTCGCCCACCGTAAGCGGCAGTGACGGCGAGAAATGTCCCAGCACGCCATACACGGCATCTTCAGGAATCTCCCAGATGCGGAAGAAGCCCAGCACGTGGTCTATACGCAGCGCGTCGAAATACTGCTCCATGCGATGCAGCCGGTGGCGGAACCAGCCGACAAGTGGCTGGGGGTTGGGTGATGCAACTGGGGGATTGGTTAACAGTGCCTGAGGATTTGATAACGGTGCCTGAGAATTGGACGATGGCATCTGGGGATTGGACGATGGCATCTGAGGATTGGCGGGGTCCCAATTGTAGGTGGGGAAGCCCCAGTTCTGGCCCTGCAGCGAGAAAGCGTCAGGGGGCGCACCCGTCTGTGAGTCCATGTGGAAGAGTTCCGGATGGCGGCGTGTCTCCACACTGTCGCGGTTTACACCAATGGGCAGGTCGCCCATCAGCACCACACCCTGCCGACGGGCATAATCGGCAGCAGCCTTCAGCTGACTGTGCAACAGGTATTGCACGTAGCCTGTATAGCCGTCGTCCTCGCCACGGAATGCGGCGTAGGGCTGTAGCCAGTCGCGGTTCGCAGCCACGAACTGCTGATACTCTTTCGTAGCAGCTACCGTCTTGCCCTGCTCGTCGTAGAGGGCCTGCAGGTATTCCGTCTTCACGCGATCCACGGCTTCGTAGTCGCTATACGGCAGGGCATTCAGCTCCTGTCGCCGCCGGTGGAACTTGGTCATCTGTTGTTTCGACGACAGCTCACCGGCAGCCTCCAAGTCAATATAGTGGGGATGCAGGGCGTTGACACTCACGATGTTATACGGATAGGAGTCGTTCCATTGGTGGTTGGTGGTGGTGTCGTTGACAGGCAGCGTCTGAATCACCTTCATGCCACAAGCCACCGCCCAATCGACCAGCCGTCGCAGGTCGCCAAAGTCGCCCACACCGTAGCTGTGCTCACTGCGCAACGAGAACACGGGGATGGCGACGCCCGCCACACGCCACGTCTGTTCGCAGAGCCGGAGGGGCGCTCCATACTGCACCACCACCTGTCCGTCGGCCATATCGCCGTCCACCACGCGGTTGTCGCCTTCCTCCCAGGCCACGATGCCGTGGGTCTGACTGTCCACCACCACATATTTATATTCCACTGGCATCAGCCATCCCAAGGCATTCACCGACAACATCCATTCGTGCTGTCCGGCATACTGCAGCGGCAGGTAGTGGGAGGGATTCCAGGAGCCTATCGACGGATGGCTGCCACAGACGGCCACCTGCTGGCCCTGCTGCAACTGAGGAGCCGACACGCGGAAGACGACGGTACGGCGGAACAGCGGCAGCATCATAGGCTCCACCTGCTCGCCATGCCGTCCGTGTACGGTGGTCAGATAGGCATTGCTGTAGAGATGGTACGGCAGCGGACGGTCGCGCCAAACGTCGGGAAAACGGTAGTCTTTCGAGGCGTCGAAATGGTAAACACGCGGCACGAGGTTCCACTCCCGGCGCAGCACGTCGCCGTCGCCGTTCTCCACCTGGTAGTAATAGACGATGTGCGACAACGGGTGCTGGCGACTCACAAGGGCGGCCGTCTCCATCGTCCACGTCTCGCCGTCTTCGGTCAGCATGGGCAGGTTCTGGTGCTTCACCGTACCGTCCTGACTGCAGAAATCAATACTCACATGCAGACTTTCGCCCCATGCCGTCCTATAGTGTATCGAGAATTTTAGTTTCATTTTTTGCGTTTGTTTCTGCAAAGGTACAAATAATTCTTAATTCATCGCTCATAATTCATAATTATTTTCTACCTTTGCACCGTCACTTTAAAACACAACGAAGAAATGAACAAGTTACAATCGCGTTCCTATTTATATATTGCCGCAGGCGGCATCCTGCTCATCGGCCTGCTCATGGCTTTCTATCTCTTCTCGACCGTCTCCAAGTCGGAAGGGGTGGAGTATGTCTATATCGACAACGACGACACGCAAGACTCCGTTATCAGCAAGATACAAGTCTTCAGCCATACGGCAGGCATGACAGGGCTGAACGCACTCATTCGACATAGCGGATACGGGCAGCACATTCGCACAGGACGCTATGCCGTCAACCCCGGCGAACATGCGCTGACGGTGTTCCGCCGTCTGCGCAGCGGACAGCAGGCCAGCCTGCACCTTATCATTCCCGAAATGCGCACCATGGACCGGCTGGCCGCCTTCCTGTCGAAGAAGCTCATGCTCGACTCGGCCTCTATAGCCCGTTCGCTCACCGACCCGTCCGTCTGCCAACGGTTAGGCTACGACACCTGCACCATCCCTGCCCTCTTCGTGCCCAACACCTACGATGTCTATTGGGACACGTCGCTCGACGCCCTGCTCGACCGTATGCAGCACGAACACGAACGCTTCTGGCAGGGCGAGCGACAGCAGCAGGCTGCCGCCATCGGACTTACCCCCGTAGAGGTATGTACGCTGGCCAGCATCATCGACGAAGAGACGGCCAACAATGGCGAGAAGCCCATGATAGCCGGCATGTATCTGAACCGCCTGCACAGCCACATGCCCCTGCAGGCCGACCCCACCATCAAGTTCGCCTTGCGCCAGTTCGAGCTGAAGCGCATCTACAACAAGCTGCTCGACACCGATAGCCCCTACAACACCTACCGCAACGAGGGACTGCCCCCCGGTCCCATCAAGATAGCCAGCATCAAGGGCATCGATGCCGTGCTTCATGCCGTTCGCCACGACTATCTCTATATGTGCGCCAAGGAGGACTTTTCGGGCACCCACAACTTCGCCGTCACCTACGCCGAGCACCTGCGCAACGCCGCCCGCTACAGCAAGGCACTCAACGAACGGGGCATCCGCTGACAAGCATCATGCCCGCCACTGCTCCATTGTGGTGGTTGGGTACATCCTGGGGGAAGGCTATTCCCCTTTTTTCTTATTTCATGCTCCGTTCATCGTAAATCGAACGTTCCGTCGAGTCTAATTTCATGCTCCGTTGAGTCTAATTTCATGGCACTTTTCACCTAATTTCATGCTCCATTGACCAGCAATCGAGCATGAAATTACACTCGACCTGCCATCGTTTTATGCAGAAAGTGCCATAAAGTCAGTTCTACGGAGCATGAAATAAGATTGCGAAGGTGCCGACAAACGTAAAAGAAACATGGAAACAGAGGCTCAGCGGATTTACCCGGTTGGTGAAAGCTTGGCTAATCAAGAATAAAGTGT
>CAMVAI010000034.1 GCA_947165435.1 uncultured Prevotella sp.
GGAGAGGCCACTAATTTTCGTGGAGCAATGAGTAATTTTCGTGGAGCAATGAGTATTTTTCGTGGAGAGGCCACTGGCGGAAACCAGTAGCCTCTCCACAAAAGGATTGACCATATAAATGAGGTAAAACACACATTTTGATATCATCAAGAAAAGATTGTATTGAAAAAAGTTGTAAATATTGTTGCATAATCATAAATTATTTGTTACCTTTGCAGCCAAATGGAAACAAAACTTAACTTATGATGATGAAATTGAAACACCTGATGGCAGTGCTGGCTGTCCTGTTCGCAACACAGGCCTATGCCAACAACCACCTTGGCGTGGAGCCGCTGAAACTCGACGTGCCCGAGATGAAAGCCGAGCTGGTCAGCCCGGCAGGCCTGTCGCTCATCGCTCCTGTTGACGAGAGCAATGAAGCCTCGGAAACAGCTGAAGCCTCGGCAGTAGTTAACACGGAAGTGAACGCCTGGAAGCCTGACTTCAGCTTCTTCAAGTCGAAGACCAATCCCGGCGTGAAACCCTATAAGTTCATGGACGACATGACGTTCGTCGGAGTGCCCCTCTTTCTGGCCGGAATGGCTATCAAGGGCGACAAGGCCATGTTCCGCGTGAACAACAAGGACGGCAAGCCCAACACCCAGCTGCTGACCGACTTCAAGACCGGCATCGACGACTACACCCAGTTCTTCGGTCCCGCCATGGTGGTGGGCCTGAAGCTTGGCGGAGTCGAGGGCCGTAGCGACTGGCCCCGCCTGTTGGCCAGCTCGCTGATGGGCTATGCCATCATGGCCGGTTTCGTGAACGGCATCAAATATACTGCCAAGGAGATGCGCCCCGACGGCTCGACGGCCAACTCGTGGCCTTCCGGCCATACCGCCACGTCGTTCGTCGGCGCCACCATCCTGCACAAGGAGTACGGATTGACCCGCTCGCCGTGGTACTCGGTGGCAGGCTATGGTGTGGCAACGGCCACCGGCGTGATGCGTGTGCTGAACAACCGCCACTGGATCAGCGACGTGATGTCGGGTGCCGGTATCGGTATCCTCTCTGCCGAGTTGGGCTATGCCCTCTGCGACCTGCTGTTCAAGGGCAAGGGACTGCTGCGCAACGACCTGATCATGGACAACGAGAACCCCACCTTCTTCAGTATCGGCATGGGTATCGGCCTGGGTAACAAGAGCATTGACTTCAGCATCACCGACCTGCAGAACCCCCTGCGCTTCGACCCCAGCCTCTACGAGGTCGATGGCACCGAGAAGGAAAGCCTTGAGTTCCGCGCCGCCACGGTGGTCGATGCCGAGGGAGCCTACTTCTTCAACAAGTACATCGGTGTGGGTGGCCGCTTCCGTGTGCGCGCCATGTCGGCCAAGTCGTTCGGACGTTACAACGACATCAACTCTTACGACAGCAACGAGGCTTGGGAAACCCTGCTGGGCGGCGTCTATGACAATGCCGACCAGACGCTTGACATGACGGCTGCCAACATCGGCGGCGCTCCCATCAGCCAGATAGGCGGTGTCGTGCGCAGCGACCACCTGGCCGAGTTTACCGCCAGTGCCGGTCTCTATTTCAACCTGCCCATCAGCAGCCGCTGGTCTGTAGGCACGAAGCTGCTCATCGGGCGCTCGTTCACCCAGGAGCTTGACATCGACGGCTATGCACAGGGCCATGTCAAGGACATCGACTACGACCTGTGGGTTAAGAACGGAGACATCTTTCGCGACCCCACCACCGGCGAGCCCTATTTCTCGTTGCAGGCTCCTACCAACACCTCCGACAACGCCACGTACAACGTGGAGTGGGACTACTTGACGCTGGGCGCCAAGAGCTCTACGTCGTTCGGCACCGGCCTGTCGGTCACCTACCGCTATAAGAGCAATTTCTCGTGGCGACTGTATTGCGACTACGATTACACCAAGAAGGAGTTCACGCTGACCTATGACCCCTATTACTTCATACGCAGCGCCCTTACCCCCAATGCCTACAACCTCGTCGCCAACAGCGTGGTGTCGCCCTATTATGCCGCACTCGAACCGATGGTGTACAAGAAGGACAAAAAGATGAATTTCTTTACGCTGGGTCTCTCGTTCCTGGTCAATCTGTAATGCGTACCTTATTATATATACCCCTCTTGCTTGTCACCGCATGCCTCATGGGCTGCGGTGACAAGTATGCAAAAGAGAAAGACGCCCTGCGCCGGCAGATACGCACCGAGTTCTACGAGCAGGAGCTGCAGAAGGTCTCTGCCGAACTGGCCCGTACCGACAGTCTGCTGACGGTGGCGCGTGCCGACTCCGACTCGCTGAATGTCGAGAAGCGAATATATCTTGACTCGCTGGAACTTGCGTGCGACGTGCAGGGTGCCATGATACGCTACATCCACCGCAAGCAGCAAGAAATAGAATGAGCCAAGTCTCCACAAGACAAAACGAACAAAACAGACACTATGATAATCCTAAAACAAAATGATAAAACCGATGAAAAGCTTTAGCTTATCTGTCGGCATCCTTATGGGTGCCGTTGTGCTTTTAACCTCCTGCGAGAAAGAACTGATACAGGAAAACGCTTCAGCTGCCGGTGAGCAGCAGTCCATGACCATCCTGACCCGAGGTACCGGCAGCGACGCGAAGATCAGCTATCCGGTAAACATGTATGTCATGAACAGCAGTGGTGCTTGTGTGAAGAAAGAAACCCTGACCGAGGGCAATGCGCTGTCGCTGTCGCTACCCGTAGCCACTTATCAGGTGTATGCCGTGGCGGGGGCTGCTGAGTGGGATTACGACCTGCCCACGGTGGCTACGGCGCGTGCCGACTATGCCATTGCCCTGAAAGACGGTGCCGTGCATGCCGACCTGATGACGGCAGGCAGTGCCTTCGAAGTGAGCAAAGACGGCGCCAACACGCTGACGCTCGACCTGCAGCGCAAGGTGATGCTGATACAGAACGTCACCATCAACGACGTGCCGGCCACGGTGGATGCCGTCACCGTAGGCATGTCGCCCATCTATACCGACTTGCTGCTGGATGGCAGCTATGCCGCCAGTACCGAGACACAGACCCTGCAGCTGACCAGGCAGAGCGACGGCACCACATGGAAGAACGCCACGGAGCAATACGCCCTGCCTGCACAGGGCACCCCCAAGCTCACCATCCGCATGACGACCGGCAGCGACAGCAAGACTTATAGCTATACCAGTCCGACACCCTTGCAGGCCAACAGCAAGGTGAGCATCACGGGATCCTATACCGAGAACCAGGGGCTGGAGATTTCCGGCACGGTGAATGGTGCAGAATGGGGCGACCCCACCGACATCACGTTCAACTTCGACGACTCGAACATCGAGACGGGCGGTGGCTCCGGCGATGACACTCAGGACGGCACGGCTCCGAGTGCCGAGACGTGGTATCGCAACTGCTATGTGCTCACCACTGCCGATGACGGCGACTATACCGTGGTGACGCTGATGCACAAGGATGCACAGGCCATTGACTGCTCCAGCATGACAGCAGCACAGATAGAGACTGCTGTAGCAGAGGCCCTTCCGTCTTTCGACATGGATGGTATCACGGGATGGCGGCTGCCAACCAAGGCAGAAGCGGGTGCTGTTGATGGTGCTGCCAGAGTAAATTTCAATAAAGGTGTGGAGAGCGCCGGTGGTACTGTTTTCAATTCGGCCGATTCATATTTAGGCAAGGATGATGACGGCAGTTTCTTTGGATTCACGATCAGCCAGATTTCAACAAGCTATACGGGAGCCGAATTCATCCGTCCCGTCACCACGCTCCGTTTCCGGAAATAGTCTCGCCGTCGTTGTAAGCCGCATCAATGGCTAATCACTGACGACGATACTTCTGAACCAGTCCTTCAGCCATCCTTTGTATTGGTTTTGCGAGTCGGCCACCAACAGCAGCAGCCGACGCCCGTCAGCCAGTGGCGGCCCGCAGCAGATGCCCTCGTAGTTGGCGAAGCTGCGGGCTGTCACATTGATACGTGTGCGGAACTCGGTCAGCAGCTGCTTCTCCAGCACTTCGCCGGGCTGGTGGAGTGGGGGATTCACCACATATAGCTTCACGTGTACAAACGAGCCGATGTGCTTTGCCGTGTGGCGCACCTCACGCTCCATGACGACGAGCCGCCCGTCGCCCAAGGCCGCCATGCCGCTGACGCCTAACAGGCTGTTGCCCTTCTCGCCCTGCACGTCCGACGAGTCCGTCACATACCAGTATTGCTCCTTGGGCTGTAGGTCGTCGCCGAAGCTCTGCAGTCGCAGCCGGTTCGCCGTCTTGTTCTTGATGCCGGGCTGTTTGCCGTCGGCGCGTAGTGTCTGTTCTGTCGTGGTCCAGAAACGGTGGGTCTCAGCACAGTAGGTCAGTGCCTCGAAGCCGCTGTTGCTATACGCCGTGCGGAATACGTCGGGTATTTGCAGCTTGCGGCCCGTCAGTGTGCCGTCCATGCCATACTCCACAATCTCACCGTCCTGCTCGCTGCTAATAAACAAGGTGTTTGTCTGTGGCACGTAGCAGATGCCCTCCTCGTCGCGGTTCGGCAGTCCGGCGGTCACGAACGAGTCGGCACGCACCTCCATGATGTCGCCCGTGAGGGAGTCGGTACGGATGGTCATCAGGTGGAATCCCGCTGTTGCCGACTTGTCGTTCACTACGGCATAGCGCGATCCGCCCAGCCACGCAATGCCGCTGTAGTTGCCGGCGGGTACCGTCTCGGCGAAGTGCCGCTGCTTGTTCACCACGGCCTGTTGGGCCATGGCCTGTGCGGCAGCAAACAGCAGTATGATGAGTAGTCTTGCTTTCATGTGTACACTCTTTTGTAGCCTATAATGTGCAAAAATACTAAATATTTCCCAACAGCCGACGCTTTTTATCTACTTTTTTACTAATTTTGCACCCATGGACTATTTATCAGTTATAGAAAGATACTATCCTGACGACGACGAGCTGCGTCGCCTGCTGCTGTTGCACAGCCGACAGGTGGCCGACCGCTGCTTAGAGATAGCCAAGCGACACAGGGAACTGCCCGTCGATGTGCAGTTCCTCGAAGAGGCTGCCATGCTGCACGACATCGGCATCCGCGAGTGTAACGCCCCGTCGATATGCTGCCGTGGCACCGAGCCGTATATCCGCCACGGGCTGATAGGCGGCGAAATGCTGCGCCGCGAGGGACTGCCCCGCCACGCCCGTGTCTGCGAGCGCCATACGGGCACCGGCTTGACGCGCCAGCAGATAGAGTGCCAGCAGCTGCCCCTGCCTGCGGAGGACTTCGTGCCCGAGACGTTGGAAGAGCAGATCGTATGCTATGCCGACAAGTTCTACTCGAAATCGTCGCCCGACCGCGTGCGTACCGTTTTGGAGGCTGCCAAGAGCCTGGAGAAGTTCGGCCACGAGGGCGTAGATAAGTTTTTGGCATGGGCAAAATGCTTTGAATAGTTAAAAAACACCAAGCCGAACGGCATTTCTCATTTCTCGGTGGCTATATTTCACATAAAAAGCGTATCTTTGCAGCCGTGAGAAGAAAAACGCTCATATTCCTGCTGCTTTTTGTCATGATGTTTGTCATGGCAGAAGTGCCTTTTGCGCTCTTTTCGCCCCGCCATGACGCGGGGGCTGAGGCCGACACGACGGCACGGCAGACCGACACCGTTGCGAAGGCGCTGCTGCGGAAAGCCATCGACACCACGCGCAGCAGCCTTGTGGCCGACAGTACACGGCTGACGGGAGACTCGGCCCTGCTGGCTGCTGCCGACAGCGCCCTGGCACAGCTTCCCGACAGCGCCCTGGCACAGCTTCCCGACACCGCCCGCATGGACTCGCTGCAGAAGGCCATCTGGATGCACAACAAGGCCATCGATGACTCGCTGCGTGCCGACTCCATCAACCGCGAGCGCAAGAACGGTATCGATGCCCCCGTGGCCTATACGGCAGCCGACTCGATGACCTACGAGGGAGCCACCGGACTGGCCCGCCTCTTCGGCAAGGCCAACGTGAAGTATCAGGACATGGACCTGAACAGCGACCAGATATACATGAAGTTCGACTCCAGTCTGGTGCATGCCACGGGTTCGGTCGATTCTGCCGGTGTAAAGTTTGGCACACCCGTGTTCAAGATGGGCAGCAACACCTACGAGACCGACACGATGGCCTTCAACTTCAAAACGAAGAAAGGCATCATCAGCAATGCCTACACCCAGCAGGACGACGGCTTCATGACCTCTGAGTTGTCGAAGCGCAACAGCAATGGCGAGATGTACCTCTACCACGGCCGCTACACCACCTGCGACCAGCCGCATCCTGACTTTTATTTCGCCATGTCGCGAGCCAAGGTGCGCCCCGGCAAGGACGTGGTGTTCGGACCTACCTATCTCGTGGTGGCCGACGTGCCGCTGCCCTTTGCCATTCCCTATGGCTTCTTCCCCTTCACCAAGAGCTATTCTTCGGGATTCATCATGCCCACCTACGGCGACGAGTTCTCGCGCGGCTTCTACCTGCGCGACGGCGGCTATTACTTTGCCGTGAACGACAAGATGGACCTCAAGCTGCTGGGCGAAATCTATACCAAGGGCTCGTGGGGCATCTCGGCAGCCTCCAACTACCGCAAGCGCTACAAGTTCAACGGCTCGGTGTACGTCAGTTTCCAGAATACCGTCGATGGCGAGAAGAATATGCCCGACTACCAGAAGACCACCAGTTTCAAGGTGCAGTGGAGCCACCGTCAGGACGCCAAGTCCAACCCCTACAGCTCGCTGTCGGCCAGTGTCAACTTTGCCACCACGAGCTACGAGCAGAACAACCTCACGTCGATGTACAACCCACAGCTGCGCACCCAATCGACGCGTACCAGCTCCGTGTCGTGGAGCACCGGCTTCTCCAGCATTGGCATGACGCTGAGCAGCACCATGAACCTGGAGCAGAACATGCGCGACTCCAGCATCACCGTGCGCTTCCCCGACCTGAACATCAGCATCTCGCGCTTCTATCCCTTCAAGCGCAAGCACATGGTGGGCAAGGAGCGGTGGTACGAGAAGATCTCCATGAGCTATACCGGCAACGTCACCAACTCCATCACTACCAAGGAGGACCAGATCATGAAGTCGAGCCTGACGCGCGACTGGCGCAACGGCATCCAGCATGTCATACCCATCAGCGGCAACTTCACGCTCTTCGGGTTCCTGAACATCAACCCGACATTCAATTTCACCGACCGCATGTACTTCCAGCGGCAGGAGCGCTCGTGGGATATTGCCAACCAGAAGGAGCGCGTAGATACGGTGAACGGATTCTACAACGTCTATAACTGGAACTTCAGCGTGTCGGCCACCACCAAGCTCTACGGATTCTTCGTGCCCAACAAGAAGATTTTCGGCGACAAGATACAGGCCATACGCCACGTCCTCACGCCTACCGTCTCGTTCAACTATGCCCCCGACTTCAGCGTATCGCGCTACGGCTACTGGGACACGTACCAGAAGACCGATGCCAACGGCAATGTGACGATGGTGCAGTACAACCGCTACCAGAACGGCGTCTATGGCAGTCCCGGTACGGGCAAGACGGGCAGCATATCGTTAGACCTGTCGAACAATATCGAGATGAAAGTCAGGAGCGACGACGACTCGACGGGCTTCAAGAAAATCAGCATCATCGACGAACTGGGAGCCTCGATGTCGTATAACATGGCGGCCAAGGAGCGTCCGTGGAGCGACCTCTCTATGCGCCTGCGCTTGCGGCTCACCAAGAGCTATACGTTCAACCTGAATGCCGTCTTTGCCACCTACGCCTACGAGGCCGACTCGGTGGGCGCGCGCCCGTACATCGGCAACCGCACGGAGTATAGCTACGGACGCTTCGGCCGCTTCCAGGGCATGTCGCAGAACCTCTCCTACACGCTCGACAACAAGAAGCTGCTCAACTTCATCAAGCGGCTGCGCGGCGAGAAGGTCGATAAGGACAAGGACAAAGACCGGAAGGGAAAAGACCAGTATGACACCGGCGTCGACTCGAACCTCGACAACGAGATGGAGGCCGGCAAGCACGGGGCCCGCAAGGACAACGAGATGGCCGAGACCGACGAGGACGGATACATGAAGTTCTCCATACCCTGGTCGCTCAGCATCGGCTATGGTATCACCATGCGTGAGAATACCAGCGGCGACTTCAACTACGACCGCATGCGCTATCCGTATAAGTTTACGCAGAACCTGAACTTCAGCGGCAATATCCGCATAGCCGACGGATGGAACATCACCTTCTCCAGCGGCTACGACTTCGAGAGCCACAAGCTGTCGATGACCACCGCCTCGCTGTCGCGCGACCTGCACTGCTTCAACATGTCGGCCTCGGTGGTGCTCACGCCCTATACCAGCTATAACTTCACCTTCCGATGCAATGCCGCCACGCTCACCGATGCCTTGAAGTACGACAAACGCTCGTCCTACTCCAATGCCGTGCAGTGGTACTGATGGCCAAATGAGAAATGAGGAATGAGAAATGAGGAATGAGAAATGGGCTGCGCACAGCCTCTGCATGGAGTTCTTGGGCGCTATTTCTCATTCCTCATTCCTCATTTCTCATTCCTTATTTGGCTTTGCCAATATTGACTGCAGGGCATCCTCTTCGCCTACCACCCAGATGATGTCGCCCTCCATGAAGCGGCGCTTCGGCGGGAAGTTCGACAGGTTCTCCTTGCCTTCCTCCAGGCCTACCACCATGCAGCCGTACAGGCTGCGTATGCCACTCTCTTCCAGCGTCTTGCCCACAAAGGGACTGTCGCTGTCGATGATGAGCTGGCGCAGCTTCATTTCGCGGTTTTCTATCTCCATGTCCTCCTTGATGACGTCGTTCTTCAGTGCTTGCCCGAACTGTGCCAGCTGTTCGTCGCTGCCAATGACCTGCAGCTTGTCGTGCGGGAAGAGCATGTAGTCGCCGTTCGGTATGTTCAGCCGGAAGCCGCCGCGCAGGATGCTGCTCACGTGGACACCGTATTTCTTTCCTAAGTTCAGGTCTTTCAGCGTGCTGCCCATCCATAGCGAGTTGTCTGGTACGTCGAAGTCGGCAATGTGGATGTCGCGGTCCAGCAGGCGCCCTTCGTACAGCGGACGCTTCTTTCCCTGCACCTGTGCCTCGATGTCACGGCTGCGCAGGTTGTTGATGAAGAGCCGCTCCAGGCGTATGCTGCGGTTCTTGATGTTGCGCGACAGCACCATCAGCACCACGGCCACCACGCCCAGCGTAATCATCACGGCATTGCTGAACCGGCCCAGATAGTTGCAGATGGAGAACACGTAGGCCACGGCTATCGTAGCCCTGACGAGGATGGTGAACAGCAGCGGCAGACGGTTGCGGTTGCTCTCGGCCCACAGCGCGCGCCATTCCTCCGACCGGTTCTTCTTCATCACCATGGCCCGCAGGAACGGCGAGATGAGCAGCACCGTCAGGAAGCCCATGCCGATGTTCACATAGATGTCGAACCGGCTGCCGGGCACCATCTTCTGGATGACGGGCAGCACGAAGGTGAACATGATGACGACGGTGGCCGACGACAGGATGCTATATACCACCGTGTATATCGTCATCTGGGTCAGCAAGTGTCGCCACAGGCTCTGCTTCTGCGAGTTGGGGCGGCTCGTCGATAGGTGGTTCAGCATGCTGATGAGCCGCGATGGCAGGCGGTGCTCCAGGGCATTGTAGGCCGGCAGGGCCAGACGTATCATATAGGGTGTCAGGAAGGTGGTGATGACCGATACTGCCACCACTACCGGGTAGAGGAAGTCGCTGATGACCCCTAACGACAGGCCCAGCGAGGCGATGATGAACGAGAACTCGCCAATCTGCGCCATCGAGAATCCGCAGCGCATGGCCGACTTCAGGCTTTCGCCACCCAGCATGAACGAGAACGACCCCAGCACGGCCTGTCCGATGAGTATCGTCAGCACCAGGGTGACGATGGGCACGGCATACTGCACCAGTATCTGCGGGTCAACGAGCATGCCGACGGACACGAAGAAGATGGCTCCGAACAGGTTCTTCACCGGCTCCACCAGCCGTTCTATCTTCTCGGCCTCCACGGTCTCGGCCAGTATGCTGCCCATGATGAAGGCGCCGAAAGCCGACGAGAAGCCCACCTTGGTCGAGAATACCGCCATGGCGCAGCACATGCCCAGCGTCACGATGAGCAGCACCTCGTCGTTCACCAGCAGCCGTATGCGGCGCAGCAGCAGCGGTACGGCAAAGATGCCCACTACGAGCCACAACACCAGGAAGAAGGCTATCTTTACCACCGAGCCTATCATCTGGCTGCCGTCGGGACTGCTGCCGCTGGCAATGGCCGACAGCATCACCATCATCACGATGGCCAGTATGTCCTCGAGTATCAGCACCGACATCACCAGGCCCGTGAACTGCTGCTGGCGCAGCCCCAGGTCGTCGAAGGCCTTGTAGATGATGGTGGTTGACGACATGGCCAGCATGCCGCCCAGGAAGATGCAGTCCATCTTGGGCCACTCGAAGATGCGGCCCACGCAGACGCCCAGCATCGACATGCAGAAGATGATGCTGATGGCCGATATGATGGGCGATGCCCCCATCTTCACGATTTTCTTGAACGAGAAGTCCAGGCCCAGCGAGAACAGCAGGAACATCACACCGATGTCGGCCCATAGCTGGATATTCTCCGTGTCGGCCACCGATGCCGTGTAGGGCATGTGTGGCGACACCAGGAATCCGGCCATGATGTATCCAAGTACCAGCGGCTGTTTCAGCCGCTTGAAGACGAGCGTCACGATGCCTGCCACCATCAGTATCAGTGCCAGGTCTTGTATCATTGTGGGGAGGTGTGCCATCGGGGGATTGATTTTTTAATCATTATAACCTGCCGTGATTTCGCAAATCTTCACGATTACCTGCATGGCCTTCTCCATCGACGGGATGGGCACAAACTCGTGCGGGCCGTGGAAATTGATGCCTCCGGCAAAGATGTTCGGACAGGGCAGCCCCCGGAACGACAGCTGCGCACCGTCCGTGCCGCCGCGGATGGGCTTCACTTTCGGCGACACGCCCACCTCCTGCATGGCCCGCAGCACCAGGTCGATGACGTGCATGGCCTCGGGTTCTATCTTTTCCTTCATGTTATAGTATTGGTCGGTCACCACGGCCGCTGCCGTACCCTCGCCGTACTTCGCGTTCATCTGTTCGGCACACCGGGCGATGAACCGCTTGCGCTCTTCGAATGTGCTGCGGTCGTGGTCGCGGATGATGTAGCTTAGCTGGGCTTTTTCTACCGTCGCCGTCATGCCGGTCAGATGGTAGAAACCCTGATAGCCCTCCGTCTGTTCGGGCGTTTCCTCGGCAGGCATCATGGCGGCAAACTCGGCGGCCAGCATGTTGGCGTTCACCATCTTGCCCTTGCCGTAGCCCGGGTGTACGCTCACGCCCTTGATGGTCACCTTGGCTGCTGCGGCGTTGAAGTTCTCGAACTCCAGCTCGCCCACCTCACTGCCGTCCATGGTGTAGGCCCACTCACATCCGAAGCGCTCCACGTCGAAGTGGTGCGCCCCGCGTCCTATCTCTTCGTCGGGGTTGAAGGCTATGCGTATCGTGCCGTGCCGCAGCTCTTTGTGCTCCTTCAGATAGACCATGGCCTGCACGATTTCGGCTATGCCCGCCTTGTCGTCGGCACCGAGCAGCGTCGTGCCGTCGGTCACTATCAGGTCTTCGCCCACATGCTGCAGCAGCTCCGGAAACTTCGCCGGACTGCTCACCAAGCCTTCGCCGAGCACGATGTCGCCGCCGTCGTACTGCCTCACGATGCGGGGCTTGACGCCGGCTCCCGGGCAGTCGGGGCTGGTGTCGTAGTGGGCAATGAAGCCTATCACCGGCACGTCGCCCTTGATGTTCGCCTTCAGCGTGGCGTAGATGTATCCCTTGTCGTCCATCTCCACGTCGTCCAGCCCTTCGCGCTCCAGCTCCTCTTTCAGGTAGCGTGCAAACACCAGCTGCTTGGCGGTACTTGGCACGCTGTCGCTATTCTCGTCCGACTGTGTGTCGAACGCTACATAGTTCAGAAATCTTTCTGTGATGTCCATGTTTTTCCTTTCTCTCTGTTCCTTAGCCTTCTATATAACTAACGGTTGTTTCACTGCTTTACAGTAGGAGGCGACGTGTCTCACGCCGCAAGCCTGCAGGCTGTTGCCACGTGAGACACGTCGCTTCCTACTTGTGCGCTGCAAAGATACAAAGTTTCAGCGATATGAGCAAGCATTTTTCACAGATTATCGCCACCCGCCCTCTGTTTTGAAAAAAAATTCGCCCGATGCCATCAGCGGCATCGGGCGAACGCATTATAAAAACTTTTTAATACTTGCTTCCTAACTGATTAGAAGTTGTAGTACACACCGACAGTCAGGCCGAGGGTCTTCAGGTTCAGACCGAAGGTGTTGTCGAAGTTCTCACGATCGTACTGAACAGTACCGACTACGGGCAGAGTGTACTGGTCGGGAGTGGTAGTCTTTTCGTGCCAGTAGCCGAGGCCTTTGCCTAACTTAGCAACGACACTAATCTTCTCGCTGGCCTGATAAGCAATACCCGGAACGATAGCAAACGAATACGAGCTGTATTTAACGTCTCTTGTCTGGTTGCCCAGATGAGCACCGTTCACAAAGTAAGGAGTCTCGGTGCTACCCGTGCCGAAGCGCAGACCTACCTGAGCGTCGCAGAAGAGGCTCACCTTATCCCATGTCACGAAGATGTAGCGGAAGTAAGGGCTGAAGTTGAAGTATGTACCCTTCACAGTCGTGTCAAACTGCTGGTATCCAGTGCCTACATAATAGTAATCAGGAGTAGTGGTCTTGGTGAAGTCAACACCAATCTCAGCACCGACGGCCATGTTGTCGTTGATCTTGTAGCCAATCTCGGGGAGCACCTCAAGGCTGAACTTCTTGACGTCGCGAGAAACCAAGTTACCTCCGTCTTCAATCTTATCCGTAGTGTTCGTACCTCCGCTAATACCGAAGCTACCTCCCAGATAAAGCTGTGCATTCATTGTAGTTGCAAAAGCAACAGCAGCAATTGTCATTAAAATCTTCTTCATAATCTTTTAATTTTAATTAATGAATAAATTTTTTCCTAACTCTAATGTTTGATTAATCTTTTATAATATTAACCTAAATTTTGTTTTGACGCTGCAAAGTTAGTAACAAACGGCTATACTTCCAAATATTTTTCAAACTTTTTTGCATTTTGTGGAAAAAATTGATTAAAATCATGCTCTTTCATGTTAAAAGCGTGCTTTTCATGGGAAAAATCATGAAATAATGTTTGGTGTTTCCTTCACTTCTTTGTACCTTTGCGCCGATTTAACAAGAAGCAAGCACAATGGACAAACGCGCTAACGACATCCTGCTGAAAAACGTAGGCCTGCTGTCGAAAATGACCGAGCAGGAGGTGGGCATGATGCCTGCCACGGAGGCCCCGCTGCCCTCGGTTGATCAGGTGAGGCAGATAGTGACACTGGTGAAGAACATCATCTTCCCCGACTATTTCAACAAGCGGCAGCCCGACGAGGCCATCCGTTCATATTATATAGGTGTACACATGGAGGAGCTGCTGCGGCTGCTGGTGAAGCAGATAGCCCACGGCCTGCAGTTCTGCGAAGACTGCGAGTGCATGCAGACCAAGGAGCAGGTGTACCGCGAGGCCGAGCGGCTGGCCCTGGAGTTCGTCGATGCCCTGCCCGAAATCAAGCGTCTGCTCTACACCGACGTGCAGGCCATGTTCGACAACGACCCTGCCGCCCCCAACTACGGCGAGGTGATTTTCTGCTATCCAGTGGTGAACACGATGACCCACTACCGCATCGCCCACAAGCTGCACCAGCTGAAGGTGCCCGTCATACCGCGTATCATCACCGAGCAGGCGCACTCGAAAACGGGCATCGACATCCACCCCGGCGCACAGATAGGCGAATATTTTGCCATCGACCACGGCACGGGTGTCGTCATCGGCGAGACAAGCATCATCGGCAATCACGTGACGCTCTACCAGGGTGTGACGCTGGGTGCCAAGAGCTTCAAGTACGACGAGCAGGGCAACATGCTCAACGTGCCGCGCCACCCGATTATCGAAGACTACGTGACGGTCTATTCCAACGCCTCGATATTAGGGCGCATCACCATCGGCCACCATTCGACCATCGGCGGCAACATCTGGCTGACGCACGACGTGCCGCCGCACTCGCGCATATTGCAGTCGAAGGCAGTCGATGTGTCGTTCAGCGGCGGACTGGGGATTTAGTAACGTTCTTTTGGTCGGATTTCTAATTCGACATCCGCTCTCTCCTCGCAAAAATCCGCGATTTCATCGGGATTTTTCTGCCGTAAATATATATATATTGTCGAAAAAAATAATTACCCAACACCTACGACACCTACAACACCTGAAAATCTTTCAACGCTTCATGGCTTAGGTGTCGTAGGTGTCGTAGGTGTTGGGTGTTTTTTTTGTTACCGCTGTAATATAGCGCGGGCGAAGGCACCACGGGCCACCGACTCGCCGTTGACCACCACGTCGTCGCTGTCTGTGGCAGCACTGCGCCGCCAGTTCGGTCCGTTGCGATAGCGGTCCCAATCGACATTGCCGACATAGCTTAGCGAGAAGTAGATGTCGCGGCGCGTGCCGTCGTACATGTAGCCGCTGAAGGCGTTGCTGTTCAGCGTGTAGCGCGAAATCTCGACATAGTAGTCGTCGTAGCTGTAATAGATGTTGATGACGCCATTGTTCACCGACCATCTGATGGGCGAATAGTAGTAGCTGCCGTAGGGGTCTCTCACGTCGTAGTCCACCTCGTAGCCCGTGCCGCCGTACATGTCGCGCTGCACAAAGCAGATAGTGGTACGATAGTCCTCGCCGGTCAGCCCCCAGCGGTCTTCGTAGTAGGTGCTGATATACCCCGTCCATTGTCCGTTCAAGGTGTTAGCCTCCTCGGCATCGCGGTTGCAGGCAGTGAGCACGGTAGCGCTGAGGGCTACGACTGCCATGACCATGTAAGTGTAAAGTCTCTTCATCATTGTATTCGTCTTTTTAATGTTATTGTTTATCGCATCAAAAGCTTTCCGATGTCGCTGTTTTCCGCATCAACGGCTTTCGTGTTGCAAAGGTAAGAAGAAAAACCCGTACATGCAAGGTGAAACGCCTATTTTAGTGTAGTGTTTTCCCTAAACGGCACCGAAAAACATGTTATATAGCAGCTTTCGATAAAAAATCACGACAAAAGCATTGCCGTTTCGCTTTTTTTTTACTATCTTTACATCACGAAACGAAAGTCACATTGATAGCGAAACGATTTCTTTTCCATTATTAATACTATCATTAGAAGCAAAGGCGGCATGGTTGTGAAACCCTGCCGCCTTTTTCTCGATCAGACATAGCGAAAAAGTGATGGAGACACACCCGCCCCGTTTGTTGAGCCTGCACCGGGGCGGATGTGTGTGCTATTCCTTGTCTGGACTCTTCTTGCCGAACTCGGGGTCCACCTTGATGAGGGCCGTGACGGCGAAGGTGATGATGCAGAGGAACATGACCATGATGAAGAACGACTGATAGCCCAGCGCGTCCTTCATCCAGCCGGACAGCATGCCGGGCAGCATCAGTCCGAGATAGGAGATGGCGGTGCAGAAGGCATAGTGGGACGTCTGGAACGCGCCTTTGCTGAAATAGAGCATGTAGAGCGTCAGGGCGGTGAAGCCCATGCCGTAGCCGAACTGCTCGACAAAGAGACAGAAGCTGATAGCCACCAGGTTGTCGGGCATGGCGTAGCTCATATAGACATAGACGATGTCGGGCAGCGTGATGGCACACACCATGGGCCAGAGCCACCGCTTGAAGCCGTCGCGCCCGGCCAGCATGCCGCCGACGATGCCGCCCAGCGTCAGTCCGATGACTCCCACGGTGCCGCTGGCCAGTCCGAACTCCTGCGGCGAGAGGCCCAGTCCGCCGGCAGAATGGGGCCGCATGAGGAACGTCACGCTCATCTTGGTGAGCAGTGCCTCGGGGAAGCGGTAGAACAGCAGGAAGAGCATGGCAAAGAGCATGTCGCGGGGCGGCAGCTTGCGGAAGAAGGTGCGGAAGGCCGTCACCACGCCCATGGCCACCTCGCGGGCATTGGTGTGGTGGGGCTTGTCGGCAGCCGCCTTGGGCATGATGTAGAGGTGGTAGAGCCAGATGCCGATGAAGAGGGCTGCCAGCGCGTAGAACACGAGGCTCCAGGTGAATGCTTTCTGGTTGCGGAACATCAGCTGCAGCATGCCCGCCACGGGTATGAGCACGCCGTTGCCGAAGATGACGGCCAGTCGGTAGAACGTGTTGCGGATGCCTACGAACCACACCTGCTGGTGGTCGTCGAGTTCGAGCATGTAGTAGCCGTCGGCGGCAATGTCGTGCGTGGCACTGGAGAAGGCCATGAGGAAGAAGAACGCCATGGTGCCCTGAAACCAGAACGGCGCATTCAGCGTGAAGGCCACACCGGCCAGCGACGAGCCCAGCAGCAGCTGCATAGTGAGCACCCACCACCGCTTGGTGCGGTAGAGATCGACGAAGGGGCTCCACAGCGGCTTGACCACCCACGGCAGTCCGAGCCATCCGGTATAGAGGGCGATGTCGGTATCGCTCATGCCCAGTTGCATGTACATCACTACGGCCACCGTCATCACCACCACGTTGGGCAGTCCCTCGGCGATATAGAGGGTGGGAATCCAAAACCAGGGATTTCTTTTCTTGTCCATTGTCTTAATATATTCGTTTGATTTCTGCACCCTGATAGTAGTGCAGCAAAATTTCTTGATACTTATAGCCCTGCTGCCCCATGACGGCTGCACCTATCTGGCAGAGGCCTACGCCGTGGCCCCAGCCCTTGCCGTGCAGGCGGAAGCCGGAGGCTGTCTTCTCTACGTCGAATGCCGAGCTGTACAGGTGGCTCTCGCTGAGTACACGGCGAATCTCCAGCTCCTTGCCGATGGTGAGGGTCTTCTTCGTTCCCACCATCTTCAGTTTCCAGATGCGCCCGCTCTTGCCGCGCTCAAGGGGAATGAGGTCGGTAATGGTGCCGAGGTCGTCTTTCAGCTTCTCGCTGACGAGTGCCGACAGTTCGTCGGTGGTGTAGTCCACCGTCCAGCGGTAGAAGTCGTTCGTCTCCAGGTCGTAGTCGTTCAGCACCTGTGCCAGCACCGCCTTGTCGTGGGTGTTGCAGAAGGGGTCTTCGACGCTGACGAGGTAGGGCTTCGGCGTGTCCTCCCAGCAATACTGGAACTCCTCGGTGCGCCCGCCGCAGCATTTCGAGAAGCGGGCGTCGCAGATCTCGTCGCCGTAGCAGAGTATCTGGCCGCGGGTGGCCTTCAGGGCCTGTTCCACGTTCTTACTGGTCTGCTTGGTGATGCCCTGGTAGCGCTGGCAGTGGTCGTCGGCACAGACGTCGAAGATGGTGTGTTCCTCGCGGTCGTACCAGCGTATGATTTCGTCGTCTTTCTTCTGGAACGAGAAGAAGCCGTTCTTCTGGTCTTGGTTTTCCTCGCGGCGGCGCATCTGTGCCAGCAGCCACGAACGGGAGATGACGGCGTGGGCCTTCAGCAGCTCCAGTCCGGCGGTGGCTTTCATCTCGCTGGAGATGACCGATGCCAGATAGCTCTCTACGGGCAATTCGTTGATAGCGGTAATCTTGTCGGCCTCCACCACTAAGCGCAGCGTGCCCAGGAAGGTCTGCTTCTCCTTACGCTCCCAGTGGAAATTGACACCGATGGTGACATCGAACAGCGAGAACGACGCATCGTCGCGCTGCGGGGTGAACGTCAGTTCGCGGTACTGGCTGCCGCGCCAAAGGATGCCGCCCTCCGAGAACTCGACGGTCTGCTCGCCCTCGATGCTCTCGCCTTTGGCCATGTAGGGTCTGTTCAGCGAGAAGCGTATCTTCTGCCCGCTGACGATGCCTACCTTCACGTCGGGCTGGGTGGTGGCATGCAGTGCTTGGCTGTTGTCCTGCTCGTCGTTGTTCTTCATCTGTTGTATCACGTCTTGCTGTTGCTCTGCGGTCAGCGACACCTCGGCATAGATGGCCAGCACGGTATCTACGGTCAGCCGGCGGAAGTCTTCTTCGCGCGGCGTGATGATGAGGCCGCCCATATCTACAGCCCCCGGACTGATGATGTATTGTGCATCGCCGGTGGCCGTATAGCAGTCGGGGCGGTGCTTCCTGCGCGGCAGCACTACGCTGAGCAGCTCGTCGCCGGTACGCCAGGCTATGACATTCATCATGGGTTCGCTGCCGTCGGCAGCCGTCGGCAGTGCCTGATACAGTTGCCGGAACAGCCGTTCGCCGGTTTCCACACTGTGGCTCCTGATGACGAAGGCGGCAGCAGGATAGTCGGCCACGTGCCATATTCCCTCGTCGTCGGTGGCCTTCACCACCTCCGTCAGGTTACGGCTCAGTCGCTGCCAGGCTTGTTGCAGGGGCAGCATGCCGCTGTTCACCGCCTGCAGGTGGGCGTGGTCGGGGGCTGACGCTCCGCAGTGTGGCCCATTATATAATAAGGTGAGATTCGGGTTGCGCTGTGCCAGTCGCAGCAGTTCGCCATACATGGGCAGTATGCGCTGGGGCTGATGGGTGAGCGTGGGCAGTGTGAAATGCACCGGCATGATGGGGAAGGGGTTGACCAGCAGCTCGTACTGCCCATCTACGACGCGCTTCATCTGCTCCTGCGGACGGTTCTTACGGCAGAGGAAACAGGGCCGCTCGGCAATGGAGCGGGCATCTATCTTGGCTCCCGTGGAACCGATGCGCGCCGGGTTCCACTGCACCTGCAGGGTGAGTGTGTTATCTACGAGTTCGCGCACCTCGACATTGCTCAGGTCGCGGTAGCGCTGCCGCACGGCATCCCAGGTCTGCAGCTGCCGGTTGAAGAAGCGCATCAGCGGTGTGTTGGCATCGCTGTCGCCACGACCTGCGTTGCGGTCTTGGCGGGCTTTCAGCTCCATGGTGCGCAGACGGTCTTTATACAGGTTGTTGGCATTGATGCGGTCGATGGAGAGTGCGGCATCGGAATTGCCGCCCCACCGGCGACAGAGGTACAGCTCGTCGAAGATGCGCCCGATGCGGTAGCGGCGCGAGAAGCGCAGCCCGAGGGCATAGTCTTCGCCATACGACGTGTTGGGGAATCCCACCTGGCGCAGCAGCGGCGTGAAGAAGGCGCGCGGCGCCCCCAGTCCATTGATGCGCAGGGCGTTGTTCGGACCGTTCTCGTCGGTCCATTCGCGGTGGTCGATGATGCCGGGCGGCAGCGTGTTCAGGTCGAAGTCGCACATGCGGTAGGAGCCTATCACCATGGCGGCGTGCTGGCGGTAGAAGGCATCGACGATGGTTTGCAGCGTGTGCTCGCCGCTGTAGAGGTCGTCGGAATCGAGCTGTATGGCAAAGCGTCCGCACCAGGGGCTATAGACGGCTTCGTTCCAGCAGCCTCCTATGCCGAGGTCGTGCCGCTCGGGGTTGATGATGATCAGGTTCTCGTGGCGGGTCTTGAGCAGGGCCAGGATGCGGTCGGTGCCGTCGGTGGAGTGGTTATCTACCACGATGACGTTATAGGCGAACGAGGTCTTCTGCGCCAGGGCACTCTCTACGGCATCGCGGATGGTCTTGGCACGGTTGAAGACGGGTATGACCACCGAGGCCTCGACCTCGAACTCCTGTTCCTCGAAGTCCACCTCGCCATACTGCATGGTGTCCACCAGAGCGCCGATGGCTTTCAGGTGGGCCGTACAGGCTTGCTCCATCTCTATCTGTACGTCGCGGTTGCGCGGATTGACGTAGTCGAACTGTTTCACGCCCGAGGCACGCATGTCCTGCTCCACCTCGGTATAGAGGTATTCGTTCAGGTGGAACAGGCTGCCCTCGCGGCTCAGGAACAGGCGCAGGTCGTAGAAGCCGGCATAGGAATAATCGCGCTCACGGTCGGCGGCAGCATACTTCTGCAGCAGGTCCGTGCGCAACAGCAGCAGCGAGCCGAAGTCGAAGTCGTCGCGTAGCGAACCGTCCTGATAGTCTATCACGGGGTGGTGCTTGCGCTCGCCGTCTTCTAAGGTGTAGCGGTCGCTATAGACCATGACGGCATCGGTGTCGGCAGCCGCCTCTATCAGGCGGGTCAGCGCTCCCTGCCCTAACTGCAGGGGCTGGGCCTTCAGGCTCACCAAGACATAGGGGGCCACGGCGTGACGGGCCATCAGTTCCACAAACGCCGTGCTGCAGAGACTGTCGGTTTGTAGCGGTGTGCAGTCGCGGGGCATCGGCTCGGCAGCGGGCCACTCGGTGTCGCACAGCAGGAAGATGTGCCGCACGGCACTGTAGGAGCGCAGCTGGCTCAGCAGCGGCTCCACCTCGGCCAGTGAGCGGCAGGCAATAAAACAGTCGGTATTTTGTCTCATGATCAAGTGTTCTGTGTCATTCGATTTCAAAAAATTATGCAAATATACGCATTTCCCATGAAGTAAGGAAAATTTTTGCCAAGATTTAACCAAAAAAAGGCTATACAGTGCCCGTAACGTGAAATATGGCTAAAAAAGTTGTGGTTTTCGCGATTTTGTACTACCTTTGCAGAATGATTTCAAAGCGACAACGACTCTTAGGCATGACGCCCGACGAGCTGAAGGCTGCCGTGACGGCCTTGGGCATGCCGGCATTCACGGCTCGCCAGATAGCGCAATGGCTCTACGAGAAGCGGGTACACAGCATCGAGGCGATGACCAATCTCTCGAAGCAGAACCGCCAGCGGCTCAGCGAATACTACGAGGTGGGGCTGCTGGTTCCGCAAGACTGCCAGCGGTCTGCCGACGGTACTATCAAGTATCTCTTTCCCGTGCAAGCCGACCATGTGCGGCAGGCATCGACCGGCAACGGGCAGTCGGCATCTGATGCAGGTACTACGGAACCGGCATCGGCTCACGACCGCTTTGTAGAGACGGTGTTCATTCCCGACCACGACCGGGCTACGGCCTGCGTGTCGTGCCAGGTGGGGTGCAAGATGAATTGTCTCTTCTGCCAGACGGGCAAGCAGGGGTGGCATGGCGACCTGACGGCTGCCGACATCCTGAATCAGGTGTGCGCCATGCCCGAGGCCGACCGGCTGACGAATATCGTATTCATGGGTCAGGGCGAGCCGATGGACAATCTCGACGCAGTGCTGCGGGCCTGCGACGTGCTGACGGCACCGTGGGGCTTCGCCTGGAGCCCGAAGCGCATCACCGTCAGCTCCGTGGGGGTGCGCCGCCATCTGCAGCGGTTCCTCGACGAGAGCCAGTGCCACGTGGCCATCTCCATGCACTCGCCGCTCCACGAGCAGCGACAGCGGCTCATGCCTGCCGAGAAGGCCATGCCCATTGCCGAGACGGTAGCCCTGCTGAAGCAGTACGACTTCACTCACCAGCGCCGCTGCTCGTTCGAGTACATCTGCTTCGGCGGCATGAACGACTCGCCGGTTTATGCCCGCGAGATAGTCCGGCTGCTTGAGGGCCTGGAGTGCCGTGTCAACCTCATCCGCTTCCACAAGATACCGGGTGTCGATCTGCCCTCGTCCGACGAGCGGCGCATGGAGGCCTTGCGCGACTACCTGACGCAGCACGGCATCACCACCACCATCCGTGCCAGTCGCGGACAAGACATCCTGGCTGCCTGCGGCATGCTATCTACCGCCAAGCAGAATCAGGAACACCGGAATCAACAATCAATCGGAATCCCGTAATAACGAAATCCCGTAATCCCGAAATCCCGAAATAACGAAACCCCCGAAATCCCGAAATAACGGTATAACGCCATAACAACAACGAAACAAAAATAAACAACCACAATGGAAGAAAGAAAAATTCGCGTGGCCATCACGCAAGGCGACACCAACGGCATCGGCTACGAGGTGATATTGAAGGCATTTGCCGACCCCGGCATGCTGGAACTCTGCACACCCATCATCTACGGTTCGCCAAAGATAGCCACCTACCACCGCAAAGCCCTGAACCTTGACGTCAACTTCAACACCATCAACGCTGCCAACGAGGCCCGCGACAACCGGCTGAACCTGCTCAACTGCCTTGACGACGACAAAGAGGTGAAGATAGAACTGGGGCAGCCTTCAGAAGAAGCCGGACAGGCCGCCCTGGCCGCCCTCGACCGTGCCATGACCGATTATCGCAAGGGGTTGTACGACGTGCTGGTGACGGCTCCCATCAACAAAGCCACCATCCAGAGTGCCGAGTTCCGTTTCCCCGGACATACCGAGTATATCGAGAACTGCGTAGGCGACGGCCAGAAGGCGCTCATGATACTAATGAACGACTCGCTGCGCGTGGCTCTGGTCACCACCCATCTGCCCATCAAGCAGGTGGCACAGGCCATCACCCGTGAGGCTATCGTCGAGAAAGCCACCATCTTCCACCAGGCCCTGCGCCGCGACTTCAGCATTTCCTGTCCGCGCATTGCCGTGCTGTCGCTCAATCCGCATGCCGGCGACGATGGTCTGTTGGGCTCTGAGGAGAAAGAAATCATACAGCCGGCCATCGAGGAACTGGCCTCGAAGAGCATACAGGCCTTTGGCCCCTATCCTGCCGACGGATTCTTCGGCAGCGGCAGCTACGACCGCTTCGACGGTGTGCTGGCCATGTACCACGACCAGGGCTTGGCACCGTTCAAGACCATCGCCCTTGAAAGCGGGGTCAACTATACTGCCGGACTGCCCATCGTGCGCACGTCGCCCGACCACGGCACGGCCTACGACATTGCCGGACAGAACAAGGCCGACGAGCAGTCGATGCGGCAGGCCATCTATACCGCCATCGACATCTACCGCCACCGCGCCAGCTACGACGAGCCGCTCAGCAACCCCCTGCCGAAGCTGTTCCACGAGAAGCGCGAAGACGGCGAAAAGGTGCGCTTTGCACAGCACAAGCCGAAAGAAAGTTAATTTTCCGGCAAAGTGTGCCATTATGTCAGAAATTCTTCGTACCTTTGCAGCCTATATTGCCTGACGAGATGAAGACATCGCAGATACAGACCATCAAGCAGCGCTATAATATCGTAGGCAACTGCGAAGCACTGAACAACGCCCTTGACGTCGCCCTGAAGGTGGCGCCAATCGACTTGAGTGTGCTCATCATCGGCGAGAGCGGCGTGGGCAAAGACATTCTGCCACGCATCATCCACGACAACTCGCCGCGCCGCCGTGAGAAATATTTCGCCATCAACTGCGGAGCCATCCCCGAGGGCACTATCGACAGCGAGCTGTTCGGCCATGTCAAGGGCTCGTTCACCGGGGCCATCAACGACTCGCTGGGCTACTTCGGCGTGGCCGACAAGGGTACACTGTTTCTCGACGAGGTGGGCGAACTGCCCATGGCCACCCAGGCGCGCCTGCTGCGCGTGCTGGAGAACGGCGAGTACATTCCCGTGGGAGCCACCGAGGTGCGCCATACCGACGTGCGCGTGGTGGCCGCCACCAACGTCAACATCCAGAAAGCCATCAGCGAGGGGCGCTTCCGCGAAGACCTCTACTACCGCCTGAACCAGGTGCAGATACAGATGCCCCCGTTGCGCGAGCGCGGCGAGGACATCGTGCTGCTGTTCCGTCTCTTCGCCATGCAGATGGCCGAGAAATACCACATGGACAAGGTGGTGCTCGACGACGAGGCCAAGCAGCTGCTCACCCGTTACAAATGGCCGGGCAACATCCGCCAGCTGAAGAGCATCACCGAGCAGCTCTCCATACTCAGTGCCGAGCGTACCATCACCGCCGACATACTCTCACGGTTCATTCCGCAAGACCCGGAGAGCACCCAGCTGGCCACCATCCGCAACGACAGCGACCACTCGTTCGAGAACGAGCGGGAGATACTGTATAAGATACTCTTCGAGCTGCGCAGCAACGTCAACGACATGCGCCGCGAGATGAGCACGCTGAAGAAACAGATAGCCGACGTCCAGATAGCAGGCAGCAGTGACCGGCAGCCGTCGCCGATATCCGCCACATCGCTCGCCCCGCTGGCCCCCTACAGCACTGCTCCGCAGACCGCCGCCCCGCTGCCTGCCGAGGATGCCGTGGCCGAAGAGTATGTGGAGCCGGAACAGGACATTCTCAACCTCAGCCAGCTGAGTCGGCAGATGATAGTAAAAGCCTTGGAGCGCAATGGCGGCAACCGCCGGCGGGCGGCCAGCGAGCTGGGCATCAGCGACCGCACGCTATACAGAAAACTGAAACAATATGGAATGGAGAAGTAAGCTAACCACCGTCGCCTGTCTGGCAGCCCTCGTGCTGCTCGCGGCATGCTCCGTCAGCTATAAGTTCAACGGAGCCAGCATCGACTATAACAAGACGAAGACCATACAGATAGCCGACTTCCCCATCCGCGCCAGCTACGTGTGGGGACCGATGGGGCCTCTCTTCAACAACGCGCTGAAGGACGAGTTTGCCAACCACACGCGCCTGATACAGGTGAAGCGTAACGGCGACCTGCGTATCGACGGCGAGATTACGCAATATACGCAGCGCAACAAGTCGGTGTCGGCCGAAGGCTACTCGGCACAAACGGAGCTGTCGATGACGGTCAACGTGCGGTTTACTAACAATACCAACCATGCCGAGGACTTCGAGCGGCAGTTCACTGCCACGTCGAACTACGAGACTACGCAGTCGCTCAGCTCCGTACAGGAGCAGCTGGTCACGGAGATGACCAAGAACCTCTGCGAACAGATATTCAATGCCACGGTGGCCAATTGGTAGCATGATGTTGGGGGAGTAAGACCTCAGGAACAGGAAGTATGAGAGCATAAAGACATAGCAAATAGGAGCAATGGAGATTACGGAATACATCAACCACCCGGAGCGACTCGACCGCGAAACGCTGTACGAGCTGCGCTCCATGCTGGCCCTGCATCCGTATTTCCAGACCGCCCGCCTGCTGATGCTGCAGAACCTGTACTTGCTGCACGACCCGTCGTTCGACGAAGAGCTGCGACGCGCCGCCGTCTATCTCACCGACCGCAAGGCCATCTTCAAGATGGTGGAAGCCGCCCACTACCAGCTGCGCCATAGCGACCTCCAGCCCCAAGCCGGTATGCACACCGAGACGCAGGGCAGCCGCACGGTGGCACTCATCGATAGCTTCCTCGACTCCATACCCGACGAAGCTGAGGAGCAGGAAAAAACCACCACCCCCAAGCGCCGCCCCACACCGGCCGACGCCGCCGTGGACTATGTGGCCTATCTGTTGGAAAGCGAGAGCACCGACCAAGAGACCGTAGATGCCCCGCAGATGAAGGGACAAGACCTCATCGACAACTTCCTGCAGCAGGAACAGGGGCGTATCATGCTCGGCGACCTGACCGACGACTCTGCCGATGACGACTCAGAACAGCCGTCCGACAGCAGTGCCGATGCCGACGAAGAATACTTCACCGAGACGCTGGCACGCATCTACATCAAGCAGGGCCGCTACCAGAAGGCACTCGACATCATCAACCGGCTGAGCAGCAAGTTCCCGCACAAGAACGCCTACTTCGCCGACCAGAAACGATTCTTAGAGAAATTAATTATAAACAGTAATAAAAACAAAAAGTAAAACAACAATGTACACATTATTCGTAATTCTTATTGTGATTGCAGCCGTACTCATGATTGGTATCGTGCTCATCCAGGAATCTAAGGGTGGCGGTCTGTCGTCCAGTTTCGCAGGCTACAACCAGGTTGCCGGTGTCCGCAAGACCACCGACTTCATCGAGAAAGCCACATGGGGTCTCGCCATCGCCATGGTATGCTTCAGCATCGTGTGCGCATGGGTAGCACCCACCGCCACCGCCGACCGCTCAGTGATGGAGAACATCGAGAACCCCGTCACCAATCCTAACAACCTGCCCGGCTTCGGAGCCAGCCAGCAGAAAGACGCTGCCGCTCCCGCAGCCGCCGACGGTGCCGCCAAGCCTGCCGCTCCCGCAGCAACAGCTCCCGCAGCACCTGCCGAGCCTGCCGCTCCCGCCAAGAAGTAAGCAGGCGCGACAACGGCAGGCAGTACCTGCCGTGCCGTCCGGTAGTCCCGGCGGTAGATTGCTATCAACGACAACTAAAACCACCAACGACAACCTGTTTACTTTCAGCCTTAGTGTGCTAAGAAAGCGGGTTGTTCTTGGTGGTTTTAGTTGTCGTTTAGTCTATCTTTGCATGTCTTTTTCTTTGCTATACCAGCGTGTGCTGGTCGAAATACTGCTGCACCTCGTCCTTGTAACTGTCGGAGATGGGTATGTACTGGTCGCCGAAGACGATGCGCAGCCGGTCTATCTGCGTGGCTTTAGGCATGTGTACGATGAACGAACGGTGCGTGCGCAGGAACTCTGGCCGTGGCAGATAGTCCTCCAGTCGCTTCATGTTCATCAGGCTCATGATTTTGTCGCCGTTGGCCATGTAGATGCGCACGTAGTCTTTCAGGCCCTCGATGTAGAGGATGTCGTCGAGGACGATGCGTATCAGCTTGTAGTCGCTCTTGACGAACATGAAGCGGTCCTCGGCGCATGTCTGCTGCCTCTGGGCGATGGTGAACCATTCTACGGCCTTGTTGACTGTGCGCAGGAAGTCTTCGTAGCTGATGGGCTTCAGCAGATAGTCGAGGGCCGACACCTTGTAGCCCTCGATGGCGTACTGCTGGAAGGCCGTGGTGAAGACCACCTTCGTGTCGCGCGGCAGTATTTTTGCAAACTCGATGCCCGAAAGCTCAGGCATCTGTATGTCGAGGAACAGCAGCTGTACTGGTGTTTCGCGCAGCTGTCGCATGGCTTCGATGGCGCTGCCGTAGGTGCCGGTGAGCTGTAGGAAGGGTGTCTTCTCGGCATAACTTTTCAGCAGTCCGGCGGCCAGGGGCTCGTCGTCGATGATAGCACAGGTTAATGTCATAATTTTTTGGGGATTATGGGATTTCGGGATTACGGGATTTCGGGATAACAGTATTACGGTATTTCGGTATTACGGTATTTCGGGATAACGGGATTACGGTATTTCGGGATAACGGTATTACGGGATTACGTTGTTGCTTTATTCCGAAGATGGATGGTGATGCACGAGTGGTAAACCGCGCCGTCGTCGCTGGCGCCGTGCTCCCATCGATACTGACCGGGGTATGACAGGTCGAGGCGGCGTTGCACTTGCTGCATGCCGATACCGTGCCCGCTATGGTCGCCGGCCGTCTTGGGGTGGTTCGAGTTGCTGATGTCGCACACGATGTCGTCGGCGCGTACCGTCAGACTGATGCGTATGAACGACTGGCCGGTGGAACTGACACCATGCTTGAAGGCATTCTCTACCAGCGATATGAACAGCATCGGGGCTACGGTCTTCTCGGCGTTGCCAATGTCGAAGTGGGCCGTCACCTCTACCGTCTCCGGCAACCGTATGCGCATCAGCGCGATGTAGTTCTTGATGAAGTCCACCTCGTCTTTCAGCGGCACCAGGGGCTGGTCGCACTCGTAGAGCAGGTGGCGCAGCATCTTCGACAGCTGTTGTATGGCATTCTGTGCCCTGGCGGTGTCGAAGGCCGTCAGCGCATAGATGTTGTTCAGCGTGTTCAGCAGGAAGTGCGGATTGATCTGGTTGCGTAGCGTCTTCAGCTCTGCCTCGGCGCGCGCAGCCTCTGCCGCCAGACGGGCCTCCTCGGTTTCGCGCCATCGCGAGGCCAGCTGCAGGGCGGTGGCCACAGCCACGGCGATGCCGAGGTTGAACATGCTGCGCAGGATATAGACGAAGTGGAAATCGTCGCTGCCGCCGTGGGCATACTTGCCCTCCAGCGGATAGAGCGTCTTGCAGAAGTTCATCCAGAAGTGGAAGACGATGGCCACTGCCACGATGACCACGAAATTGTATAGCAGGAAGTATTTCCGCTCGCCCTTGTTGTAATAGCGGGGCGTTATCCACAGATAGTTGGGATAGAACACGGCGATGAACGACAGCGTCACCCCCACCGACACCAGCACGTGGCGCGGCTGCAGGCCCTCGCCGTGGCCCATCGACATGAGCGGGAAGAGCAGCAGGGCGGTCCACGAGGCAATGTGGGTGAGTATGGTGGTCTGTCGGCTATTCATGGCGTATGGCTTCTATGGGGTCCATGTTGGCGGCCTTCTGTGCGGGAATATATCCGAACAGCACGCCGATGAATACACAAACGAGGAACGACACATACACCGACCATGCCGGTACGGTGGCGGGCATGCCCATGCCGGGCAGCAAGGCGCTGACGCCGCCGCCCACGAAGATGCCCAGCAGTCCGCCGGTGACGCTGATGAGCACCGACTCGATCAGGAACTGCAGCGAGATGACGGGCCCGGTGGCTCCTACCGCCATGCGCAGGCCAATCTCCTTGGTGCGCTCGGTGACGGAGACGAGCATGATGTTCATGATGCCGATGCCCGCCACGAGCAGCGAGAAGGCTGCCGCCACGACGAGGATGAGCGTCACGGTGTCCATCGTGCTGGACATGGTCTCCATCATCTCGGCCTGCGAGCGGATGGTGAAGTCATCGGCAGCGTCGCCCTTCAGCTTGTGGTTGTCGCGCAGTATCTGGGTCAGCTCCTCGATGGCAGCATCCGACAGCTCCTCGGTGATGGCCGAGCAGACGATGCTCGAAAACCATGTCTGTGCGGCTATGCGCTTCATGACGGTGGTGTAGGGGGCTATCATCACGTTGTCCTGGTCCATGCCCCACGAGTTGTAGCCCTTCGACTTCAGCACGCCGACGATGCGCATGGGTATCGACTTGAAGCGGATGGTCTTGCCGATGGGGTCCACGCCGTCGCCGAACAGCTCGGTGACGATGGTCTTGCCCACCACCACCACCTTGGCGGCTTTCTTGATGTCTTCGTCGGTGAAGCAGTCGCCCTCCTGAATCTCCCATTTCTTGATGTCGAGATATTCGGGCGATTCGCCGTAGAGCGACGTGGTGGTATTGTTGTTGCCGTAGATGGCCTGTCCGGAGGCGGTGACCTCGGGCGACACCTTCGTGACGAATTTCTTCTCGTTGCAGATGCGCTCGTAGTCGGCCATCTTCAGCGTCTGCATCGCCGACGGGTCCTGGCGCACGCCGCCGCGCATGTCGGCTCCAGGGCGGATGGTCAGCAGGTTGGTGCCCATGGTCGATAGCTCGGCGCGTATGCTCTCCTTCGAGCCTTGTCCGATGGCCATCATGATGATGACGGCTGCCACGCCGATGATAATGCCCAGCATCGACAGGAACGACCGCATCTTGTTGTTGGCCACGGCCCGCAGGCTTACTTTGAATAGATTGAGGATGTTCATGTTTTTTTCTTTCTTTTCTCGTTGTTACGGGATAACGGGATTTCGGGATTTCGGTATTTCGGGATAACGGTATTCCGGTATTACGGTATTTCGTGATAACGGTATTTCGGTATTCCGATGTTTCGGTATTCCGATGTTTCAGTCGTCCACCGGCTTGGGCAGGGCGGCCAGCGCCTCGGCAGCCGACTTGATATTGGTGTTGATGGTGTCTTCGCGAATCTTGCCGTCGCGCAGGTTGATGTTGCGGCTGCTGTATTCGGCTATCTCGGGGTTGTGGGTCACGAAGATGATGGTGTGGCCCTGACGGTACAGCTCCTGGAAGAGCACCAGCATCTCGAACGACGTGCGGGTGTCCAGGTTGCCGGTGGCCTCGTCGGCCAGCAGCACGGCAGGGTCGTTGACCAGGGCACGGGCGATGGCCACGCGCTGCATCTGTCCGCCCGACATCTGGTTCGACTTGTGCTCCAGACGGTCGCCCAGTCCCACGGCCTGCAGGGCCTTGACGGCTGCGGCGCGCCGCTGGGCTGCGTCGTACTTGTTGTTATACATCAGCGGCAGCTCCACGTTCTCTACCGCCGTGGTCTTGGCCAGCAGGTTGTAGTTCTGGAACACGAAGCCTATCTTCTGGTTGCGCAGGTGGGCACGCTGTGTCTTCGACATCTGGCGCACCGACACGCCGTCGAGGAAGTATTCGCCCGACGTGGGGGTGTCCAGGCAGCCTAACTGGTTGAGCAGTGTCGATTTGCCGCTGCCCGAGGTGCCCTGTATGGTGACGAACTCGCCCTCGTAGATCTTGAACGACACGCCGCGCAGGGCCTTCACCGTCTCGGAGCCTACCTGGAAGTATCGCTTCACATTCTGTAGCTCGATGACTACTTTACGGTTCTCTTCCATATTATCTTTAGATGACTCGAACACTTCTATTTCTTCTGTTGCTGATTGTTCCTGTTACGCGGACGCGGCATGAACGGGTTCTGCGCCTGCTGGGCCTCTTCCTCTTCGCCGCCGCTGATGGTGAAGTCCACCAGCACCTCGGTGCCCTCGCCGATGCCTTTCGTAATCTCCGTCAGCATGCCGTTGGTGGTGCCGGTCTCTACGGCATGTGCCTTGAAGGTGTTGCCCTCTAAGGTCCATACCTTGGTGCGAGCCTCGGTGTCTTCAATCTGCTGTCCTTTCTGCAGGATGTTCTCGTTGGGCATGAAGCGCAGGGCTTTCGACGGCACCGTGAGCACGTTGTTCTTCTCCAGGGTGTAGATGGTGACGTTGGCCGTCAGACCGGGCTTCAGTTTCAGGTCGTTGTTCGGGGCGGAAATCACCACCTCGTAGGTCACCACGTTGCTCGTCGTCGTGGCCTGCTGGCGCACCTGTGTCACCTGCCCCTCAAAGTGGTCGTCGGGGAAGGCATCGACGGTGAAGCTGACGCGCTGGCCTTCCTTCACGCCGCCGATGTCGGCCTCGTCAATGTCGGCGATGACGCGCATGTCGGTCAGGTCTTGCGCGATGGTGAACAGCTCCGGGGTGTTGAACGAGGCAGCCACCGTCTGGCCTTCCTCGACACTCTTCGACAGCACCACGCCGTCGATGGGACTGGTGATGGTGGCATAGCCCAGGTTGGTCTGCGCCTTCTGCACGCTCTCGCGCGATGAGGCTGCCGTCTGGCGGGCCTTGTCGTAGCTCAGCCGTGCGTTCTCGTATTCGTCGGCCGACACCAGCCCCTTGTTGTACAGCGTCTGGTAGCGGTTGAAGTTGGCCTGCTGGTAGTTCAGCGTGCTCTGTGCCGACGCCAGGTCGGCCTTGGCGCGGTTCAGCTCGCTGATGAGGTTGGTCTTGTCCAGCTCGGCAATCACCTGTCCTTTCTTCACCTCCGAGTTGTAATCGACGTAGAGCTTGGCCACGATGCCGCTGACCTGCGTACCCACGGTGACGCTGGTGACGGGCTCGATGGTGCCGGTGGCGGTGATGGTGTTATGGATGTTGCCGATGGCTGCCTTGGCGGTCTCGAACTCTACTTTCTCTTCTTTCTTGCCGCCCGACGTCAGCCAGGCGATGAGGGCAATGATGACTACGGCACCTGCTGCCCACCAGATTTTCTTATTCTTCATGTCTTGCTAAATATTCTTTGTGATAATAATGTCTGCAGTTGTGAGTAGGCAGAACGTTCTCGGTTCTTTTCCTGCCGTTGCCTAAATGTTCATGGTCTCGCCTTGGTAGAACTTCAGCAGTTGCTGGTTCAGTATGGTGGTGTACTTCGACTGTAGCTTGTTCTGCTGGGCTTTCAGCAGGTTGGTCTTGCCGGTCATCAGCTCGACGATGTTCTTCAGCCCCAGGTTGAACTGCTCCGACAGCAGGTCGTAGCTCTGCTGCTGGCTCTCGACACTGGTCACGGCGGCACGGAACTTCTGCTGGTTGGTCTGCGCGTCGAGCCAGTAGCCCTCGATGGTGGCGTAGAGCTGCTTCTGGCGGTCCTGCATGTCGAGCAGGGCCTGCTCGTGCTGTATCTTTGCCTTGTTGACGGCGGTGCGTGTCTTCCGCTGGTCGAACAGCGGCACGGTGACGCCCACGCCGGCCGAGGCGTCGAAGTTGGTCTTCATCTGTGTGGCCCATCCCGAGCCGGTAGAAGAGGTGCTGGTGCCCACGCCGCCGGTGATGCTCACCGTAGGCATGCGGCCGCTGCGGGCTATCTTGGCCTGTACGTCGCTCTGCTGAATGGCCAGCTCGGCATTCTTGATTTCCGGACGCTGGGCGAGGGCCGTCTCATAGACACTCATCAGCGACGGTATGGCGGCCAGGGCGTGCTGGTCGCTGGCTGCCGGCATATCTACATCGAAGGCATCGCTGCCCGTAATCTCCAGCAGCTGTTTCAGCTGCAGCTTGTAGTCGGCCAGGTTGCTCTCGGCCTCCACCAGGTTATACTCGTCGGTGGCGCGCTGGGCCGACAGCTGTGCCAGGTCGGCTTTCGACATCTTGCCCACCTCTACCATCTGCTGTCCGCGCTCCTCGTTCTTCTTGCTGGTTTCGAGCGTCTGCTGGTAAACGCCGATGCTCTCGCTCATATAGAGTATCTGCACATACAGCTGGGCTATGCGCTCCTGGATGCTGTTGGCGGTCTGCTCGCTCTGCAGCTCGGCCTGCTCTTCCATGAGCTTATTCAGCTTCACCTGGTTGCGGTTCTGGTTGCCGTTCCACACCGTCCACTGGGCATTGATGCCGTAGGTGCCGCTGTAGGTGGCCTTGTCAATCTCCACGCCCGTCGAGCCACTGTTCACCCATGGGCGGTAGGCTATGCCCTGGTTGGTGGATGCCGACAGCGACGGCAGCAGGGCGGCCTGCGACTGCTTGCGGTCTTCGGTGGCCGACTGCTTGGAGAGCCGGCTCTGCTTCAGCGAGATGTTGTTCTGCATGGCATAGTCGATGCAGTCTTTCAGCGTCCATTTCTTCTGGGCACCGGCTGTCAGGCTCAGCAACGCTATGGCGCATAAAATCAGTTTTCGTTTCATATTCGTCTTATTGTTCATTTGCTTCGGTGTTTATATACTTCGGTTGTTTTTATCGGTGCAAAGGTAGTAATTATCGACGAATTGCGAAAATAACTTAGACGTTTTCCCGCTGTTAGTAGAAATAATTCGGCATAACTTCGATAAGATTCGCCCGGTGATAGATTTTTTAACATTCCTCTCCATGAAAATTAGTAGCCTCTCCACAATCACCAGTGGCCTCTCCACGAAAATTAGTGGCCTCTCCACGATCACCAGTGGCCTC
>CAMVAI010000035.1 GCA_947165435.1 uncultured Prevotella sp.
ATTACTCATTGCTCCACGAAAATTAGTAGCCTCTCCATGAAAATTCCAAGCATTGTATATGTAAAAGATGATGGAACATGTAATTACCATGTAATAATCCATTAATTTTTCAAAAATCCACGATTTCATCGGGATTTTTCTGCCGTAAATATATATATATAGTGAAAAAGGAAAACATCCCGCACATCTCGCACATCTCGCACGTAAACTGACAGTCTGCTCAATTTATCTCGCACGTAGCTGACGATTTGCTCGTTTTATCCCGCACGTAGCTGACACTTTGCAACTGCCGCCCCACACCTATCCCGCACCTGACTGTTGCAGCAATAGGATGGCTTTATGCTGTGTTGAAACATTTTCACGTGCGAGATGTGCGGGATGTGCGGGTTGTTTTTTTGTTTCAAAACTAAAAACAAATGCAAGCCTTGCATATAAGAAGAATTAGCATTTTCCTTGTACCTTATTTCTCCCTTGGTGCATACCTTCCAAAATAACAGTCACCACATCAAGAATCTTGGAATCATACGATCCGTGCTCGTGCTCCGTATTTTCTATGAAGAAATGATAAGCACCATCATCCATGAAGATGGTGTCTTTATAAAAGCCTACTGTATAATGAATATTTTGATCGGTAACAAAACGAAAAGTAAACTCACCCAACTGACTCAACTTGTAGGGTGAGCGCTGGTTTAGTATGTCTGCAGAAAGTGTCATTGTGCGATCTGGGCCTCCTGCTCACGTACTTGTTCGCGCCATTTTTCACGAGCATCTATCATCTGCTGGAAAGCTTCAGCATACTGTTCAGGGCTGTCGTAGCGTTTAAATTTGTTTTGCTCCATAATCCATTTAATTGATGATTTCGGCTGCAAAGATACAAAAAGTTTTAGAAAGTTATACGCATTTACAACTTTTTTTATATCTTTGCAATCAGATTAGAAAATCGTTCCTTCAAAAACGGAGGGGGATAGGCATTCTCAAGCGAAGAGGATGTTTCCAAATTTGAAATTATGTTTAAATACAACTCTGCGGAAATTCGTCGCAAAATTGGCGCAAAAGCAAAATCTTTTTTGTGAGAAATTCCTGCTTTTATTATACCTTTCATCCAAAGATGCAACCAACGAGGACTTCTATATTCCAGCGGCCTGTTTGGGTAACGGTGTTTGCCCTGACAGCGGCTATAGCGTGGGGATGGGCCTTCCCGCTCATCAAGATAGGCTTCAGTGCCTTCGGCATCGCGAGCGACATGACGGGCAGCAAGATGCTCTTTGCCGGCATGCGCTTTGCGGCGGCAGGGCTGATAGTGCTGACTGTAGCACGGAGCAGCGGACGGTCTTTCAGGACGGACGTCAGGCGCGACTGGTGGTTCATCCTTGCCTTTGCGCTGATGAACACCACGCTCCACTATTTCTTCTTCTACACCGGCATGTCGCACAGCGAGGGTTCGCGGGCTGCCATTCTCAATTCGCTCAGCACGTTCCTCGTGGTGCTGCTGGCGTGCGCCTGCTTCAAGAGCGACCGTCTGACACCGCGCAAGATGCTGGGATGTGCCATCGGATTCGGCGGCGTGCTGGCCCTCAATCTGGGTGGAGCCGACAGCGGACGGTTTACGTGGCTGGGCGATGGCATGATTATCCTCAACGCCATGTGTGGTGCTTGTGCCAACCTGATGACCAGAGGATTGAGTCGACGGGTGGATGTGTTTGTGGGTACGGGCTACGGGCTTACCATCGGAGGCCTGCTGCTCATCATCCCCGGGCTGGCTTTTGGGGGTACGCTGCCCACGGTCAACATGCTCGGCATCGTCTGCCTCGTGCTGCTCATCGCCATCTCGGCCCTTGGCTTCGCGCTCTACAACAAGCTGCTCAGCATGAATCCTGTGGGCAAGGTGGCCATCTACAATTCGCTGATTCCCATCGTAGGAGCCGTCACCTCGTGCCTCTGCCTCGGCGAGACATTCCATGCGAAGTATGCCCTTGCCGGAGGCCTCGCTGCCCTCGGCATCTACATCATCAATAAAGGTAAAAACTAAGTCCAGAACTCTTTCTCGTCCGTTTCCTCCATCCGCCCCTGGCATTTGGGGCATGTTTGCTGATTCCAGATACGTATCTTGTCACTGCCGCATTGCAGGCACAATCGGCCCACCTCGCTCCTGTAGGATGGAGCGACATCAGCGATGATGCCGCCCACGACGATGTTCTGAATCGGGTGCCCTCCACGATGTTATCAACATCGCGGACTCCTCCCTTACAGTCAGGACACGACATCGCCGTAATCTGCTGGCGGAACAAGCCGCGGCCCTCATACACCTCGGCCTCGTAACCACAGTCCTTGCAGCGATACTTCAGTTTCCAAGCCATCCATTTATTCGTTTATCATCGTCTCGCGAACTGCCGCTATTCGCACCCTGTTCATCATATCTGCTTGCCGTCAGAGGAAGCCTTGCCCTTGATGTTGCCCAGCTTGATGTAGTTGTGGTTAACAGGGGCATCGGCACTGTTTCTTTGCAAGCAAAGCTACAAAGGCCGAACGGTGGAAGCATCCACGCATTCGATTTGAAACTTTTCATCATTCTTGCTGTTTTTTATAAAATGTGCTGCAAAGTTACGAAATTATTTGGATTTCCGTTGGCGATTCAGATTATTTTCGTATATTTGCAGCGAGATTCAATAATTGACGACAATGAGTACACAGGCAATGACACAGCAGATAGCCGAATACTTCAAGACGCAACCCGTCTTGAAGGCATGGCTCTTCGGCTCCTATTCGCGTGGCGAGCAGCGTGAGGACTCTGATGTCGACATACTGATTCTGCCAGACAAGTCACAACACTTTAGCCTCTTTACACTCAGCGAGATGTATGAGGATTTGAAGGAAATGCTGGGTCGCGAGGTTGATGTGATAACCGTCGGAGGTCTGATGCCCTTTGCACACGAAAGTGTTGACCGTGATAAAATCCTGATTTATGAGAGAGCAGCGTAACGACCCAAAACGGCTGAAGGATATCCTACAGGCTATTGATACGATATTCGAATATGTCGGAGAACGGGGGATGGAGGCGTTCCTTGCCGATAAAAAGTCTTATCATGCCGTCATCTACAACATCATGATTATCGGTGAAGCAGCAAATATGTTGACATTTGAGTTTCGAGAGGCTCATAGCGACTTGAAGTGGAGGCAGATTACGAATATGCGAAACTTCCTGATTCACGGCTATCATAATGTGGAGGAGGACTTGGTTTGGGAGGCTATTTCTGTTGACCTTCAGCCTATCCGTGAGAAGATTGTGAAGTATCTGGAAGAAATTGATAATAACGTGTAACATTCTTGTAGATAGTTTACCCGCGAGTTTTATATGAGGTGTTGACGAGGTCTTTCATCAACACCTCATCTTATAACAACGCTCTGTACATGCGCTTGTAGGCTGCGCGAAAGTCTTCCGACATTCTGACCCTCATAGTGCGCGCAATTGTTCTATGGCCTCTTCAGGAGTCATGCTTGGCTCCGTTTCCACCTGTTTCATGCTACGCTTGATGATGCGTCCCAGTTTGTAGGCCTCTTCCAGTTGGAGCATCCTGTTCCAACGGCGGGTGCTCATGCTGACGGTCACCCGTTCTGGTGTTCTACTGATAATTGCATCCATGATCTTTTTGTTTTGTGATTTCGGCTGCAAATATACAACAATTTCCCGACATAGGTGCGCTTTCCGGGTATTTTTTTTGTGCACAGGAGCATGAGAGGATGAATCCTGGAACCGCTGTCGCGGCTAAAATAATTATTTAACTCTCTGTGTTGGGACATGGGGGGTAGAGAAAAGTTAGAATACCAATTCCGGCGTATCCCTACAAACGCCAGTACACACACACACAGAGCCCCTCTGTCTATGCTGTCATACATGATGGCCCTGTAAGGCGTGCCACGGAAAAAATCCGGGGGCGCCACTATAAATTAATATGAAAAAATGGGGGGAAATGCTAAAAATGTTTGTTTGGGTAGAATTTTTGTTTGTTTAAGACAGTAGTCTTTATTAAATGTTTTGTAACTTTGCACCCACATTCATTTATCAACAACTTATAATATTAAACAATCAAAAAAACTACTTAGAATGATGAAGGAAAAGGTATTACAGGCCATGCGCGAGGCAGGCAAGCCCGTCTCGGCTGGCGAAGTAACGAAGGTTCTTGGTGCCGACCGCAAGGAGGTTGACAAGGCTTTTGCCGAGTTGAAAAAAGAGGGGGCGATCGTATCACCCGTCCGTTGCAAGTGGGCTCCCGCTCAGTAATTCCCTCACAGCCATGATTATTAAAGCAGTAAAATTCAGACGCGACGGGTACTATACCCAGCCTTTCGCCTTTGGTGGCGAGGAAGGCACTGATAAGTTTGACCACAACATCCGCTATCGCGGCAGCCTGCAGAACTATCTGATTGACACTGGCTCAGAGGTAATCCTCGTGGACACAGGCCTGCCCGCAGGCTTCCCAGAGGAAGTGGTTGACGAGAAGGCGATGGCCTATACAGGCAAGGACATCTGCAGCTATATGGATGCGCTGGCAGCCTTAGGCTACAAGCCGGAACAGGTGACGAAGATTCTTCTCACCCATCGCCATGCTGACCATAGCGGCGAGGTGAAAAGCTTCCCAAACGCGAAGGTCTATGTGAACCAGGAAGAGATGGATGCCGCAGAATTGCAGGGCCTGACGAATCTTGTACCTGTCACATTCAGTGACGGCCCGTATTACAACTTCCCAGAGGCACAGAAGATCCAGGACGGCATCTATCTGATTAAGGCCAAGGGACACACCAAGGGCAACAGCATCATCATCGTGGAGAACGAGGGGCTGTTCTATATGCTTCATGGTGACATCACCTATGTCGACGAAGCCCTGTATGAGGACAAGCTGTCGGTAGTGTTTGACGACCTGCCTGCCGCCCGCGAGACGCAGGACCGCATCCGCGACTTTATCCGCAACCACCCGACGGTTTATTGCGGAACCCATACCCCGCAGGGCTACGAAAACCTTGAGGCCAAGCGCGTGATGGATCTGGACAACCCCGTGCCGACCACTCTGGCCAAAGTCGATTTCTCTAACCAAGAGGCTTCCGGCAAATATGTCTGCTCCATTTGTGGCTATGTGTATGACCCCGCAGAGCACGACGGTGTGGCTTTCGAAGACCTGCCCGACGACTGGCGTTGTCCGCGTTGCAAGCAGCCAAAAGGAAAGTTCAACAAGGCATAGTCAACCATCAAAAGAGCAGCAATACCCAATCAGATATGCTGCTCTCTTTTTTTATCCATGTAATGCGTTGCCTTGAAAAGCGATGGGCTACAGGTAGAAGTCGGCGGTGAGTGACTGGTAGTAGGCGTCGCCAATGGTCAGCGACTCATGAAGGCAGGCACAGGGATGTTTGCGGAAAGCCAGCAGATAGCGGCGCGGCGGTTTTCCGGCCACCGTGCTGACGGCACAGACACGGCAGGGGAAGAAGCCCCGGAAGACGGCCTCGTCGTCCATGCGCCTCCGATAGTCGAAAGGCACGATGACCGACAGCTCGCCGCCATCGCCGAGCAGCCGCCAGGCCGCCTCCATCAGTGCGCCATACGGCAGGCTGTCGGTATGGCGCGCCAAGGTGCGCTGTTTGTCTGGGGCTTTCAGCGAGTCGGTGAAGAAAGGCGGATTGCTGACCACCGCATCGTAGCAGCCCTCATGCTGCTGGACGGCCTCGCACGACACCTTTATGCGGTGGGCAAAGGGCGATGCCGCCACATTCTCGCGGGCCTGCCGACAGGCTTCTTCGTCGATGTCGATGGCCGTCAGCCCTGCCGTGGGGTAACGCTGTGCCAGCATCATGGCTACTACCCCCGTGCCCGTACCGACATCCAGGATGCGACATGCCGCGTCGGCATCGAAACTGGAATCCGGTAGGTCGCCAGTAGCGTAAGAGCTGGCGGGCACAGAAGGCGCAGCGGGCATGGCGGGCACAGAAGGCACCGCAGCCCATGCCCCCAGCAAGACGCCGTCGGTGCCTACTTTCATGGCACATCGGTCTTGACGTACTGAGAAATGTTTAAAAGTAAACATAATCTTTCGATGATGAGCTAAGGTAAAACGGCGCAAAGATACGAAGAAAAGAGCGAAAACTGTCATGAAAGTGAAAAGAAATGGAGGGGAAGACAAAAGATTTCCTGCTAAGATATTAAAATATCTTATCGCATGAGCATTGTTTCAATAAAAATTCGTACCTTTGCACCTCAATATTATGGAAGAGAAAATCACAATGTACATGGACAATAGGAACAGGTCGTTCTCGATGATTGCCGACGTGGAAGGCGACTACAGCGACCTGACAAACATGAAAATGCCCGACGCACTGCCCATCTTGGCTGTGCGCAATCTGGTGCTGTTCCCCGGCGTCGTGTCGCCGATACTCATCGGGCGCGAGTCGAGCATGTCGCTCATACGCAAGGCAGAGAAAAGCGGCGAAGTGATAGCCGTCATCTGCCAGCGCGACCCAGAGGTAGAGACCCCCATACGCTCCGACCTATACGACTTCGGCGTCTATGCCAAGGTGCTGAAGCTGCTCACCCTGCCCAACGGCAACATGACGGCCATCGTGCAGGGACTGGGACGCCTGCGGCTGCTGGAGCTGGTGAAATACAAACCCCACCTCATAGGTCGTGTGGCGTCTGCCCCGGAGGACGAACCCGACAAGCGCGACGTGGAATTCCGCACCGCCATTGAAGACCTGCGCAACCAAACGGTAGAATATATCCAGATGAGCGACGAGATACCCGAGGAGGCCTCGTTTGCCATCAAGAATGTGGGCAACAACATCATGGCCCTGAACTTCATCTGCTCGAACATGCCGTTCACCATCAAGGAGAAGATGAGCCTGCTGCAGCTGGACAGCATCAAGGAGCGCGTATTCAACGTGATGCGCATCGTGAGCCGCGAGATTTCGCTGCAGACGCTGAAGCTGGACATACGCAACAAGACACGCGACGACATTGACGAGCAGCAGCGCAACTACTTCCTGCAGCAGCAAATCAAGAACCTGCAGGCCGAGATGGGCAACGAGAACACGCCGGAGAAGAAGGAACTGCTGGAAAAGGCCCGCAAGAAGAAATGGCCCGAGGAGATAGAGAAATACTTCTACAAAGAGGTGGAGAAACTGGACCAGGTGAACCAGAACTCACCCGACTTCAACGTGCAGCTGACGTACCTGCAGACGCTGGTAGGGCTGCCGTGGGAAGAATACACCAAGGACGACCTGGACCTGAAGCGGGCCCAGCGCATACTGGACCGCGACCACTACGGCATGGAGAAGGTGAAGGAGCGCATACTTGAGTATATCGCCGTGCTGTCGCTGCGCGGCGACCTGAAGTCGCCCATCCTCTGCCTGTACGGACCGCCGGGAGTTGGTAAGACATCGCTGGGCAAGTCGATAGCCGATGCCTTGAAACGTAAGTACGTACGTGTGAGCTTAGGTGGTCTGCACGACGAGGCCGAGATACGCGGACACCGCCGCACATATATCGGAGCCATGCCCGGGCGCATCATCAAGAACATACAGAAGGCTGGTTCGAGCAACCCCGTGTTCATCTTGGACGAGATAGACAAGGTGACGCAGAACACACACAACGGCGACCCGGCATCGGCCCTGCTGGAAGTGCTCGACCCGGAGCAGAACGGTGCCTTCCACGACAACTACCTGGACGTGGACTACGACCTGTCGAAGGTGATGTTCATAGCCACAGCCAACAACCTGGGCACCATCCCCCGCCCGCTGCTGGACCGCATGGAGATTATCGAGGTGTCGGGCTACATCACGGAAGAGAAGCTGGAGATAGCCAAGCGCCACCTGATACCGAAGGAGAAAGAGAACACGGGACTGACGGACAAGAAGCTGGTCTTCACAAAACCGGCCATCGAGAAAATCATAGAGCAGTACACCCGCGAAAGCGGCGTGCGCCAGCTGGAGAAGCAGATTAACAAGGCGCTGCGCAAGATGGCCTTCAAGAAGGCAGAGGACGGCGAGCTGCCCTACTCGAAGATTACGCCCACGGAGATAGAAGACCTGCTGGGCAAGCCGCCCTTCTACCGCGACATCTATCAGGGCAACAGCTATGCCGGCGTGGTGACCGGACTGGCATGGACCAGCGTGGGCGGCGAGATACTGTTCATCGAGACGTCGCTGTCGAAGGGAAAGGGAGCCAAGCTGACGCTGACAGGCAATCTGGGCGACGTGATGAAGGAGAGCGCCGTCATTGCTCTGGAGTATGTGAAGGCACATGTTGACGTGCTGGGCATCGACTACCGCATCTTCGACCACTGGAACATACACATCCACGTGCCCGAAGGAGCCACGCCGAAGGACGGCCCGTCGGCAGGCATCACCATTGCCACGTCGATAGCGTCGGCACTCACCCAGCGGAAGGTTCGCAAGAACACCGCCATGACGGGCGAAATCACGCTGCGCGGAAAAGTGCTGCCCGTAGGCGGCATCAAGGAAAAGATACTGGCCGCGAAGCGCGCCGGCATCACCGACATCGTGATGTGTCAGGAGAACGAGAAGGACATCAACGAGATTCCCGACATGTATCTGAAGGGCGTGCAGTTCCACTATGTCGAGAACATCAAGGATGTATGGAACTTTGCGCTGACCGACGAGGTCGTGGAGCATCCGCTGGATTTCTCCATTCCCGAGGAAGGTGATAAACCGAAAGAGAAATGAGAATAGAAAACTGAGAAATGACTTTCGAACTGCAACATACCGACCCGTACAGCAGTGCCCGCACAGGACTGATTACCACTGACCACGGCACCATTAAGACGCCCATCTTCATGCCCGTGGGAACATGCGGCGCGGTGAAGGGGGTACACTTCGCCGAACTGCGAGAGCAGGTGAAGGCACAGATTATCCTGGGCAACACCTACCACCTCTACCTGCGGCCGGGACTGGACATCCTGCGCAAGGCTGGCGGACTGCATCGGTTCAACACCTGGGACCGACCCATACTCACCGACTCCGGGGGCTTCCAGGTCTTTTCACTCACAGGCATCCGCAAGCTGCGCGAAGAGGGTTGCGAGTTCCGCTCGCACATCGACGGGTCGAAGCATGTCTTCACGCCGGAGAGCGTGATGGACACCGAGCGCATCATCGGTGCCGACATCATGATGGCCTTGGACGAATGCCCGCCGGGACAGAGCGACTACCAGTATGCCAAGAAGTCGCTGGGGCTGACGCAACGCTGGCTGGACCGCTGTATCAAGCGGTTCAACGAGACGGAGCCGCTCTACGGACACCGCCAGAGCCTCTTCCCCATCGTACAGGGCTGCACCTTCAAGGACCTGCGGCAGGAGGCAGCCAAATACGTGGCCGACAAGGGAGCCGACGGCAATGCCATCGGTGGACTGGCCGTTGGTGAGCCCACGGAAGTGATGTACGAGATGATAGAGGTGGTGAACGACATTCTGCCCAAGGACAAGCCGCGCTACCTGATGGGGGTGGGCACGCCGCAAAACATACTGGAGGCCATCGAGCGGGGCGTGGATATGTTCGACTGTGTCATGCCCACACGCAACGGCCGCAATGCCATGCTGTTCACCTACGAGGGCACGATGAACATGCGCAACCAGAAATGGCAGGACGACTTCTCGCCCATCGACCCAGACGGATGCGACATCGACCGCCTGCACTCGAAGGCATACCTGCACCACCTGTTCAAGGCGCAGGAACTGCTGGCCATGCAGATAGCCTCCATCCACAACTTGGCGTTCTACCTGCGGTTGGTTACGGACGCGCGCGCGCATATAGAAAAAGGTGACTTCACACAATGGAAGCGAAGTGTCATCGAACAGTTAGGACGCAGGCGATAGGGAAGAAATGAAAGAAATGAGAAATGAAAGAAATGAGAAATGGAAGAAATGAGAAATGACAATGGAATAATGAAGAAGTGCCGGGCCTCTCTCAAGAAGGGAGGCAAAGGGCTTCGCAGTCTTTGGAACAGACTGCGCAGTCTTCTTTCATTTCTCAAGCGCATGGACTGGTACATCATCAACAAGTTCATCGGCACCTACGTCTATTCCATCCTGCTCATCATCTCCGTATCCATCGTGTTCGACGTCAACGAGAACCTGGCGAAGTTCACCACCTTCCATGCGCCGCTGCGAGCCATCGTCTTCGACTACTACGCCAACTTCGTGCCCTACTTCGCCAACCTCTTCTCGCCGTTGTTCGTATTCATCTCCGTCATCTTCTTCACCTCCAAGCTGGCAGGCAACTCGGAAATCATCGCCATGCTGGCCTGCGGCATGAGCTTCAAGCGACTCTTGCGGCCCTATCTCATCTCGGCAGCACTCATTGCCGTGCTGAACTTCTACCTGGGGGCCTACGTCATACCGAAAGGCACCGTGGTGCGCCACGACTTCGAGTCGCTCTACAAGAACAACAAGAAGAACACCTCGGCATCGAACATCCAGCTGATGGTCGATAAGGGCGTGGTGGCCTATATTTCGCAATACGACGATACGCGCAAGACTGGCTACGGCTTCGCGCTCTACAAGTTTGACAACAAGAAACTGGTGTCGCAGATGAACGCCAACGTCATACAGTACGACACCATCAGCGACTCGCGCTACCACTGGAAGGCCCGCAACTACAAGATACGCACGCTGAAAGGCATGCGCGAGCAGATAACCAGCGGAGTGGAGATAGACACGCTGATACAGATGGAGCCGATGGACCTGGTATTCTCGAAGGGGCAGCAGGAGACGTTCACATCGCCCGAGCTGCTGCGCTACATCTCGAAGCAACAGGAGCGCGGCTCGTCGAACGTGGTGCAGTATGAGGTGGAGTACCACAAGCGCATAGCATCGTCGTTCGCCTCGTTCATCCTCACCATCATCGGCGTCTCGCTGTCGTCGCGCAAGCGAAAGGGCGGCATGGGCCTCTACCTCGGCATCGGACTCGCCCTGTCGTTCGCCTACATCCTGCTGCAGACGGTCAGTGCAACCTTTGCCATCAATGCCGACACGCCACCCATACTGGCGGCATGGATTCCCAACTTATTATACACCATTATTGCATATTTCTGCTATAGACAAGCACCGAACTAATTTACTCTAAAATAAAAGAGATGACATTTGAAGAAACATATCTGAATGACAATATCCTCGACGCACTCTACGACATGCACTTCGAGGAAATGACACCCATACAGGAGAAGTGTATCCCCGAAATACTGGACGGACGCGACCTCATCGGCATCGCACAGACCGGCACGGGCAAGACGGCAGCCTACCTGCTGCCCATCCTGTCGATGCTCGACGACGGCGGCTACCCCAAGGATGCCGTCAACTGCATCGTGATGGCACCCACCCGCGAACTGGCACAGCAGATAGACCAGGCCATGCAGGGCTTCGGCTACTATCTGGACGGCATCAGCAGTGTAGCCGTCTATGGCGGTAACGACGGCAGCCGTTTCGACGTGGAAACGAAGGGCCTGAGGATGGGTGCCGACGTGGTCATTGCCACCCCCGGCCGACTGTTGAGCCACATCCGCATGGGTCACCTCGACCTCTCGCGGCTGTCGTTCTTCGTACTCGACGAGGCCGACCGCATGCTCGACATGGGATTCTCCGACGACATCCTCTCCATCGCCAAGCAGCTGCCCAAGGAGCACCAGACCGTGATGTTCTCGGCCACCATGCCCGCCAAGATACAGCAGCTTGCCAACACCTTATTATATAATCCGGTGGAGGTGAAGATAGCCGTATCGAAACCGGCAGAGAAAATCCAGCAGTCGGCCTACATCTGCTACGAGCCGCAGAAGATAGGCATCATACGCTCGCTCTTCCAAGCCGGCGAACTGGAGCGTGTCATCATCTTCTCGGGCAAGAAGGACAAGGTGAAGGACATCACACGAGAACTGAAACGCATGAACATCAACTGCGCGTCCATGCACTCCGACCTCTCGCAGGCTGAGCGCGACGACGTGATGTACCGCTTCAAGGCAGGACAGGTCAGCGTACTCGTAGCCACCGACATCGTGGCGCGAGGCATCGACATCGACGACATCCTCTGCGTCATCAACTACGATGTGCCGCACGATGCCGAAGACTATGTTCACCGTATAGGGCGCACGGCACGTGCGCAACGCGACGGCATCGCCATCACCTTCGTCTCGGAAAAGGACATGAGCTACTTTGCCGCCATCGAGCGGTTCCTGGAGCGTGATATTCAGAAGAACGCCATGCCCGAGGGCCTTGGTGAGGGACCGGAATACAAAGCCAACGGACCGAGGAAGAGCAGCCGGGGAAGAGGCGGTCAGGGACGCGGCGGCAAGAAGCGCAGCCAGCAACAACGCTCGCACCGCCGAGATGCCAAAGCCAAAGTCTCAGCCTCTGACGCCTCACAGGCACAGACACAACAGCCCCAAACAGCCTCTGGCGAAGCTGCACAAAACGGCCCTGCCAAGAAGAAGAGACATCGCGGAGGCAGGCATCGCAGAAAGAGCACATCCCAGCAGGAGAGCACATCCCAGCAGGAGAGCACGCCCCAGCAACCGTGATGCCCATGATTCCACGTTGTCGAATGGCCAAGACGGACACTGACGGAAATACAGACGAAGTATGCGTTAATATTTTTTAAAGAAAAAAGTTGCCCTAAAAAGGTACAACGTAACGTTTTTTTTTGTAACTTTGCACCGCGAAAGGACGATAATTAACACATTAGTCTGAATTTCAGATAGTTAGAAAGAAATCGAGGTAGTAAGATGAGACAACTAAAGATTCAAAAGAGCATTACGAACCGCTCCAGTGAGGCACTGGACAAGTATCTGGTGGAAATAGGCCGCGCCCCTCTGATCAGCATCGACGAAGAGATTGAGCTGGCTCAGAAGATACGCAAGGGCGGTCCTGAAGGCGAGCGCGCCAAGGACAAACTGGTGACGGCCAACCTGCGTTTCGTAGTCTCAGTAGCCAAACAGTATCAGCACCAAGGGCTGACACTGACCGACTTGATTGACGAGGGTAACATCGGCCTGATCAAGGCCGCACAGAAATTCGACGAGACACGCGGTTTCAAGTTCATCAGCTATGCCGTATGGTGGATTCGCCAGTCCATCCTGCAGGCCATTGCCGAGCAGAGCCGTATCGTCAGACTGCCGCTGAACCAAGTAGGTTCGCTGAGCAAGATTAATCACGAAATCAACAAATTCGAGCAGGAGAACCAGCGTCACCCCTCGGTGGGCGAGCTGAGCGATGCTACCAACATGGACGAGGAGAAGATAGCCCAGTCGATGATGGCCGACGGACACCATGTGTCTATCGACGCTCCTTTCCAGGATGGCGAGGACAACTGCATGCTCGACGTGATGGCATCGGGCGACGACTCACGCACCGACCGCCACGTTGACCACGAGTCGATGGCTCAGGAGCTGAACACCGTGCTGCAGAGAGTGCTGAAAGAGCGCGAGATAACCATCATCCGCGAATGCTTCGGCATAGGATGCCACGAGAAGGGCTTGGAGGAAATAGGCGACCAGCTGGGGCTGACCCGCGAACGTGTGCGCCAGATACGAGAAAAGAGCATTGCCAAGCTGCGCGATTCGGGCAATGCGCGCATTCTGATGAAATATTTGGGCTGATTGTTTGGCGGCTTCAGAAATTATTTGTACTTTTGGAGCCGTGAATCGGAAGCTATACATCATTATATTGGTGCTGGGCATGACGGTCATCATGCCCAGCACCCTTTTTTCACGCAACAGCGAAGACTCGCTGCTGCTGCATAGCATCTGGAATTACTACGGCAAATACGCCCAGGACTTAGCGGGTACGGAGCAGAACGTCTATATGGTGTATAACTTCAATGTAGAGCGGCGCAACGCCCTGCTCTTCCTCATCCCCACGATGTACTCGATAGCCAAAGGCGACCGGCGCTTTGTCGGCGAGGCCTACTGCAAGCTGAAATACGGCGCCAACAACAAATACGACCTGAGGAGGCAGGTCATCTGCGGCACCATACCGAGAAACCGTAAAGTCATGCCCGCCATGCTGGAGTTCATGACGCCTCATGTCTATGACATCACGCTCTATCCCGACCACCTGCTGTCGCCATTCCATCGCACCAACCGCCGCTACTACCGGTATAGCATATCGCATATCGGCGGCGACTTGTCGATAGTACGCTTCCGCCCCATCCTCAACAACACACAGCTGGTCAACGGACACGCCGTAGCCAGCTCTACGACGGGACGCCTGCTGTCGATTGTCTTCGAAGGAGAGTTCGACATGATCAAGTTCAACGTCACGGCACTGATGAATGTGCAAACCCCCAATCTGACACTGCCCGAGCGGTGCATCACCACCGCGTCGTTCAAATTTCTGGGCAACAGCATCAAGTCAACCTACTCGGCCTACTACAACTGCCCCACAACACTGCCCGACTCCATACAAGAGTGTGCCAACCCCATACTGATGGAGAAGCTGCGACCCACCCCGCTGCTGAAAGAGGAGAAAGACGTTTACCAGCAATTCCACGACATCAGGGCAGCCCAGGCAGCCGCCGCCGACTCGGCAGGAGTCGGCAAGCCCAACACATTCGTCGTGCTGAAGGAGAAAGCCTGGGAGCTCATTGGCGACAAGCTTATCAACACGCAGTATGCTCGAGCCGGGGCACTCACCATGCGCATTTCGCCGCTGTTCAATCCGCTGCACTTCGGCTGGAGCTTCAACCACGGTGTGGCCTACCGACTGAATGCCGGTCTGCAGTACGTCATCACCCCCGCACGCTTCTTCGTGCTCAACCCCGACATCGGATACAACTTCAAGCAGCGCCAGTTCTACTATATCATCCCCCTGCGTTTCACCTACGACCTGCGCTACAACGCCTTTGTAGAGTTCGACATGGGCAACGGCAACCGCATAGCCAGCTCACAGATGATTGAGGACATCCTGACCCATCTGGGGCCCATTGCCGATGTTCCCATGTTTCGCGACGAGTTCTATCAGCTCAACCACAACATCAATCCAGTTCCATGGCTGAACGTGATGACCGGCGTAGTGTTCCATCGACGTAGTGCGCTGAACCGCGAATTTCTGAGAGATTTAGGACTGCCTCAGGAGTATCGCAGCTTTGCACCTATTGCCACCGTCCACCTGAACCCCTGGAAGAACGGCCCCATGCTGACCGTCAACTACGAGCGGAGCATACAGAACATCTTCGGGTCAAACCTCAACTACGAGCGCTGGGAGTTTGATGCGGCCTACAAGAAGAACATCAACAGCCTGCGCTTTCTCAGCGTTCGCGGCGGCGTGGGCTTCTATACCCACCGCAGTACGGAGTATTTTGTTGACTACATCAATTTCCGCGACAAGAACCTGCCGGGCGGATGGAACGACGAGTGGACAGGACAGTTCCAGCTGGTGAACGGACAGTGGTACAACGAGTCGGAATACTACATCCGCGCCCACCTCACCTACGACTCGCCCCTGCTGGCACTCTCCTGGATTCCCCACGCCGGACGCCTGATAGAGGCCGAGCGCTTCTATGCCAGCGCCCTGTCCATCCAGCACCACCCTTTCTATTACGAACTGGGCTACGGGTTCACCAACCGCTTCTTCTCAACAGGTATCTTTACCAGTTTTGTGGGGCTTAAGCACGACCGCGTAGGATTTAAATTCACCATACACATATTCAATCGATGGTAAAACCACTCACCTTTCTCACATCATTCGCCCCATGGTAAAACCGCTCACCGTTTACAAGGCCAGTGCCGGGTCTGGAAAGACTTTTACACTGGCTACCGAATACATCAAGCTGCTGGTCAGGAACCCGCAGAGCTATCGAAATATCCTGGCCGTCACCTTCACCAACAAGGCGACGGAAGAGATGAAGATGCGCATACTCAGCCAGCTCTACGGCATCTGGCAGCAACTGCCCGACTCCGCCGGCTACATGCAGAAAGTGGTCAGCGAGACGGGCTTTTCCGAGTCTCAGGTTAGCCAACGGGCTGGCGAGGCCCTCCATCTGCTGCTGCACAACTACAACTACTTCCGCGTGGAGACCATCGACACCTTCTTCCAAAGCGTGCTGCGCAACCTGGCCCGCGAGCTTGACCTGACCGCCAACCTCCGCATAGGACTGAACGACGTGCAGGTGGAGGAACAGGCCGTCGATGAGCTTATCGACCAGCTCACCCATACCGACGTGATACTGCAATGGCTGATGAAATACATCATGGAGACCATCAGCGACGACCGCTCATGGAACATCATAGGGCAGGTGAAACAGTTCGGACGCACCATCTTCCGCGACTACTACAAGGAGCAGAGTGCCGCCTTGAACAAGCTCATTGGCCAGAAAGACTTCCTCAGCAACTACATGTCGCAGCTGCGGCAAATACGCAGTCAGGCCGAGCAGCAGATGAAAGACGTGGCCGACCGTTTCTTCAAGGCTCTTGACGGCGAGGGCATCACCGTCGATGACCTCAGCTACGGAAAGAGTGGCATCTACGGCTTCTTTGTCAAGCTCGGCAACGGGCAGATGGACGAAAGCATCGTGGGTAAGCGGGTAACCGACTGCACAGAAGACCCTGCCAAGTGGTACTCCAAGAAAAACCGCCGCGCTGCCGACATCCATGCGTTGGCCGACAGCACCCTCATGCCCCTCTTGCGACTGGCCATCGAGGAGCGGCCCCGCCAATGGAAGCTGTTCAAGTCGGCCGACCTCACCCTGCGTCACCTCAACCAGCTGCGGCTCCTGGGCAGCATCGAGCAGAAAGTAAGGCAGATGAACGACGATGCCAACCGCTTCCTGCTCAGCGATACCCAGCAGTTGCTGCACGCGCTCATCAAGGGCAGTGACTCGCCCTTCATCTTCGAAAAGATTGGCACGCGGCTGGAACATATCATGATCGACGAGTTCCAGGACACCAGTACCGTCCAGTGGCAGAACTTCAAGGTACTGCTGCAAGAGTGCATGAGCCATGCCGACAGCGAGAACCTCATCGTAGGCGATGTCAAGCAGAGTATCTACCGCTGGCGGTCCGGCGACTGGCGACTGCTGAATGCCATCGACCAGGAATTTCCCCATTCCGGCGACATGCTGGACATCCGCCCCCTGGAGACCAACTACCGCTCCGAGCGTAATATCGTTGACTTCAACAACGCTTTCTTCATAGAGGCCGCACGCCAGGAATACGAAGCCCAGGAAGAGCAGTTCCCGCACGGTGCCGCCCTGCTGAAGAACGCCTATGCCGACGTGGCCCAACGGGTGCCGGAACATCGCACGGCGAAAGGCTACGTAAGCATCAGCCTGTTGCCTGCCGACAATTATCAGGAAGAGGTGCTGCGACAACTGGCCGACACCGTGAGACAGTTGACGGCACAAGGCATCGCGCCACACCGCATGGCCATCCTCGTACGCACGAACAACTACATCCCCTTGATAGCCGACTATTTCGCAGAAGAAATGCCGGACGTACATATTGTCAGCGACGAGGCCTTCCGGCTCGATGCGTCAGTATCCGTCACCCTCATCGTACAAGCGCTCCATCTGCTCACCCATCCCGACGACCTGACGGCAAAGGCCGCCATCGCGAAGATTTACCAACGGAGCATACTCGGCAACAAAGCCGCTGAAAACGAGCTGCTGATTAAAGGACAGCCCCTCGACGACCTGTTGCCCGAAGCCTATATCCGGCACACGCAGGAGCTGCTGCAGTTGCCGCTCTACGAGCTCTGCGAAAAGCTGTACACCCTCTTCGGTTTAGAGCATCTGCACGAACAGAGTGCCTACGTCTGTGCCTTCTACGACCAGCTGAGCCGTTTCACCCAGGACAACAGCACCGACATTGACGCTTTCGTCGCCGAGTGGGAAGAGACCATCGGCAGCAAGACTATCCAAAGCAGCGAGACCAGCGGACTGCGCATCCTGTCTATCCACAAGAGCAAGGGTCTGGAGTTCGACCACGTCATCATTCCCTTCTGCGACTGGCGCCTGGAGCATGCCGACATCCTGTGGTGCCAGCCCAAGGAGTCGCCGTTCGATGCCCTGCCCATAGCTCCTATCGACTATAGCCAGAAGCAGATGGTAGGCACCATTTACGAGCAGGACTATCTGGTCGAGCACCTGCAGAATACCGTCGATAACCTGAACCTGCTCTATGTGGCCTTCACCCGCGCCTCGAAGAGTCTCTTCGTCATTGGCAAGCGTAATGCCAAGAACACCCGCTCGGCACTCATCGAAACCGTACTGCCACACCTCACCTTAGAACATAGCACCCTCGACGGCATGGAGGACGACAAGGCTCCCATCACTTTCTGCTACGGAAAGTCCTATACAGACGACAGTGAAGCCAAGCCGACAGCAAAGGCAGAACGTCAGTCGGCCAATGTTTTCCTGCAGCCCGTCACTCCTCAGCCCATTGCCGTTGAAACCTTCAAGGCGCAGACATCGTTCCGGCAAAGCAACAAAAGCCGCGACTTCATCGAAGGCGACGACACCACCCCGGAGCTGAGCTACATCAAGACGGGCAGCGTGCTGCACCACGTGTTCTCGACCATACGCACCACGTCCGACATCGAGCCGGCCTTGCTGGAATTGCAGCGCGACGGCGTGCTATACGACGATGAGGTGACGCGTGAAAAAGTGACATCCATGCTTCGCAAGCGACTAGAGCATCCGCGTGTGAAAGACTGGTTCTCCAGCCGCTGGACATTGTATAACGAGTGCAGCATCATCACCTACGACAGCGGAGCCGTCAAGAAACGCCGCCCTGACCGCGTGATGACCGACGGACAGGAGACCCACGTCGTAGATTTCAAGTTCGGCAATCCCAAGGCCGAATACCACGACCAGGTTCGTGAGTACATGCAACTGCTCTCCGACATGGGACTACCCGGGGTAAAAGGGTGGCTGTGGTATGTTTACAGCAACAAGATAGAGGCTGTTGAGATGTGATAGCTTATAACCGAAAGAATATGAAGGATTTTTTAGAATACGTTGCCGAAGACATGCTATGCAAATACGGCACCAATATGTCGCAGGTCACCGTGGTGTTCCCTAACAAACGTGCCTCGCTGTTCCTCAACGAACATCTGGCACGGCTGGCAGGCAAGCCACTGTGGAGCCCTGCGTATATCACCATCAGCGAACTGTTCCGCCGCCAGACCACCCTTCAGGTGGCCGACCCCATCAAGCAGGTGTGCGACCTGCACAAGGCGTTCTGCCGACAGACGGGTTCTGCGGAAACCCTCGACAAGTTCTATGGCTGGGGACAAATGCTACTGGCCGACTTTGACGACATCGACAAGAACATGGCCGATGCCGACCGCGTGTTTGCCAACCTGCGCGACATCCACGAACTTGACGACGTGTCATACCTCACCGACGAACAGCGCGAGATGATACGCCGCTTCTTCAGCAATTTCTCTGAAGACCACAATACCGAGCTCAAGGAACGCTTCTTGCGGCTATGGAGCCATTTTGCCGACGTTTACCACGATTTCAACGCGCTGCTGGCCGCGCAAGGACTGGCCTACGAGGGTGCCCTCTACCGTCAGGTGGCACTTCATACCGATGCGGCATCGCTCGACGGCATCTACCTCTTTGTGGGTTTCAACCTCCTGCAAAAGGTCGAGCAACAGTTCTTTGCCACCTTGCAGAAAGCCGGCAAAGCCCGCTTCTACTGGGATTTCGACCACTACTACACCACCGGCATCAAGCCCCGCCCGTCGGCCACAGGCGACTTCCACCCGTCGGCCAAAGGCCGGCAGTACCACGAGGCGGGCCAGTATATCAGCCGCTATCTGAGTCTGTTTCCCAACGAGCTCGATTCGCTGTCCGATGACCTCTACGGAAACTTTAGCCGCCCCAAGCATATCAGCGTCATTTCAGCGTTCACCGAGAATATCCAGGCTCATTATGTCAGCACATGGCTGCGCGCTTCGGCAGCTGATGGCGACGGATGCTCCGATGGCGATAGCCGAGCCAACGATAGCGTCCCTCGCTGTCAATGCGGCCGGCGCACCGCCATCGTGATGTGCAATGAGAACCTGCTACCCACCATCATCCACTGTCTGCCCGACGAAGTGGACAAGGTGAACATCACCACCGGCTATCCGCTCTCACAGACGCCCGTTGCCTCGTTTGTTCAACTATGGTTCAACATCTTGCAGCGCGGACGCACCCCACAGCTGCAACGTTCGCTACTGCATCATCCCTATACGCAGTATGCTGAAGAAGTCGCCCACTGCGACACCGATACTGCCGACAGCCTGACCGTCTTGCTGCGACTGCTCCGCCAGATAGCCCGGAACGGAAAGGAGGCCCATGCCGACGACCCGCTGTTCCAGGAGACGCTCTTCTGCGCCTATACGCTGGTCAACCGGCTGGAGTCACTGCGCCAGAGCGGCGACCTGCTTGTAGATCTTGTCACCCTGCAACGCCTGGTAGGCCAGCTGATGCAGCAGACCTCCATCCCCTTCCATGGCGAGCCGGCGGAAGGCATTCAGGTGATGGGCGTATTAGAGACGCGCAACATCGACTTCGACCACGTGCTGTTGCTCTCCTGCAACGAGGGCAACCTGCCGCGTGGTGTCAACGACAGCTCGTTCATTCCCCACAGCATCCGACGGGCCTACGAGCTGACCACCGTTGACAACAAGGTGAGCATCTATGCCTACTATTTCCACCGGCTGCTGCAGCGTGCCTCCGACATCACCATCCTATACAACAACTCTACCGAGGACGGACAGCGCGGCGAGATGAGCCGTTTCATACTACAGCTGATGGTGGAAAGCGGACACGCCATCACCCAGCACACGCTGCAGACAGGACAGGCCGCAGAGCGGTGGAAGCCACAGCCTGTCGAGAAGACGCCGCGTGTCATACAGGTGATGGGCGACACCTTCCAGCGACTGTCACCGACAGCCATCTGCACCTATATCCGCTGCCCCCTGCAGTTCTATTATCGCTATGTCGCCGACATCATGGAGCCTGACACACCCGACGACGAACAGGAGCTGGACAACCGCATCTTTGGTAACATCTTCCACGAGGCTGCCGACATCGTCTATCACCAGCTGCCCCGCTCGATAACGCGCGACATACTCGACCATCTGTTGAAAGAGAAGGTACAGATAGAACGTGCCGTTGACGAGGCTTTCCACCATGCGCTGCCCCACTCGCAGTTTGGCGGCCTGCACCTCATCAACCGCGAGGTCATCATCCACTATCTGCGCCAACTCGTCACGATAGATCGCAGCCTGGCGCCGTTTACCATTCTCGGTCTGGAATATGATGTTGAGCAACCGCTACCGCCTTTAGGCCCGGCAGTATTGCCTCGCAGCATTGGCGGGCGTATAGACCGTCTCGACCTGATGCAAGACGGCACCATCCGTGTGGTAGATTACAAGACGGGCGGCCGACGACTCAAGCCGTTGCCCGACGTTGAGGCCATCTTCCTTCCGGAAAACATTCACGAACACAGTGCCTATTACCTGCAGACGTTTGTCTATGCCGACATCGTCAGCCGACAGCAGTCCTCAGGGATGACCGCAAATCATTTGCAGTCCGCAGCTATACCCACCGGTTCGCAGCCCCATCGCGTCGCCCCGGCTCTCTTCTTCATCCAGCATGCCGGCGGCGAGGGCTACGACCCCACGCTGTGCTTCGGACAGACGCCCGTCAGCGACATCGCCACCTATTCTGCCCGTTTCAACGAGCTGCTGCATCAAAAGATTGCCGAGATTTTCTCGCCCGACATGCCCTTTACGCCGACGTCCGACACTGCCATCTGCCGTTCGTGCCGCTACAAGCTGTTCTGCCGACGGTAGCATCGGTGGCTGTGTACTGTCTTCACACCCTAAATGAATCGTCTGTTAAAACGGATTACTGGTGGAATCCCGTCTTTATGAAGTCGTCGAACTGCATCTGATAGCCGTTGAACACGTTGACGTCCACGTCGCCCGTGATGCCTTCTACCCGTCCGTCGGCACATAGTTGCCAATACACCAGCTTCACGTCCGGCTTGTATTCGCCGTACCGGGCTATCCACACGTTGTAGCGCTGCTTGATGTCGGCCGCCGCCGCATCCTTCATGTGGCGGTTCACGAACATCTGGTTCACGTATAGGATGGGTCGCATGTGCGTGCGCCTCTCTACATATTCCATGAACACACGTATGCGGCGCATCAGCTCCTCCGTGCCGCCGATGCTGCGTATCTGTGCCTCGGTAGGCTCCACGTCAAGCACCGGCGGGAAGTCGCCGCTGCGAAACAGCGTGTGGTTCACGAAGTAGGTGGCCTGTGCCAGTGCCGGTGTCTTCAGCGAGAAGAAGTGGTAGGCCCCTGTGTGTATGCCCTTGGCGCGAGCCGCCATGTAGTCTTTCAGGAAGTAGCGGTTGCGGATGGTGGTTCCCTCTGTCGATTTGATATACACGAACGACACGGGGAATGTCCTCCCCTCCGTGTTGTGTCGCTTGCCCAGCGAGGTGATGCGCAGCCGGTTCCAATGTATCTGGTATCGCCGGCGGCCCTTCTCGTGCTGGTGTCGCGAGATGTCGATGCCGTAGATGCGCTCTGCCGTGTAGCGCAGCCGCTCGCCGACGAACCGTCCGTTCTTCCAGGTGCCTATGCGCAGCTGGTGGTTGGGCGACGAGTCGAAGGCAAAGCCGTCCAGTGCGTCGTCAGCCCAGAATCCCTCCTTGTGGCATCCGTCCCACTCGTCCATCACGCCTTGTCCGCTGGCTCTGTAGCGGCTGTCCATCTGTCCTTGGTAAATGCCGGTGGAGTCGATGCGCACGGCACTGACGATGGTGTCGCTGTTCCATACCGCCGACACGATGCGCCCCCGCTCGTCGCGCACCAGTCCCGGACCGTTCAGCTTTCCCCGGTAGTAATGGCCCGCCTTCCAGTAACCGCCGCCGGTCTTGACGGCTGTCAGCGGGCGGTCTTTGGCTTTGATGAGGTGTCGCTCGACGGTCTGCTTGCCGTTGCGTTGTCCGGCAGCCTGCTGCGCGGTGGCTTGCCTGACGGCGGCCTCCAGCTTGCTTTGCTCTTTCCGCAGCAGCCTGTCGTATTGTGCCACAAGGTGAAAACCCTCGTCGGTGACGTTGTGTATGCGCAGGTAGTAGTCCATGGCCCCGGTCTCTTCCTTCACGCGCTGCAGGGCGTGCCGCAGCGAGTCGGCCGACGGCTGCCGCTGGTAGCGTATCTCCACCTTGTCGCGCATCTGCGGTGGGGTCTTGGGGGTGAACAGGGGCGATGCCGGACTAATGATGACGAGCAGGGCGAGTATGGCCACGTCGGCCAGTCCGGCTATCGTGTGTTGCTGCTTTCTTTTCATGCTTTTCATGCGTCACCTTCTTTCCGGCTGTTCGCAGCTTCTTGGCGGTCTATCTCGTCTGTCCAGTCGTCGATGAGACGGCGGGCTATGCTCATCTTCTCGGGGATGTGGGGCAGGTGGTAACGGTCGAACCACGCCCCCTTCGACAGCTCCGAGCGCTGCAGGTGTATCTTGCCGTGGTCGTAGTCGGCGGTGAAGCCCACCATCAGTCCGCAGGGGTAGGGCCAGGGCTGCGAGCCGAAGTATCGCAGGTTGGTGATGTGCAGCCCCGTCTCTTCCATCACCTCGCGGTGTACGGCCTCTTCCAGCGTCTCGCCAGTCTCTACGAATCCGGCCACGAGACCGTAGAAGTCGTGGCGGAAGTTGTTGGCGTGTACCAGCAGGATTTCGTCGCTGCCCGACGGCGATGCGCCGGACATTGCCGTGCAGGCTGTCGTATTACCGTTTTGCGGGGCGAGCGGGCGGCGACGTATGCGCACGATGATGGCGATGGCCAGCGAGGGCCACACCTCCTTGCCGCAGTGTTCGCATTTCTTCGATATGTCGGTGTCGAAGCGCATGGGTCCGCCGCACACGCCGCAGTACTTGGTGTTCTGGTCCCAGTAGAGCAGCTCGTGGCACTTGCCGGCCTTCAGATAGTCGGCCTCCGCCAGCTTGAAGTAGCTCTGCCTCAGCGGGCACATCTCGTAGCGGTCGCTGCCCGTCAGCGGCTGCTCTATGCGGTAGCTCTTGTCGCCTTCAACATTCATCACGGTAGTCCACGGCTTGATGTCGGCAGGTGGCTCGTCGGGTATGCGGTAGCCGTCGGTGCCACGCTCCAGCACGAGGTCGCCTTGGCAGAATACGTAGTATTTCATCGTCAGAATATGTCTATTTATAATATGTATATGTCCGTCTGTTTTTTCACACAACGGCATGCAAAGTTACTTGTTTTTTTCCATCCGTGCAACATTCGGCATGCTTTTTGCTGCTTTTTTACTGAAAAAACAATTAAAAACAGGAGGACAAGACTTATGGCATTTATTGACTATTACAAGATTTTGGGCGTCGATAAGACGATAGCACAGAAGGACGTGAAGAAGGCCTACCTGAAGCGCGCCAAGCAGTTCCACCCCGACCTGCACCCTGACGATGCGAAGGCCAAGGCGAAGTTCCAGGCCCTGCAGGAGGCTTACGACGTGATTGGCGACCCCGAGAAGCGTGCCAAATACGACAAGTATGGCGAACAGTGGCGGCAGGCCGAGCAGTTCGAGCAGGCCGGTGGCGGCTTCGGTGGCTTCGGCAGTCAGGGCGGCGACCCCTTTGGCGGCTTCGACTTCTCGTCGTTCGGCAAGGGTGGCGGCGGCTTCTCGTCGTTCTTCCAGGACTTGTTCGGCGGCATGGGCGGCGCGCATACCTACCGCGAGGAACCGAAGGACACGCTGGCCACGGTGACCATCGACATGTACACGGCACTGCTGGGCGGCGACATCATGGTGACCACCGGCAGCGGCGAGCGGCTGCGGCTGAAGGTGAAGCCCGAGACGCAGCCCGGCACGAAGGTACGGCTGCGCGGCAAGGGTAGGGGAGGCACCGACCTGATACTGACCTACCAGGTGAAGCTGCCCACGGGCCTTACCGACCGTCAGCGCGAGCTGTTGCAGCAGATGCGTGTCGGCTGAAAATGGTGGCCGAAAAGCTCTGATGCGTGTAATCCGTTGTTAGGAAACTCCGGTGGTGAGTTTCTGTAGAAACGCCTCAGCGCGCAGCAGGTCGTCGGGGGTGTCGATGCCCACAGTCTCCACGTCCGTCTTGCCCACGCGGATGCGGTAGCCGTTCTCCAGCCACCGCAGCTGCTCCAGACTCTCGGCCAACTCCAGCGGCGACTGTGGCAGCTGCGTCACCTCGCGCAGCACCTCGCGGCGGTAGGCATACAGCCCCAAGTGCTTGAGGTAGGGAAAGTGCTCGAACCACCCGTCGCCTTCGGCACCGCGCACGAAGGGTATCACGGAGCGTGAAAAATAGAGCGCAAAGCCTTGTCGGTCGCACACTATCTTCGGCGAGTTGGGGTTCATGGCTGCCGCCGCGCTCTCGAAGCGCTTGCCCAGGGTGCCTATCTGTGTCTCCGGGTTGTCGAACAGCTGCATCAGCGTCTTGAGCTGCGATGCCTGTACGAAAGGTTCGTCGCCCTGTATGTTGATGATGACGTCAGCCTGCGTGCCGGTCTTCTCGGCGGCCTCCTCTATGCGGTCGGTGCCGCTCTTGTGGTCGCTGCGTGTCATCACGGCGCGTCCGCCGAACTGTTCCACGGTGCTGCGTATGCGCTCGTCGTCGGTGGCCACATACACCTCGTCTATCAGTGTCGAGGCCTGTTCGTACACCCGTTGTATCACGGGCTTGCCGCCCAGCAGGGCCAGGGGCTTGCCCGGAAAGCGCGTTGAGGCGTAGCGGGCGGGAATGATAGCTGTGAATTTCATATTTGACAACTTGTCCATACTTTCTTTGCTCATTTCAGACTGCAAAGTTAACAAATAATGCTGAAATAGAAAAGGATTTTTGGATGATTAACGCAGTTCTCCCCATAAATAAGGCAATTCGAGGAAAATTGAGGAAAGTCCGCAAGGTGCCCCAGTAAATACTACGATATTCTGCTTAACCATTTTCGTTTATCCCACTATGCAAATTGTTCTTTTCTACTAACCTCCATACAGCGATAGAAGTTGTGATGCTGTTGGAATATCGCATCCGGATATTTCTTCAATATAGTGGCAGGCTTCTTCCGTTTAGACTCTACAATAATCATGGCTCTATCTTTTTTAGAACAACCCTACGTCCACCCCTGTCAGGACCGTCACGGCGTATAACCCCTTTCGATTGCAAAGTATTCAAATCGCGTCGAATGGTTCTGGCATCAACTCCCAATAAGGCAGCCAGCGTAGCGGACGTTTCTAGGACATTTTCTAGGACGTTTTCTAGGACATTCCATTGCCCCGTCTCTACAAGCCTTTCAACGATTCTCCTCTGACGCTCAGTGAGTTGACTCGCAGAAATGCCGCCTATGTTTCCTAGGACATCTTGATGTCCGTGATTCACATTTTTCCTCTTGAATGACACTCTTACACCACCACAGAAATTCTCAACTTCAGGCATGGGCAGTCCAGCACTCTCAAAGCCCTCACGTATTTTCTTATAGCCGCGACCCCAAGCGTCGATGAAGCCCGCCTTGAAGAAAGCGTTGGCAATATTCTTGTTGCGGGGTCGTGATGAGTGTTGCCCTAAAAGTGTTTCAAGTGTGTAGCCGGCAGGCAGTTCGCCATCGTTCCACACGTCCACATGGTCGTTCCATACACGCATCTGAATATGGACACCTGTATAGTCCTTATGTATAATCGCATTATAGAGTATCTCTCGCAACGCCTCCTCAGGCACCTCCAGTTTCTCTATCCGATTCATCCCCTTAAATGTGATGGGCATAATCAGATATTTTGCCTTCAACAAGTCAACGACCCTATCTGCCATCTGAATGATGTTACCCTCTACGACATCCTGGAACATAAGGTCTGCCTCGTCAACGCCAAAACGCCCAATATGGAACCTCACGCTGGTGAAGTATCTCTGAGGTCTTTTGGCAAACAACAATAGTGCCGCATTTTTCAGTTTTCCATCTTCTGTAATGAGATCCAGGTTCTGAAGCAGCATCTCGATAGGCATATTCCGCTCCTCGTTAGTGATACGTCCGTTCTCATAGCCCTTCCTTAAGAAATAGTCTATTGCCGCTTGGTCCAAATCGCCTATCGTCGCACTGTCATTGGGGATGTCATCCCATGAGCGCCCCATCTTCTTCAGAATAAACTGCTGAAGTGCAGGCCCACGTAGTTCCTGCATTGTACTGCCTGAGCGATAATAGTACTTCCCTTTGTAATTGATGGGGATGTTGCTGGGTTCTATCTCCACTTCTATATACTCCAGTCCATCCTGCTCATGCAGGTTCACATCCACCACAATACCCATTGTCGTGACAATCTTATTGGGGATGTCCTCCATCAGCCTGTCCACGTTGTCAAGGCCAATGATTTCATGCTCATCATTCACCCCGAAGTACATCACCGCCCCCTGTGCATTTGCAAATCCGCAAATCCACGCCAGATATTTATCGTGCCAACTCTCCTTGTATTCCACATTCTGGCACTCTTTTGGTTTCATCTTTGCCATATCGTTAAATCTTTCAACTACAAAGTTAATACTTCTATTTAATTTCTCCTTATGATTGTGAGCAATATTGGGGAAGTTATATCTTACCAACTTTTAGGAGGAAGAATACTTTCTCTTCTTATCCCTATGCTCAACAATTGATTAGCCATCCTCTCATATTCTCCATCTTTATAACAGTACAAAGTCCAATCTGCTTTATCAATATTTGAGTTAACTTTCACTATCATATTAATATAAGGAATATCTATGTCATTGAAGGAGAATCCCATTGATATGTAATGCTTAATATTAGAATATAGCCGAAAAAAGTCTTCTTTATGAAGAAATATTCTGTTGGTAACGTTTTTTGCTCCTTTTATTGCTTCTTTTCTTATATTTTCAGCGACATCCATTCTAAAAGGTTCTTTCCCTTCTTTGTATTTAAGATAATCAGCAAAAAGTTTTCTCTCATCAGAATCATGACCTACCACAATATTATCAACATTTTTTATGGAATTGTGTATATGCCAAATGTTTTCATCCTTAACATGATAAGATTGTTCAAGGAGTAAGGTGTAATTAAAAGAAAAAAAGAGAGCGTTAGGATTAATACATAATGAGTTGTCTATTTGCACTAAACAATTCATATCTTTAATCCATTTCCCAAATAGGGGAGGAAGTGACCCATTTAACAAATTACGCACTTTCATAAACCCCAACGCTTCGCCATTACGAGATTTAATTAGGTTTAGATAGTCAATGCAACCCAACATTTCTTCAAAGTTACTCCACCACATATCCTTAGTTATAATATCCCCATATACATCGTTGAGTAAATTCCACAATCTGAAACTTTTTTTGACAAAGTTGTCACGAAAATCCGAATATGCGGTCTTCAATCCATGATGAAGATCGAACCCATTTCCTATTATATATAAGGTATCTGTCATGCTTGTCTATAAAAATGAAAATCTATTATTAAAAGGGAAGATCATCAGAAGCTATTTTATCTTCAATTCTTTGAAGTGCTTCTGCAGCCTTGCTGTGATTATGTTCTTTTGCTTTAGAATAATACTCCTTAGCTTTATCAAGATCTCTTTCTAAGCCAATACCTTCTTCATAACATCTTGCTAATTGATACTCTGCAACACAGTCACCCCAACCAGCTCCTTTTTTAAATAACTCCGTAGCTTTTAAAACATCTTTCTGAACTTCTTGTCCATATTCATAAAAGAAGCCAAGTAGAGCATAAAAGCGACCTCGGCACGAAAGCGTAGCTCTCCATCCTGCATTTTCGAGTTCACTTAGTAACTCATAGGCTTTTTTGTAGTCTCGGGAAATGTACTTTCCTAATATATACTCGCTAGCAAGTTCTGCCATCGCTTCATAATCTTTGTTCTCAGCAGAACGTTTTAACCAAATGGTATACTGTTCTTTATCTTTCTGGCCATTCCATCCATATTTGTAGCAACGTGCCAAATACCATTGTGCATCGGCATTGTTCTTTTCTGCGGCCTTTTTAATTAAGGAAAATCCATTTTGCTTTATGTCTTCTGAAACATTATTTAAAGGGAAGAGAAAACTTCCTAAGTTCCATGCAGATTCTGCGTCAGTTCTTTCATCTAAAAAGATATAGCATTTGTTCAATGCATCACAATCATCAAAAACATCATTTCCAAACTTTAATATCTTGTTACTACAAGTAATCGTTTCGAGAGTGGCACACTCTGCAAAAGCTTCATTCCCAATTTCGCATACAGTATCTGGAATAGTAAATGTTTTGAGACGTTTTCCAGCGGGAAATTTTATAAGTTTGGTTACGCTTTTGTTATACAGAACACCATCTATAGAACAATAATATTCGTTTTCTTTGTCTACATTAAAAGAATGTAATGCATTACAACCCGAAAATGCATTATCGGAAATAAAAGTGAGTTTCTTGGGAATATCAACAACAGTTAGTGATGTGCACCATTTAAATGCACCAGTTTGAATTGAGGAAAGCTCTGGGGAAAACTTTATGTCCTTAAGATTTTTGCAACTATTAAAAACGTCCTCAGGAATCTTCTTAACTTCACTTAAGTCTATCGAAATAAGGGATTCACATCCCTTAAATGACGAATTATTTAATTCATTTATAGGTTTTTTTATATCAAATATAGCTGATTTACAACTATCAAAAGCAGCAGCTCCAAGATAAGAGACATTAAATAATATAATATGCTTGATATGATGATTATACTGTTTTCTACTTGACCAAAATGCATTACTACATATTTTCTTTGTTCTAAAATCGACCGAAATATCTGTAAACCAATAAATCATTCCATAAAGAACCTTAAAATCCGAAGAATAAAGGATGCCATCTTTGATTTGAAAATAAGGCGAGTTGCAATCCATCTTCTTGATATTAAAACAACCGCCCCACGGATTGTTCTCATAAATATATTGAACGGAAGTAGGTATATTACAATAGTCCATGTCATCATTGTTAGCAAAGGCTCGGTCTCCGATTGCAATAACAGAATTGGGAAGTTTTATACTTTTTAGTTGTCTGTCCTGAAACGCTTGATCACAGATGGTTATAACCCCTTCCCTTATCGTGTAATCTACGTTTTTGAGATTTTGTGATGCTTTCAAAACTTTCTTGCTGTCAAGGCTATACCTCACTCCAAATTCATCTTCCCAGTATAGCTTTAAGTCTTCTTCCGATGCTTTTGTACAAAAAATGTCGTATTCTCTTGGACACATAATTTCCTTAACACATTCATCAAAGAAAGCAATACTCAATTTGTTTTGAGATAATGTATGCAAATAAAGGGATAACAATTCTTGAAAATGTGGACTACTCATAAGAACTTCCTCACTAAACAACCAATGGTCGTAAAGCTTGAAAACTTCTTCTTCTGAAATAATACAATTATCACTATTCTGCTCTATTAATTCCGGTTTTAGAGAAAGAGCACACAAAGAAAGTGCAATTACTGATATGGCATAATTGTCAACATCTTTGTTTAGCGTTTTGAAGTTTCTTGAAGGGTGCCTAAAGTTAGGTGTACCTGTGTACATTTTGTCCATTCCCTGCATAGATGGAACAAACATACCATCATAATCTACAAGAACAAAAGTACCATCTGGCTTGATAATAATATTGTCAGGTTTAATGTCTCCATGGGCGAATGGCTGTTTAATAAGCCACTCAGCCATTCTAATAAAGTTTGATAGCAAACATCTTAATTCAAAAAGAGCTTTGTTTTCTTCCTCTTCCGTCCAGAAATAACTATTAATACGAATGCTATTATAGATTGAGCTTAACATAGATGATAGAGTTTCTCCTTCAACCCAATCCATAATCAATATGGGAAATTCAGATTCATCAGATTGAGCTGTATCAACAAACAATTCTTTATCTATATATTTAACATGTAACAGATAAGGGGTGTCTGTTTTTTTCAATTCTTCAGATATTAGTTCATACGACTCTGCACGTCCTTCTTGTTCCTTCAGGAAGCACTTCACGGCATGCAATTTCCCTGTCTGTTCATCCTTCATCTTGAACACAACAGCAAAGTTGCCACTCGTCATCACTGGCTCCCCATCCTCATCCAACACTGGACGAAGGTTTTTCAACTCGTCAAAGTTGTCTTCTGCCGACCTGATGGCCTCTTTATATTCTGAAATCAACGGATAATTCATAAATTGTTGCTTTTTGTTGCAAAGGTAGCATTTATTTCTGATTTAATTCAGATTGCTTATTCCACAAGGCTTGCGGAAACTGGATGTTTGTTCTCTTGTGGCAAAAGATAGTTTTTCTTGTACTCACTAACCAACAGTTCTTTGATGTCTACATCTAACAGCTCAGCCATCTTCAACAGATTACTGATGTCGGGCTGTGACGAGTTAGTACACCACTTAGAAACAGTTGATGGTGTTACCCCCAACTGCTCTGACAACCACTTACTGGTACGCTTTTTCTCGACAAGCACCAATTTGATGCGATTAATATCTTCCATATTTTAGGTTTTTATGCCACAATGCAGTAATATGCGAGAGCAATGAATATCTTTCATTTGATGGACACAGTTAGCATCGCGCCCTTATGAGTGCAAATATAATGAAATAATTTCAATTTATCACACTTCCCCTTTAGGACTTGCCTCAAATCACATCAGTTTTATGATTTTTTATGGATTTTGCTTCTCCAAAAGCACATCATACATGCAAAAAACAGCAAAAATTGCCACTTATTGCTACAGACCATCATGTTTAGATACAAATCCCGTCAAGACACTACGCTGGTGAAAATGTGATAGGAAAATTTTTGTAATTCCATTCAACCCTTCACGGTCGATGCTAATGGCTGACAGACAAGTAGTTAAGGTGAAGGGTTCTGTGTGCTGTGCTGCTGGGGCATTCTGCGCAGAGAAATCATCTGAGGCATAGGGGATACCGGTAGGCATATATGGGGTTAATAGCCTATTTCCAACCACAGTAGGGAGACATCCCTATTGCCGACGAACGTCAGCAACATTGCCGACGAACGTCAGCAGTATTGCCGACGAACGTCAGCAGTATTGCCGACGAACGTCAGCAGTATTGCCGACGAACGTCAGCAGTATTGCCGACGAACGTCAGCAGTATTGCCGACGAACGTCAGCAGTATTGCCGACGAACGTCGGCAATACCTCGAAATGCTGTTAAGCCAACATTCATAGTAATTAGATTCAAGCACCTCCTTTGTCGTCAGACAATTTCCGTGAGTCATTCAGGCTAAATTCCGGAGCATATAGCAATCCATGTAATTCCCTGTCTCGCCCGCTCTCCCACGGCGTACTGAATAAAAAGAACTGATGCCACCAGCACTGCCGTTTCAGAACCCTTCACCATAACTACTTTACCGTCAGCTTATTATGCGTAGTGTGAAGGGATAAATGTTTTTTTATTTCTTAGTAACTGAACACTCCCATCTATTTTAAAACCACTAATTTCGCTAATATTCCTGTCGGTGGCCGCAGCCATGTTAAGCCTATGCTGCCATGCGTGGTGGCCTGTGAGAATAGGCCAGGCTGTAAAATCTGCGATATGTTCTAGCATAAAGGTCTAATCTTGACACCTTGTCCTTGTTGACCGATCCTAAGACAAGACCAGCCCCAACCAGTGCGCCACAGGTTCCTTCCATGTTTCCCATACCACCACCAAAAGCTCCGGCAATACTCATGGCTTCATCTTCACTTATCCCTGCAATATCGGCATAAGTATGAAGGATGGCTTGGGCGCAGTTATGGCTATTGCACCTTTTCTTCTCTGCTGCTATATGTTTTCTTGTTTCCATTTATTCTTTTTTCTTTTTGAGTTTAT
>CAMVAI010000036.1 GCA_947165435.1 uncultured Prevotella sp.
CGGATTTTCGTCAAGTTCTTCATCCCATCTGACTTTGATGCCGCAAAGTTAGAGCCTTTTTTGTATATCAAGGAAAACGAGAACAAAGACTAAAATGGCCGAATCAGGGGTGGCGACGAGGCTTCAAAACTATACTCTACTAACAAAAATTGTGTGTTATATGAAGAAACTAAACTATCTCTTGGCCATGCTGGCCTTGTGTGTACTGTATGGGTGCAGTGAGGATGACACGACCAGTCTTTCTGTTGTCCAGAATACAGTGACATTTCCTTACAAAGGAGGAGTCCAGACGATAACCATTAGCAGCAATGGACAGTGGGCTATCAGCCAAATACCGGGATGGCTCTTTGTGTCAGCCGTCAACGGCATGGGGGATGGCGAAGTCGTTCTTACGGCAGAAGCCAATCCAAATAATGACAATCGCCAAGGCCAGCTGGTTATCTATTCTACTGACGGCGGCAGCCAGCAGGTGATTGCTATACAGCAGGTGGGTACACATGCCAGCCTTATACAAGTAAGCAGCGCCGAAGAAAAAGTATTCGGCGGACGCGCAAAAATCGATTATACAGCCAAAGAATTAGAAGCAGTTGGGGATTTCGTCGGCGTAACCAGTGATACGGAATGGGAAATCGATGCACCATCTTGGACAACCATTTCCTTCAGTGGCGAGACGACAGTCAGGAACGGAAAGACGGTCTGCGTCGGTTCGGGCAAACTGTATTTGATGATGAACGAAACCTACATTGGCGAAGACTCACGGCGCGCCATCGTCCGACTAAAGACAGTGTCCGGAGAATCGGAAGCAAGCTTTCCGATATGCCAATTAGGAAAAGACGAAGTGTTCGGCTACAACCGCTTCGACTGTGTCAGCGGGTATGCCTGTTCCTATAAGGTTGGGGCAAATGTGGAATACATCATGTCTTTGGTCGTAGAAGGCAAGATGGAGGCAACCTCATTAACATACGAACATATAACCAAATACGGTGTGGCGACAAATGCCTGCTATGATGGAGAATACACACCTGTTCAGTTTCTTGACACAACCATGCAGCCAGACAAAGACTACACCGTATTCACCATCGGCGTAGATGCAAACAAATATTTTGCGCCTTTGTCTAAGGTTTACAGATATGAGTTCCGTTCCATCACAAAGGCAGAACTTCGCCCCAGCGTTGAAATAAAGGATGTGAAATATGAAAATGGGAAGTTGCAGTGGACGGTATGCCCCAACGACTACACCTTATTTTATGAAACAACACTCATAGAATTAGCAAGTGTGCGAGATTTAACCTATAACTATTTGTCACTCTATTATGGATGGATGTACAAAAACTATGGTGGCTATTTCCAGTCATCAGATATAGAACAGGTGTTTTCTTTTGAAATGGAGTTAAACGAGGATGTTGTCATACTTGCCATCCCCCACGGGGCAACTAATAAGACCTCAGCGACAGCAGTATATGTGACCGATTTCTTTAACTGATTTTCAACTATCAAAATTTGTGAGCAATGATACACACAAGAATACATTTGACCATTTTGCTGCTTGGCATGTCACTGTGTTTCCTGTCATCGTGTAAAGACAATGACGATGTTCTGAACATCAACGACAGCCAGCTGACGTTCACGTATGAGGGAGGCCGTCACACCATCATCGTGGAAAGCAACGACGACTGGAGCATCTACGGACTGCCGGAATGGCTTAGCGCCTCAAGGATAAGTGGCATCAACACACAGGAAGTAACCCTGACAGCTTTGCGGAACAGCACGGGTCTGGATCGCGAGCAAACACTCTCTATACGGAGTAACAACAGTTCAAACATCCGGACAATACGGGTGAAACAGTATGCCAACTCCGAGGGGCAGGTCTTTTCTGTTGACGACACTTCCTTGAAATATTTCAACGGTTCGACATCTCATTTTGAAACACAAGACTCCATCATTTTGAAAAGTTCTGTACGTTGGAACATCACAGGGCCCAGTTGGTTGTCCATGCGTTTTAAGGAACAACTTTCGGATATGAATGGAGAAATCAGAGAAGGATCAGGGACTATTTATCTGACTTGCTCCAAAACCTATGAAGGAAAGGAAGCAAGAAAGGGAACGATAACGATACAGACCGAATACGGTGACGCAAGCATACAGATACCTGTGGAACAAATGGGTCTCTATGATGTAAAATGCGTCAACAAGCACATATTGTCAGACGGTTTTTGGTCTTATACCCGATCTGGATGCGACACAGAGTACATCATGTCTGGGTTGTATGAAGGAATAGTCTCGCCAGAAGAATTTTCGACGAGGCAATGGAGTAATCCTACCAGCAAGACAGGAGGCATTATTTACAGCGAACTAAAACCGGAAACCTACTACACGATATTCACCAGAGCAATGCCTTCTCAGACCACCGTATTTATGGAGAAGCTTAACGCAGAGGTAATCCGTACAGCATCTGAAGTTAATCAGCCAAGGGCCTCCATTACCGATGTCCAACAGGGAGCCGATGGCAAATGGCATTTTAAAATAGTCATGAACGAACAGGCTAAAGGATATTACTATACCAGTGCTCCTTATACCCATTATCATAAAATTCAATATGCTGTAGCGCTCTACAATAACATAGGAACGAAAAATGTCGGTTTTGGCCAAACTGATAAAACCGTTAGCCCAAGTTACACCAGTGGAACCCTTGTCACATGGGCTGTAGATGAGAATGGAAAGCTATCTAATGTGGTGGATATATATAAATTTGGCGACAGCGGCAGTTCGTCGGTTCCTGTCTGGCAGAAGCAGACAGGCACAGCGCACGAGGACATTTTCAGTGCTGGTATGGCCAACTTTAAGATACCTTCTTCGATTAACTAACACGACAAAGCATCTATTATGAAACATATTCGTTATTACATATCACTCATCATCCTCGCTACACTGGTTGTAGCGTGTGAAGAAGAGAGCAATTCGCGACTTGTCACTTCTGTGACGCAAATGACCTTTGCTGCCAATGGCGGCAGCCAGGTGTTTGGAATAGAAAGCAATTCCGACTGGAAGATTTCGTCGAGTGCCGACTGGCTGTCTGTTTATCCTGTGGCAGGCTCTGGCAGTCAGAGCATCACGGTTACGGTGGCTATTCAAGACAACAAACTGGAGCAAGAAGCAAAGGTTGTTGTGATGACCGCCGACGGGAGCAAAGTAGTTAACGTGTCGGTGAAGGTTGAAGGTTCACAGGTCAAGACGGGAAGATATTTGGATTTAAATGTATCCCAAATAAATTTCAGCGGCAAGGCGAAGGCATTAGACTCTTTAGAAATCACTTCGAATATCAGTTGGGAAGTTTTAGGACCGGAGTGGTTAGAAGCCTGGGATGGTGACCGATGGCGCCCTTTGTCGAAGGAGAGAGGCGTTATCAGGGGGAACGGCCCTCTAAAAGTTTACCTCCGCACGTCGGCTGACAACAAAAGCGAAAGCAGCCTTGAAGATGTTGTTATCACCAGAGAATATCTGACTGGCGATTTCTCCCGCACGATGGAAGTCTTTCAAGCCGGTCGTATGCAAGTTTTGTGTACTCCCGCTTATTTCCTGGAGGATGGATTTACTATGGGGTGGCAAAGTGGTTGTGATGTCGCAAAAATATACTTCACCGTCACAAATGACAAAGAAGAAAACGCATCAGGCATGTCAAATGAACTCATTAGAAATACATTTTCCGTAACCGACGAAAGTTTCATTAACTCAGTAACTGGTTTGGAGCCGGGATCGCAATTCTACATCAGAGCATTTACGGAAGATGCCTACGGCAATATGGACAATAATGTCTATACAACATATGGTGATTTGCCGGAAGAGACCCCTCCTGTAGCTGGAATATTCTTTGGCATACGGGATGAAAATGGCAGATGGACGTTTAATGTAGGTACCAACCTATTGACAGCTGGTTTCCATTTTCATGCCACCAATCGAGCTAACAGTGCCTTTATGTATAACGACCCAATATTATGGCGTCTCGCCATATTAAATACCAACAAGAAATATTGGTTCCAGGAAGGGTCACTATTTATTTCTTCGGGAAGGGTATTTGTGGACAACCTTTCGGAAAATACGGGTGAAATACATGCCATTGCCTGTGCTTTACAAGAGATAGGAGGTCAATTCCGCCCAAAGATGTTCCGTTACGACCGTTACTATGATGCCGACGGCAAGCGCTTACCCGATAAGCCTCTTTTGGATCGTATTCCCAAGGCGATGCTGAACGACCCAAGTCTGAGATTTTAATAAAAAAATAAGAACTATGCTACACCTCGAAGCCCATCTCACGTGCCATCTGCCGGATGACTTTCACGTTGACGGTCGCCGCGTCCTGCTTGTCGTAAATGGTAAGCAGGGCGATGCGACCCTCGTGCTCGGCAACGATGATGTCGTTGGCGGTAATGACGCGGGCGCTGCCCGACTTGCCGCGGCCTTTCGAGGTGATGGGCATGCGAATCTTACGGATGCCGGGATAGAGTTCTGCACCCTGAAGGGGATTCTTCTGAAGAGACGTTATGAAATCCTCGTAGTCATCAGACAAGCTGTGATAACGCTTAAGAAGACGTTTGATAGAAATATCAAACTCCCTGTGCCTCGAGATTACGTAGCTCATAAATCAGTTCTTCTGCTGGTCGGAAATAATCCGACTTGCCGGTATCCAAATACTCTTTCCAGTCTTTCAGCGCACGGCACACCTCTTCGGTCACGTTGCGCCTGGGTCCTTCCGGCTCTTCCTCATCTTCAGTGGGTGTCAGGCGGAAATTTCCCATTCGTGACTTCAGCACCACGTGCTCGCCACGGCGGGCCATACCCAGGAACTTGGTCTGGTTGGCACGAAACTCTCTGGTAGTAACTATGGTCATAATCGTGTAATGTTTGTTGTTCGCTGCAAAGTTACGAAGAAAAAACGAAGAACAATAAGAAATAAGAAACAAAAAAAACAAAAATTTAGTGTGTGATATGAGAAAACTAATGACTCTTTTCGTGCTGGCCTGCCTGACTAGCGGGCTGCAGGCACAGAACTATTGGGACGGTTCGCGACCCGACCACCGGCTGACGGTCGGCGTGAGGGGCGGCGTGAACTTCTCGAAGCAATATAACACGGGCGACGGTGCCGACATGGACTTCCGCACCAGCTATCAGGTGGGTATCGAGGCCGACGTAAACATCTTCCGCTCACTGTCGGTGAACACGGGGGCGATGCTGATACAAAAGGGATACAAGACAGCATACGCTGACTATCGCGGCTCGATGGAGACGAAGGACAACGCCACGTATATCGAGATCCCGCTGCTGCTGTCGTACAGGGTGAAGCTGTCGGATGCCGCACAGTTCCAGCTGAACGTGGGACCGTACTTTGCCTTCGGCGTGTCGGGCAAGCAACGGATAGAGAGCACCTTCCCCGGGCTGAAGAGCTACGAGATAGACAGCTACGACGAATATGACGGCATGAAGAAACAGGACATCGGCATACATGCCGGCGTAGCCGTGACGTACAACAACTTCTATGCCGGTGCTTGCTATGAGCGCGGACTGAAAAACGTGAGCAATGTGCCGAACGCGGACTTCCGAAACGGAACGATTGCCATTAACGTAGGTTATAACTTTAACTTGTTCTAAGGAAAATGAAGAAACATATATTTCTGGCTATTGCAGCCATCATGCTCTGCACCGGCTTGCAGGCACAGTCGTTATGGGACGCTTCGAAACCCGACCATAACTTTACGTTCGGCGTGAGGGCAGGCTTGGACTTTGCCAGCTCTGACATGGAGTATGCCACATCGACCAAGACAGGATTCCACGCCGGGGCCATCGTAGATTACAACATCGTGAAGAGCCTCTCGATAGAGAGTGGCGTGTCGTTTGTCAACAAGGGCTTCAAGAGCTCGTTCGGCAAGGGCCATGCGGGCTACATACAGGTGCCGCTGCTGGCATCGTACCGCATAGAGACGCCCACCAAGGTACAGATACACTTCAACGTGGGCGGCTATTTCGCCTGGGGTGTTAGCGGCAAGGTGGACTATGCGCCGTACGACGAGACGTTTGCCTACGACTTCCACCAGAACTCGTTCGGCAAGAAGGGATTCTTCAAGCACTTCGATGCCGGACTGTCGGCAGGAGCCTATATCGTGGTGAGCCACGTGCTGTTCGGCATCAGCTATGAGTACGGACTGGCCGACATCGCCAAGGTGTATGGCAAGTTCCACAACCGCAACGTAGCAGTGACGCTGGGTTACAATCTGTAATAGGGTTTATGGTATGACGATGAGGAAAGCACCAGTCATTTTCGTTTGCACCTTGCTGCTGCATGCGCTGGCGGCAGCCGCCCAGAAGGAGAAGACGGTAGAGACGGAGTACACCTACTGCGCCCCTCCGAGCATGTCGCCCTTGGAAGCCCGGCAGCGGGCCATCGAGGCGGCACGCACGGAGGCCATTGCCAACGAGTTCGGCAGGATCGTGTCGAGCAACAGTTTCGTCAACATGATGACCAGTGACACAAAGACAACGTCGTCGGTCAACTTCTTCAGCGAGAGCGAGGTGAAAGGCGAGTGGGTGAGCGACGTGGAGAAGCCCACGGTGCTGGGCATGGAGACGATGGACGACATGACGATGTGCTTCACCGTCCGTGTGAAGGGAGTGGCCAGGGAGATTGTTTCTGCCCCCATCAGGTATGAGAAGAAAATTCTGCGCAACGGCACGGACGACACGCACGAGAGCGACGACTTCAAGGACGGCGACCGGTTCTACATGTCGTTCCGCTCGCCTGCGAACGGCTACCTGGTCATCTACATGTTAGACGAAGAGGGAAAGGCCTACCGGCTGCTGCCCTACCCCAGCAGCAACGAGCCGGTGTTCCGGGTGGAGCACGACAAGCGCTATGTGCTCTTCGACGCCCAGCAGGGCGGCGACGGCATCGTGGCCTACTGCACGCGGGAGATGGAGTTCAACCATATCTACACCATCTTCTCGCCGCACCCCTTCACCCGCTCGCTGGACAACGGCATCGGTCAGTCGGAAACGGGACTGGCCCTGCCCCCGGAGCTGTCGATGAAAGAATTCCAGAAATGGTTTACGGGCGTCAGGAAATACGACAAGGATATTGCCGTGGACCGGCAGACCATCAGAATCAAGAAACAATAAAAAACAAACAAGACCGACAATAAAATGAAGAGCGTTTATACCATCATTGCCGCCTGCCTGCTGCTGGCAGCTACGGCGGCACATGCCGAAGACCGCATGACGGTGAACGGCGTGCAGTATGCCACGACATCGGGCCAGACGGCCACGGCCTGCCTGACCGTCAAGGCCATCGGCGACATAGAGATAGCCGAGAAGATAAGAATCAAGGGAAAGATGTACACCACCACGGAGATTGGCAAGGCCTACTTCGGCAAGAACGAATATCTGCAGAGTGTCGTCATCCCCAACTCGGTGAAGCGCATCAGGAAGAAAGCCTTTGCCGGGTGTACCAATCTGGTCAGTGTCCATATTCCCAAAGAGAACTGCCAGGTGGAGCCGGATGCCTTTGCCGGATGTACGGCCATCACGCTGATCAGTACCGACGACAACCAGCTGTATCCCGTAGATTATGTGTTGGCGGCGATGCCCAAGGACATTCCATACTATGTCACGCCGCAGCCCACCAGTCCTGCCCGCGACGACAAGGTTGGGGAGATACTTTCTGACCTGGAGTATGACGTGGACAACAAGATACCCGTCACAAAGCAAGAAAACAAAAACACCTTCGCCTTTATCATCGGCAACGAAGACTACTCGCTGGGCGGGTCGGCCAATGTTGACTTTGCCGTCAACGACGCCAGGGTGTTCCGCGAGTATTGCCTGAACACACTGGGTATTCCCGAGGGTAACGTCAAGTGCTATACCAACCAGACATTAGGTCTGATGCGCCGCGCCATCCGACTGATGAAGCAGACGGCTATAGCCAATAAGGACAAGAAAGACTGCACGATACTCTTCTACTATTCCGGCCATGGCATCCCCGACGAAGACACCAAGACGGCCTATCTCGTGCCTACCGATGCCGACGGGAAATACACCGAAGACTGCTACTCGCTGAATGCACTATACACAGAGCTGGGCAGTCTGCCGGTCAGGAAAGTCTTCGTATTCCTGGATGCTTGCTTCAGCGGCTCGCAGCGAGGCGACGGCATGCTGATGGCAGCGCGCGGACTGGCTCTTGCGCCCAAGGAGGAGAAGCCCTTAGGCGACAACATGGTGATATTCTCGGCAGCCACCGGTGCCGAGACGGCCTACCCGTACAAGGAACGGAAGCACGGCATGTTCACGTACTACCTGCTGAACATGCTCTACCGCACGAAGGGGGCCTGCAACATCGGCGAGCTGGGAGAGTACGTCGGAAAGAAGGTGGCCGAGAAGTCGGTGCTCGTCAATTCGAAGAAGCAGACTCCCACGCTGACCTCCTCCATCCGTGGAGAATGGAAGAACCTGACGCTCAGGTGACGTGCTGTGCCTTGTGTAAAGGGCATCAAGCGATGCAAGAATCGTTTCATTAGCAGGCAAAGGGCAGCACGCAAAGGTTTGATTGCCGACAAAAAGGGTTTGAACGCTGTTATTTTCAGCATTCAAACCCCTTTTTGTATGCTTTCAGACCCGAGGCGATGGTTTCTTCAGTAATTTTGCGGCGAAAATTTTGAACTAACATCATAACAACAAAAACATGAAGAAAACAACATTGCTTCTCTGCCTGCTCGGTGCAGGCATGATGTGGACTCCGGCAGCCGCTGCTGCACCGGCGGGCCACACGGAAAAAGCGGTGGCCGGTCCTGACGACCAGGAAATCACGGGAACCGTGGCAGACGCCGACGGCCCGCTGATTGGTGCCACGGTGAAAGTGGTGGGAGCCGCCAAGGGTTCGGTGACCGACATGGACGGCCGCTTTACATTAAGGTGCAAGCCCGGCGACCTGCTGGAGGTGAGCTACATCGGCTACAAACCCATTCAGGTGAAGGCCAGCCAGGGCATGAAGGTGGTGATGAACGAAGACAAGACGCAGCTGAGCGAGGTGGTGGTCACCGCCCTGGGCATCAAGCGCGAGCGCAAGGCACTGGGCTACGCCCTGTCGGAAGTGAAGGGCGAAGAGCTGACGAAGGCCAAGGAGACGAACGTCATCAACTCGCTGTCGGGCAAGGTGGCCGGTCTGGTGGTGCAGAACACGGCCGGCGGAGCCTCGGGTTCCACACGTGTGCTGCTGCGCGGCAACACCGAGATGACGGGCAACAACCAGCCGCTATACGTGATAGACGGTGTGCCCTTGGACAACACCAACTTCGGCAGTGCCGGACAGGCTGGCGGCTACGACCTGGGCGACGGCATATCGGCCATCAACCCCGACGACATCGAGAACATGACGGTGCTCAAGGGCCCGGCAGCATCGGCGCTTTATGGCAGCCGTGCGTCGCATGGCGTGATACTCATCACCACGAAGAAAGCCGACAAGGACAAGATAGGAGTAGAATACAACGGCTCGTTCACCGTTGACCAGCAGCTGGCCAAATGGAACGACATCCAGCAGACCTACGGCATGGGCTACACCGGCTCGTACAGCCGCACCGCCACGTCGGGTACCAACTCCAGCTGGGGCACGAAGGCCGATGACTTCCTGGTGGAGTATTTCGACCACCAGAAGCGGCCGTTCATGATGTACCCCGACAACACCAGCGGATTCTTCCGCACCGGTTTCACAGCGCAGAACACCGCCATACTGAGCATCAACAGCGGCAAGACGGGCGTGCGCTTCTCGGTCACCGACATGCGCAACAAGGACATTCTGCCCAACACCCACATGAGCCGCGACAACTTCAACCTGCGCGTCACCACGGCGGCAGGTCCTGTTGACCTGGACTTCACCGCCAACTACACCCGCGAGGACGTGAAGAACCGCCCCGCCCTGGGCGACTCGCAGAGCAATGTAGGCAAGAACCTCATGACGCTGGCCGGTACCTACAACCAGGCATGGCTCAGAAACTACCAGACAGCCGACGGCGACTATGCCAACTGGAACGGCAACGACCAATACAACAAAAACCCCTACTGGGACCTGTACAAGAACGAGAACACCACGGCCAAGGACGTATTCCGCCTGACGGCAAAGGCCATCTGGAACATTACCGACCACATCAAGCTGCAAGGCACGCTGGGCACGGACATGAACTTCATGAGCTTCGAGGACTTCGTGGCCATGACCACACCGGGCAACATGGCCGGACAGCTGCAGAACCAGACGTTCAACAACCGCACGCTGAACGCCGAGCTGCTGGCCATGTACAGCCGCTCGTTCGGCGACTTCGACGTGAATGCCACGCTCGGCGGCAACCTCTTCAAGGTGAGCAACAAGACCGACATCTTCACCGGCAAGGACCAGCAGATGAAAGAAGTGGTGGCCATCATGAACTATGCCGAGCAGAGCATACAGCAGAACACCTACAAAAAGCAGATCAACTCGCTCTACGCCTCGGCCAGCGTGGGCTACCGCCACACCTACTACCTGGAGGGAACCATCCGCGGCGACCGCTCGTCAACGCTGCCCACCAGCAACAACGTCTATGTCTATCCCTCGGTATCGGGCAGCGTGGTATTCTCTGAGTTCATCAAGAACAAGAGCATCATCAACTACGGTAAGATACGCGCCTCGTGGGCACAGGTGGGTAGCGACACCGACCCCTACCAGCTGGCACTGAACTACTCTACCGCCAAATACTCCTATCCGGGCAACGTCATCGGCATGATCAACAACACCGTCATTCCCAACAAGGAGCTGAAGCCCACACGCACCAACTCGTTTGAGGTGGGTCTGGAAATGAAGTTCTTCCGCGGACGCCTGGGGCTGGACGTGACCTACTACAACCAGCTGTCGAAAGACCAGATTATCCGCCTGGCTACCTCTTCGACCTCAGGCTACAACTACAGCCTGGTGAACGCCGGCGAGATACAGAACAAGGGCGTAGAGGTGGCGCTGAACGGCCGCGTGCTGCAGTATAAGGACTTTGCATGGGATGCCGGTGTCAACTTCTCGAAGAACATCAACAAGGTCAACTCGCTCGTGGATGGCATGGACTACTTCGAGCTGGAGAAGGCCACCTGGTGCGGCGTCTCGGTGGGTGCCGAGGTAGGCAAGGACTACGGCTCCATCATGGGCAAGGACTTCAAGCGCACCGCCGACGGACAGTTCATCATCAATGCCGAGACCGGCCTGCCCGAGGTGGACGAGAAGACCCGCACGCTGGGCAACGCCTCATGGGACTGGACGGGCGGCTTCTACTCTACGTTCACCTATAAGAACTTCCGCCTCTCGGCAGGATTCGACGTGAAGGTGGGTGCCGATCTCTTCTCGATGTCCATGCGCTCAGCCTACGAGACGGGACGCGCCGAAGAGACGCTGGCCGGGCGCGAGGAGTGGTATCGCTCGGAAGAGAACCGCAAGGCTGCCAACATGTCGCTGAACGAATGGCGCGCCGCCGGCCGTTGCGAAGGCTACGTGGTGCCCGGCGTGATACAGAATGCCGACGGCACCTACCGCCCGAACAACATCCCCGTCAACCCCGAGAGCTTCTGGCAGAGCGCATCGCGCAACTGCCCCTCGATGTTCATCTACGACAACTCCTACGTGAAGTGCCGCGAGATAACCTTCGGCTATACCTTCCCCGAAAAATGGCTGGGCAAGACGGTGAAGAGCCTCACCCTGTCGTTCGTGGCCCGCAACCCGTTCATCATCTGGAAGAACATTCCCAACATCGACCCCGACTCGGGCTACAACACCTCCGGCCTCGGACTGGAGTACGGCTCGCTGCCCTCGCGCCGCAGCTATGGTTTCAATGTCAACCTGAAGTTCTAACGAAAAATTAAAAATTAAGAATTAAAAATTAAGAATTATGATTACTAAAAGCGTCAAACACATCATAGCGGCAGGCCTCGTGTGCTGTGGCATGGCTCCGGCACTGACATCGTGCAGCGACAGCTACATGGAGGAGGTGAACACCGACGAGACCAAGGCATCGCAGATAGCACCCAGCGCACAGCTCACCACAGCACTGCTGCAGACCTACGGCGACTTCGGGCTGATGGACACCTACCGCAGCTACATTACCGGTTTCACCCAGCACTTCGCCGGAGGATGGAACGTGACGAACTATGCCGGCAGCGTACATGCCGACGACGACCAGATGCGCCTGGTGTGGGACCAGTTCTACTCGGTGGGCATCAAGAACATCGTCGATGCCATAGCCAATTCAGAGGACATGCCTAACACCAATGCCGCCCTGCGCATACACCGCGTACTCATGATGTCGATACTCACCGACATCTATGGCGACCTGCCCTGCAAGGATGCCGGACTGGGTTTCATCTCCGGCGTTGGCACACCGAGCTACGACCGTCAGGAAGACATCTACAACTTCTTCTTCGACGAACTGGCCACCTGTGTGGCACAGCTCGGCACAGGCAGCGACCGCATAGGCGGCGACGTGACCAGTCTGAAGGGCGACCCCGCAGCCTGGCGCCGCTATGCCAACTCGCTGCGCCTACGCTTCGCCATGCGCATCAGCGAGGTGAACCCCGCGAAGGCCCAACAGGAATTTGAGAAAGCTCTGGCTGACAACGGTGGCTATATCCGCACGGCTGCCGACGATGCCTACATCATCTATACCGACGGCTCGTTCACGCTCTACGACGGTTCGCGAGACCTCGACTTCCGCGTGAATGCCTTAGGCGAGATTCTCTACGGTCAGGACCCCACATCGCCCACCTTCGTGAGCTCGACGCTCTTCAACATTCTCAACAATTCCGGCGACCCGCGCCTATACCGTATCTGCCGTCACTACCTGAACACCAAGCGTGCCGAGACCAAGCCCGACAGAGAGTGGAATGTGGATGTCACCGACGAGGTGCTGGACTATCTGCAGCGCACCGGCGACACCGAGCACCCCAACAACCCCGGAGCAGCATGGTATAACGACTGGGTGAACGCACCGGCCAACAGCGAGATACCCACGCTCGACAATCTGGTACGCCTCTATCCGGAGGCCGGATTCGACGGCAGCAACTATCCCGCACGCATGATGCGCCCGTTCCTTTCCATCGACTTCGAGATGCCCGACCGCCCCGGCACGCTCATCAACTCGGCAGAGATTGAGTTCCTGCTGGCCGAGGCCAAGCTGAACGGATGGAACGTAGGCGGTACGGTGGAAGACCACTTCCGCGCCGGTGTCAAGGCATCTATCCGCTGGATGAACGACCACTACCTGCAGGCTGCCGACAAGGTTTCGGACGCAGAGACAGAAACCTTCATCGACGCTCTGGTGGCCAATGAGCTGGCATCCAATGCCAAGGAGGCCATCAACACCCAGGCATGGATTCTGCACATGATGAATCCCTCGGAGGCATGGGCCAACCTGCGCCGCTCCGACTACCCCACCCTGCAGGACCGTACGCAGCTGGCCAAGTTTGACGGATTCACCTACGACGACAACAACCTGCAGACACCCACCCGCCTGCGCTACCCCATCCTGGAGAACCAGTATAACAGCAAGAACTACAACGAGGCCATCCAGCGCATCGGCTCTGTCAACGAGAAAGGCGAGTATGTCGATGACTGGCACAAGCGGCTCTGGTGGGACGTGGCCGACATCCACGTACAATAACTGCCGACTACGTCAACAATGTTTACCAAACAGAAAAAACAGTAAATCATGATTACCAAGAACATATTCAAATACATGGCAGCCTGCCTCGTAGGCATTGCAACCGCCACTGCTCTGACGGGCTGCTCCAGCGAGGAAGACCCGTTCTTCACCGCCAGCGAGGACGACATGCCCCGCATCCTGAACACCGACATTCCTGAGGGTATTAATGGCCAGCCTGCCAGCCTGCCCAGCATCGAGCGCACGGCCAACTTCGCCCTTGAGGTGATTGTCACGCCCGTACATTATACTACCGTGACATGGTTCATCGACAACGTACAGGTGGCTGAAGGCACGTCTGTCAACGTTCCCGTGCTGGCTGGCGACCACACCGTGAAGATTGTGGCCACCACCACAAAGGGCCTGTCCACATCGCGCACGCTGAAACTGAACGTGCGCCCTGCGGCTACCGACCCCAACCCCGGCAACGACATCCACGAACGACTGGTGAAACAGGGCAGCAGCGCACAGCTGCACGGTGTCAACATGTCGGTGGTGACCAAGGTCATCATTGGCTCGCAGACCGTTGATGCCACCTATGATGCCGCAAACGACTGTGTCACATACACCGTGCCCACTCTGCCCGACGGCACCTACGACCTGCGACTGGCCGATGCCACAGGTTTCGTGTATGGTGCAGGACAGATAGAACTGAACGAGAATCCGGAATACCCGGTTCCTACTGAGACGACCCTGCTTGAAGGACAGTTCGTCATCGACTGGGATGCTAACATCTGCCACCTCGGAGCCGACGTACTGGCCGACATCCCCGTGGGCAGCACGCTCAAGATATACTACGAGGTGCCCGAGGCAGAATACCACAACCTGCGCGTTGTCACCAACTGGTGGAACGACGTGCCCGGTGGCGCACAGATCGATATAAAAAGCGACACGCCGAACCCCTTCCTGCTCCAGTTTACTGAAGAGTTCAAGGAGATGGTCACCACGCAGGAAGGCATGTCGTGCGTCGGCTTCGGATATACCGTGACCAGTATTACCTACGAATAAGATACTATGAAACCACACATTTTTCACTTAGTCATTATGACTACCGCGTTGACAGCCTGCACCCAGCAGGCTGCCAACTTGTCTATCTCTGCCGACGAAAAGATAGAGCAACGCATCGAGGAGACGCTCTCGAAGATGACCCTCGAAGAGAAGATAGGACAGATGACGGAGCTGAACCTCGACGTGCTGGGCACGGGCCGGGGCGACAGCTTCCAGTTAGACGAGAAGAAACTGCACGAGGCCATTGCCGTCTATAAGGTAGGCTCCGTACTTAATGCTCCCGGGCCGGAGGCCATGTCGGCCAAACGGTGGCGGGAAGTCATCGGCCGCATACAGCAGCTGTCGATGCAGGAGATTGGCATTCCCTGCATCTACGGCCTGGACCAGAACCACGGTGTCACCTACACCTTAGGCGGCACGCTCTTCCCGCAGAACATCAATATGGGTGCCTCGTTCAACCCTACCCTGGCCGAGACCGCCGGGCGCATCACGGCCTACGAGACGCGAGCTTCCGACTGTCCCTGGACCTATTCACCCACTGTTGACCTGAGCCGCGACCCGCGCTGGCCACGCGTCTGGGAGAACTATGGCGAAGACCCGCTGGTGAATGCCGTCGTGGGCAGTGCTGCCGTCCGTGGCTTTCAGGGCGACAACCCCAACCACATCGACCAGTATCATGTGGCAGCCTGCGTGAAGCACTATCTCGGCTACGGTTCGCCCCGCACGGGGAAAGACCGCACACCGGCCTACATGCCCGAAAGCGAGCTGCGCGAGAAATGCTTCGCCCCGTTCAAGGCGCTGGTGGAAGCCGGGGCACTGTCCATCATGGTCAACTCCGGTTCCGTCAACGGACAGCCGATACACGCCAGTCGCAAGCTGATAACAGAGTGGCTGAAGGAAGGACTCGGCTGGGACGGCATGGTGGTGACCGACTGGGCCGACATCAACAATCTCTACCAGCGCGAACATGTGGCAGCCGACAAGAAGGAAGCCATCGCCATAGCTATCAATGCAGGCATCGACATGTCGATGGACCCCTACGACCTCGGCTTCTGCACGCTGTTGAAAGAGCTGGTAGAGGAAGGGAAAGTCAGCCGCGAGCGTATCGACGATGCCGTGCGCCGCGTGCTGCGCCTGAAGTTCCGTCTGGGACTCTTCGACCATCCCAACACCGGCAACGATAAAGACTATGCCGACTTCGGGTCTGAGAAGTTTGCTGCCGTGGCTCTGCAGGCTGCCGAAGAGAGCGAGGTGCTGTTGAAAAACGAGAAAGTGGCAAGGGGGAATGGAGCTGCCACCGCACCGCTGCTGCCCATCGCAGAAGGGACGAGGCTACTCGTCACCGGTCCAAACGCCAACCAGATGCGCTGTCTGAACGGCGGGTGGAGCTACACGTGGCAGGGCCATCTGGCCGACCGCTTTGCCTCACGGTATAACACCATCTACGAAGCCCTTGCCAACCGCTTCGGCAAGGACAAGGTGGTGTTGGAACAGGGCGTCACCTACGTGCCGGAAGGACGCTATGACGAAGAAAACACGCCGGAAATAGAAAAGGCGGTACGGGCGGCACAGGGCGTCGATGTCATTGTGGCCTGCATCGGTGAGAACTCGTATGCCGAAACGCCCGGCAATCTGACCGACCTGGCACTCTCTGAGAACCAGCGCAACCTCGTGAAGGCACTGGCCAAGACGGGCAAGCCCATCGTACTGGTGCTCAACGAGGGGCGTCCGCGCCTGGTCAGCGACATCGAACCGCTGGCACAGGCCGTGGTGAGCATCCTGCTGCCCGGAAACTACGGCGGCGACGCGCTGGCACGGCTGCTGGCAGGCGACGTGAATTTCTCGGCACGTCTGCCCTACACCTATCCGCGCCATCAGGCTGAGCTGACCACCTACGACTACCGCGTCAGCGAAGAGACCGACCGCATGGAGGGTGCCTACGACTACGATGCCGTGGTCTCCGTGCAGTGGCCGTTCGGCTACGGACTGAGCTACACCACATTCGAATACAGCAACTTCCGTGTTGACAAGCCCGACTTCCGTGCCAACGACACGCTGACCTTCAGTGTAGATGTGAAGAACACAGGCTCGCGGGCCGGACGGGAAGCCGTGCTGCTCTACTCGCGCGACATGGTGGCCAGCATGGTGCCGGAGAATCGCCGTCTGCGGGCTTTCCACAAGACAGCACTGCTGCAACCCGGACAGACCGAGACGGTCACCTTCTCCCTGCCTGCCCACAGTCTGGCCTTTGTCGATAGCCAAGGCCGGTGGGTACTTGAAGCAGGTGCTTTCCGTATGCAGACCGCCAAGCAGACGCTTGAAATCAACTGCGAAGAAACGGCGACATGGTAGAAGAGCGAAACGAGCCGCTCAGACAGTCGTACGCCGACACAGACCGCTAACGGAGAAATGCTGCGGCAGGCATCTGAAAGCGGACCACCAACGGCAGATGATCGCTGAAGCCATGCTGGTATCGCATGCCATTATAAGTACGGAGGGGTTTTACTCCTCCGTATTTTTTGTCCTCTTCCAACAGGAAGGGGGCATCGTTGATGAAAACCTCCTCGACAGCATCGGCCAGTTCACTGCTCACCAGCACATGGTCGATGCTCTGCCATTGTCCCTGATAGCGGTAGGTGCCCTTCACCCGCCCCGTCCGCTTGGCGCGGCTGTGGCGCCCTGTCACTCCGGCAGTAACGTTATGCAATCCGTTGGCAGCGAGATGCTGCAAAGCCGGCGAGTCGGCATAGTCGTTGAAGTCGCCGGCGACAATCACTTTCGGCGAAGGCTCAGAACGACGGATATTTTCCACCTCCGTCAACAGCCGGTCGGCCACTATACGGCGGTTGGCGCGTGTCTGTCGTTCGCCGCCATAGCGGCTGGGGGCATGCACCACGAAGACGTGCAGCGTGTCGCCGCCTACCGTCTCGCCCTTGACATAAAGAATGTCGCGAGTGGGGCGCATACCCTCTAAGGGTGCGATGGCGAAATAGTCATAGCAGACAGGCCGGAAGGCGAAGGGCTGATAGAGCAGTGCCACATCGATGCCGCGCAGGTCGGGCGACTCCGTCATCAGGTATTCGTAGCCTGCATGGCGCAACAGCGAGCGGCGCGTCAGGTCGCGTAGCACGGAGTCGTTCTCCACTTCCACCAGCGCGACGAGGTCGGGCAACTGATGGGTGACGCTGTCTGCCGACGATGCAATAATCTCCTGCCCTATCCGGTTCAGCTTCGACCAATAGCGGGCCGGTGTCCATTTACGCACTGAAGCAGGCAACCATTCGGTGTCCTGCTTCAGTGAGTCGTGGCGACAATCAAAGAGATTCTCGCAGTTCAGCTCGACCAGCGTCAGCTGTTGTGCCTGGGCATGAATGGGAAACGAGAAATGAGGAAAAAGAAATATCAATGAAAAGTGCATCCATGCCATCATCCGACGGCAACAGAAAAAAAGTCCCGTCGGGTCGTTTCTTTTCACTTCATTCCTCATTCCCCATGTTCTCATTTCTTTGACCAAGGTCAAAGCATGTTCTCATTTCTTTGACCAAGGCCATTTCTCAGTCTTCATTCCTTTAGCAGACTTTCTCCAGCCGCTTCATCATGGCGAACATGAAGACGGCGGCCACGAGGCAGACGCCCAGGAACACGCTCCAGCACAGCCACAGGGGCACGGTGCCCCACAGCAGTCCGCCGACCACGACGAGCTGGTTGCCGACGGCGGTGGCCACGAACCAGCCGCCCATCATCATACCCTTATACTTGGGAGGAGCCACCTTCGACACGAACGAGATACCCATCGGCGACAGCAACAGCTCGCCGAAGGTCAGCACGAGATAGACGGTGATGAGCAGGTTGGGCGTGACGTCGGCCACATGTACGGCCACGGGATTGCCGTCGGCACCCATCTCCGTCTGCGGCATGGGCAGCCCCAGCGAGCCGAAGGCCATCAGCGCGTAGGCCACTGCGGCCACGATCATGCCGTAGGCTATCTTGCGCGGGGCGGAGGGCTCACGGCCCTTGGCAGCCAGCGAGCTGAAGATGGCCATCGACACGGGCGTCAGGGCCACCACATAGAAGGGGTTGAACTGCTGGAAGATAGGAGCAGAAACCGTGACGCTGCCATCGGCATCGTACTGTAGGCAGAGGAAGCACACCGCCATAGCGATGACAACGGCAGAGATGGCCTTTCCCTTGCCTGTCTTCGACTGGAACAGCGAGAAGAGGGCATAGACGATGACGATGACGGCCACGAGGTTCCACACGTTGAAGCACATGGCCTGCAGGCCCTCGGCCGACTGGGCGGTGAACTCGTCGGCGAAGTAGGTGAGCGACAGCCCATTCTGGTGGAAGGCCATCCAGAAGAAGATAACCACGGCATAGACAAGGCACAGGGCCACGATGCGCTGCTTGGTCTCTTCCTTCGACAGCTCCTCGGCGGCAGGTGCATCAGCAGCCGAGGCTTTACCGTCTGCAGCCGCCTTACCCTTTCCACCCTCCACATGGATGAATGTAGAGCGGAACACATAATAGATAGCGATACTCAGTATGAGCGACGCGCAAGCCACGGCAAACGAGAAATGATAGGCATCGTTGCTGCTGTAGCCCAGCGACAGCTCGGCCCACTCCTTGATCTTGACGGCTGCCGTGGGGGCGAAGAGGGCGCCGATGTTGATAGCCATATAGAAGATGGAGAAGCCCGCATCGCGCTTGTCCTTGTACTTCGGGTCGTTGTAGAGGTCGCCCACCATCACTTGCAGGTTGCCTTTGAAGAGTCCCGTGCCGAAACCGATGAGCAGCAGGGCGGCCAACATGACAACGAGGGCCAGCGAGTCGCCGCCCAGAGGTACGGAGAGCAGCAGGTAGCCCGCAAACATGATGATGATGCCCGTGGTGACCATGCGCCCGAAGCCGAACTTGTCGGCCAGCATGCCGCCAAAGAGGGGGAAGAAATACACAAACATGAGGAACGCACTATAGATGGTGCCTGCCAGTGCGGGCGACAGTCCATAGTTGGCTCTCAGAAACAGGGCGAAGACGGCCAGCATGGTGTAGTAGCCGAAGCGTTCGCCGGTGTTGGCCAGTGCCAACGCGAATAGTCCTTTCGGTTGTCCTTCAAACATGATTCGTGATTGTTTTTTATTGTTGTTGTTGTTAATGAGTGGTTACGGATAAAGAGGTGGTAATCATCATTTTTAATTTTTAATTTTTAATTCTTAATTTTATTTTATTTTGTCGTTCTTCGTGCGGATAAGGTCGAAGAGGTAGGTAGCCTTGATGACTATCTGTCCGAAGTTGCTGCGTCCGAAGACATCGCGCTTCGAGTTGTGGTAGATGTCGCCCAGACCGTAGTAGTAGCGGGCCTCGACAATGAAGTGGCCCAGTTTGGGCCGTGAGAACTCCAGGCCGATGCCGCCGACAATGCCGTAGTCGAACTTCTTCTCGACAGCCATCGAGTCCTGTTCGACGACGGTTGACGAGCGCTGCGTCTGCGTGCCCTGCCCGGGCATGAGGTTAGTCCGTGTTCGCTCGTTCAGGAAGAATCCCAGCTGCGGGCCCAACTGTATGAACGCCTGGAATCCGCGCCGCTCGCGCCCCCACCCCAAGCGGGCCATCAGCGGCACCTGCACGTAGTTCATGTGGCGCTCGTAGTAGAGCGGCTGCGTCTTGCCCGCATCAGCGACATAATAGACGGGTTGGTTGTTCAGGTCGAGAATATTCTCTTTCCATCCCGTCTGGGCCAGATTCACCTCGGCCACGATGGCACAGATGCTCTTGAAGTATTTCTCGCACGTGTAGCGCAGCGTGATGCCGCCGGTCATGCCGCCCAACTGCTTCTGCGGCACGTCGGGCACGAAACTGACGCTACTCATCATATAGCCGCCATTCACGCCGACGGCAAAGTCGGTGCGATACTCGCCCACCTGGCTCCATCCGGCAAGGGGCAAACAGATAAAAAGGGAAAAGAGTAGCTTTCTCATCGTCAGAAATTGATGGTCTCTATGCGGTGTTCGGGCGAATAGTGTACGAAGAGGATGGCCTTGTTCAGCATGCCGCCGTTGCCGATGCGCTCGAAGTGCAACGGGGTCTGTATGGGGGTATATCCCACCGTGCCCGAGGCGCCGGAGAATAGCTTGCCGTAGAGGTGAAGTCCCTTGATAAAGAAGTAGGCATGGTCGAAGCCCGTCACGGCAAAGCGCGCCGGATAGGCCTGCATGTCCTGGTGGAAATTCCAGCGGTACTTCTGGCTGAAGCGTGCGGCCCGCGGCGAGAGGGGATTCATGTAGAACGTAGAGGGGATGTAGGTGTCGAACTTATAGAAGTTATCTAAATGCGTGCGGGTATAAGACAGCCACTCGTGATAGCCGAACATGGACACCTGCAGCTTGGGGTTGGTCATCACCATGCCGTTCAGCTTGGCAAAGGCGACGTTCAGTTCTGCCGAGCGGCTGGTATTGAGCACCACCACGTTACGCTTCTTGGCCGAGAACGACTTGGCAAACGCTGCCTCGCCGGAGCGCAGGTTGGTAATGGTGTAGGCGATGTTCTCCTGGTCGAGCTTGCGGCGCAGGGCAGCCGTGAAGCCCCCCTTGGTACTGGTCGAGTCGTTGCAGTCGATGATGACGGGGTGGCAGTCCTTGAAACGCTGGAAGAAGCGGAAGACGTAGGCCTCGTTCAGCGTGTTGCCGTTCTGATAGACCTGAAACACATTGCCGTTGTTATACACCTCGGTGCTGCCGATGGAGAACGGTATGAGCACCCGTATGTCGTTGGCGGTGGCAAAATCGCCCAGCGCCTTCACCTGCTTCGTATATAGCGGACCGATGATCACGTCACGGTCGGCAGCATAGGGGTCTTTCAGCACCTGGCGGATGTCGCTCTCCTCGGCCACGTTCCAAGCCCGCACGTCGGTCGATATGCCGTTGGCCTTCAGGCTGTCGCAGGCCATGAGCACGCCGCGATAGTATTCCACCATACGCTTGCCGTCGCCGTTCCTGTCGTGCAGCGGCAGCATGATGCCCACCCGGATTTCGCGCTGCCGCATGTCGCTGTTGGCCACCACGGGCTTCGTTGGCATGTTCATCTGCTGTGCCGACGACAGCTCCTGTGCCGGCTGCGCCTGCTTCGGCGGATAGGGAATGCGGATGTAGTCGCCCTTCTTCAGCTCATAGCCGGGGGCGTTCATCTCCGGATTGGCCTTGATGATGTCCTCTACCGTCAGGCCATAGTCGCGGGCGATGCCGAAGATGGTTTCCTTACGTTTCACTTTATGCAACTCCTTGAAGGTTTGCACCTGTGCCAAGGCCGTTTCTGCCAGGAAGGCGGCAACGGTCAGCAGCATAAAATATCTCCATTTTTGTCTCATAATCGAACTAATTTTCGCTAATGCGCCACAAAATTACAAAAAAAGATGCGGAAGTTCTACTTTTTTCGCTAATTTTGCACAAATTATTTATTGTTACAGATGAAATTGAAGAGAATATTCGCATTTTTGGCCCTCTGCGCAACGGTTTTGCCGCTGTTTGCCGACATCGATTTGCAGGCCACCTATCAGAAAGACGGCGCCGAGACCACCACGTCGCAGAACTTCGAGGCCGAAGCCCCCCTGCACGTACACTTCGAGTCGAACCCCTCCAGCCTCGACCCCGGAGCTGCCGTCGAGTGGCGCATCACCAACCTGCTGGCAGGCATTGACGTCACCCGCTACGAAGAGAGCTTCGACTTCGACTTCACGGCGGCCGGTCCCAACGTCGTCACCCTCAGCGTGCGGCAGGACAACGTCATCGTGCAGACGGCATCGATTACCATCACCATCACCGCCAGCCACCTGGAGATGCCCAACGCCTTCTCGCCCAACGGCGACAACATCAACGACATCTACCGCGCCAAGAAGGAAAAGTGCAAGAGTATTGTCGAATTTCACGCGTACATATTTAATAGATGGGGGCAGAAACTCTACGAGTGGACCGACATCACCGGCGGATGGGACGGCACGTACAAGGGCCACCCGGTGAAGGACGGCACCTACTTCGTATTGGTAAAGGCTCGCGGTGCCGACGGTGTGGAGTACGACATCCGCCGCGATGTCAACCTGTTGCGCGACCACAACAACCAGGAGAACACCACCACCAACCCATGACCCAACCCCTCAGACAAGCAATGGAAAAGATACAAGTTTTCGGAGCACGCGTCCACAACCTGAAGAATATCGACGTGGAAATACCGCGCCACTCGCTGACCGTCATTACCGGACTGAGCGGCAGCGGCAAGTCGAGCCTGGCCTTCGACACCATCTTTGCCGAAGGCCAGCGGCGATACATCGAGACCTTCTCGGCCTACGCGCGCAACTTCCTCGGCGGCATGGAGCGCCCCGACGTAGATAAGATTACCGGTCTGTCGCCCGTCATCAGCATCGAGCAGAAGACCACCAACAAGAACCCACGCTCTACCGTAGGCACCACCACCGAGATTTACGACTATCTGCGACTGCTCTTCGCCCGTGCCGGACGAGCCTACAGCTATGCCACCGGCGAACCGATGGTGAAATACACCGAGGAGAAAATCATCGACATGATTACCCACGACTATGCAGGCCGCAAGATTCTCATCCTGGCTCCCATGGTGCGCTCGCGCAAAGGCCACTATCGCGAGCTGTTTGAAAGCCTGCGCCAGAAGGGCTATCTGCACGTGCGCGTAGATGGTGTGGTGCAGGAGATGACGCGCGGCATGAAGGTGGACCGCTACAAAAACCACGACATCGAGGTGGTCATCGACCGCATGGCGGTGAAGGGCGAGGCCGACAGCCGACTGAAGAACACCATCCAGATAGCCATGAAGCAGGGCGAGGGTCTCATCATGATCATGGACTACGAGACGGGCAGCGTGAAGCATTTCTCCAAACGGCTGATGTGCCCCACCACGGGCATATCGTACAGCGACCCGGCGCCGAACAACTTCTCGTTCAACTCGCCGCAGGGGGCCTGTCCGCGATGCAAGGGCCTGGGATATATCAACGAGATAGACCTCGCCAAGGTCATTCCCAACCGCAAGCACAGCATCCATGAGGGCGGCATCGTGCCCTTGGGGAAGTACAAGAACCAGATGATTTTCTGGCAGATTGACGCCATCCTGCATAAGTACGACTGTGCGCTGAAGACGCCCATTGCCGACATCCCCGACGACGCGCTGAACGAAATACTCTACGGCTCGTTGGAGAGCGTGCGCATAGACAAGGAACTGGTACACACCAGCAGCGACTACTACGTAGATTTCGACGGCGTGGTGAAATACCTGCGCTCCGTGATGGATGGCGACGACAGCAGCAGCGCGCAGAAATGGGCCGACCAGTTTCTGGCCGAGTGCGAATGCCCGGAATGCCACGGCCAGCGACTGAACCGCGAGGCCCTCAGTTATAAGATATGGGACAAGAACATTGCCCAGCTGGGGTCGATGGACCTCAGCGAGCTGCGCCCGTGGCTCGACGAGGCAGAAAGCCACTTAGAGCCGCAGCAGCGCCAGATAGCCGCCGAGATTCTGAAGGAAATCCGTACACGCCTCGACTTCCTGCTCGACGTAGGCCTCGACTACCTGTCGCTCAACCGCCAGTCGGCATCGCTCTCCGGCGGCGAGAGCCAGCGCATCCGACTGGCCACGCAGATTGGCTCGCAGCTGGTCAACGTGCTGTACATCCTTGACGAGCCCAGCATCGGACTGCACCAGCGCGACAACGAGCGGCTCATCCACTCGCTCAAGGAGCTGCGCGACCTGGGCAACACCGTCATCGTGGTGGAGCACGACCGCGACATGATGCTGGCCGCCGACTACATCGTAGATATCGGTCCGCGAGCCGGGCGCAAAGGTGGCGAGGTGGTGTTCCAAGGCACCGTGGCCGACATGCTGAAAAGCAACACGTTGACGGCCAGGTATCTCGCCTCCCCAAGCCCCTCCGAAGGATGGGGTGTTGGTAACCAGACGCCCCCTCCCTCTGAGGGGCTTGGAGAGGCCCATCAACTAACCTTGCACGGCTGCCGTGGCAACAACCTGAAGAACATCGATGTCGAGTTTCCGCTGGGTCGCCTCATCCTCGTCACCGGTGTCAGCGGCAGCGGCAAATCGACACTTATCAACGAGACGCTCTACCCCATCCTCTCGCGCCACTTCTACCGTTCGCTGAAGAACCCCATGCCCTACGACAGCATCGAGGGGCTGGAGCATATCGACAAGGTGGTCAACGTCGATCAGTCGCCCATAGGCCGCACGCCACGCTCTAATCCTGCCACCTATACCGGCGTGTTCAGCGACATCCGCTCGCTGTTCGTCGGACTGCCCGAGGCGCAGATTCGCGGCTACAAGCCCGGCCGCTTCTCGTTCAATGTCAAGGGCGGGCGCTGCGAGACGTGTGGCGGCAACGGCTACAAGACCATCGAGATGAATTTCCTGCCCGACATCCAGGTGCCCTGCGAGACGTGTCACGGCAAACGCTACAACCGCGAGACCCTGGAGGTGCGCTACAAGGGCAAGTCGATAGCCGACGTGCTCGACATGACCATCAACCAGGCCGTGGAATTTTTCGAGAACGTGCCCAACATCCTGCAGAAAATCAAGACCATACAGGACGTAGGCCTTGGCTACATCAAACTGGGGCAGCCCTCGACCACCCTCTCCGGCGGCGAGAGCCAACGCGTAAAGCTGGCCACCGAACTGTCGAAGCGCGACACGGGCAAGACGGTCTATATTCTCGACGAGCCTACCACGGGCCTGCACTTCGAAGATATCCGCATCTTGATGGATGTGCTGCGACGGCTGGTAGATCGCGGCAATACCGTCATCGTCATCGAGCACAACCTCGACGTCATCCGCCAGGCCGACTGGATTATCGACATGGGCCCCGAGGGCGGGCGCGGCGGCGGCATGGTGCTTTCTGCCGGCACACCCGCCGAGGTGGCCGAGAGCGAGAAAGGCTATACGCCCCGTTTCCTGAAAGAGGAACTGGCGCGGGTCAGGGGGGATAAGACATGACAAAGGACGAGACACAACAGCTGAAAGGCTTTGCCATCCTGCTGATGCTGTGGCTACACCTGTTCAGCGACACCGACCTTGAGCCGCTGACACATTGCCTGCTGCCCTTCTTTGGCGGCAAAACGCTGGCCTTTGCCTTCTCGCGCATTGCAGCCGCTTGCGTACCTATTTATATATTCCTCGGCGGCTACGGACTCACCTGCGTCTATCGCCAACGGCAGGGCAGCATGCACAACGCACGGCGCGCCCTGTCGCTCATGGCCAATTTCTGGATGGTATTCCTGCTGTTCGTCCCCCTTGCCTGCATCACCAACCCCCTGCTCTATCCCGGCAGCCTGCTCACCCTGCTGCTCAATGTCGCCGCCATCGACTACAGCTACAACGGGGCATGGTGGTTCCTGCTGCCCTATGTCGTGCTGACGCTCGGTGCAGCCCCGCTCATCCGCCACGTGCTGACCGGTTCGCGGCGGCGCGACATGCTGCTCGGCGCCCTGCTGCTGGTTGCCCATGTGGCGGGCTATCTGCTCAAAGACATCCCCATTGCCGACGGCTCGCCGCTGCGCATCGTCTATACCGCTGCCAACGTGCTCTACATGCTGCTGCCCTTCGTCGCGGGCATACTCTTTGTCAAGTACGACGTCCTGCCGCTCCTGCGCCAACGGCTGTCACGCCTGGCCCAGTGGCAACTCCTGTCGCTGCTCGCGCTGCTCGGCATGGTCAAGATGCTGCTCGGCGGCAGCGCACTGCTCAACCTGCCCTTCGTTCTGCTGCTCCTGCCCCTCCTGCTGTCCATCCGCATACCCGCCCGGCTCACCGCCGTCCTCGCCTATTTCGGCAGCCATTCCACCAACCTCTGGCTCACCCACTATTTCTTTGCTTTCTACCTGTTCGGACCCGTCATCTACCGCCTCTCCTACCCGCTGCTCATCTTTGCGGCACTCGTAGGCGTCTCGCTCCTTGCCTCCTACGTCGTCCGCTGGCTTTACGCCCCCCTGCGCCGCCGCATCAGGCGAGGCGACAGCAGGGCGCAGCGCTGCCGACCCACTTATTCGTAGTGTCTAATCCTGGCCTCGATACCGTCTGCTTTCAGTAATTCCGGTATTCCGCTCACGTCCGTTTGTCCGTAGTGATAGGGGAACAACACCTTGGGCTTCACCATCTTAGCCGCATTGACAAGTTGGTCTGGAGTCATCGTATAGGGCTGGTTGCAGGGAAGGAAAGCAACATCGATGTCTTTGATGGAGGCCATTTCAGGAATATCCTCTGTATCTCCCGCCACATAAATCCGCAGTCCGTCGATAGTAAGAATGAAGCCGTTATCCCGTCCTTTGGGATGGAACTTCTTGTTGGCTTCCGTAGTATTATAAGCCGGTACTGCTTCCACCGTGAAGCCATCTTCCATCTTGCCCATGTCGCCGTTTGCCATTATCTTGCCGTAGCCCACCATATCGCCGCACCGCTTGTTCGTAATCAGCCGTGTGGTTTCCTTGGTCAATATCGCGAGGGCCTTCTGGTCAAAGTGGTCCTGATGTTCATGGGTCACGAAGATATAGTCTGCCTTGGGCATGGCGGCATAGTCAACCGTCCTGTCGCGCAGTTTCAGCACGGGGTCTATCTCTATCTCCTTGCCGTCGTATGCAATCCTGATGCTGGCGTGCATGAGCGCATAGATCTTGACCGTCTTCCCACTCTTTGTCTGGAACACATCAACCTCATAGGTGTCGGTCGTTACGGGTCTTCCCCCGTCTTTCCATGCCGTGATGCCGCCCACCATGTTCACCACCTTGTATCCCGCCGCTGCCAGCCTCTCAGCAGCGTCGGCCGACCTACGGCCACTTCTGCAATATACGGCAATGGTCTTGTCTTTCGGCAGTGCTTTCGCCTTTTCCATAAAGTCGCCCCGCTTCACGTCAATGTTCAGGGCATTCTCAATATGCCCCTCCTCAAACTCGGCAGCGGTTCGCACGTCGAGCAGCACCACATCGGCATGGGTTATCAACTCTGCAAATCGTTCTGGATCTGCATTCTCAAAGTTCTGTTGGCAACAGCCTGTCGTCAGTCCGAATGCTGCCAGTAAGCATGTGATCATCTTTTTCATATTACCCATTATGCATTAAATTATTCTATACGATTCATGTTTTTGTATGCAAAGTTAGCATTTTCTATTCAAAGAGGTATGTTTTTATACCCAAAATATGCCTAATAATGCAAAAATAACATCTGGCACTTCTTTTTTCCTAAAAAAAATATTAACTTTGCAGCAAATTTTCATACAACCATATCTTGAAGAGATCAATTAATTATAAGTACACACTTTTGATATCCTAACAGATGAAACCGAGAATTACATTACTGATGATGACACTGCTGCTGAACGTGGCGGCAGTGTGGGCCCGTCCGGGCTATTCCAAGCCTGTTGACGTGTATCAGCCCGACGGAACGACGGTGACGCTGCTGATGCACGGCGACGAGTTCCATAGTTTTATGACGACAGCCGACGGATATACCGTCGTCCGATGCGACGACGGCTACTACCGCTATGCCGTAAAGCAAGGCGACGGACTGAAGGCATCGGCCTTCGTTGCCAAGAATGCCGAGCAGCGCGATGCCCGCGAGCTGGCTTTTCTGACTGGCACGGAGAAGATGCTCCGCGAAAAGATGTCGGAAGCCGGCCGCCAGTGGAAAGAGCGCGTCAGCCGGATGTACAGTGCCAACTATGCCAGCCTGCAGGACGGCCAGCGCCGCGCGATGACTCCCGGCACGCTCTCCGAGCGTATCGACTACAAGAATTTCAAGGGCCTGGTGGTGCTGGTCAACTGGAACGACCGGCAGTTCAATGTGCAGAATCCCATAGAGTTCTACCAGAAGCTGACCAGCCAGAAGAACTATACCGACAACTCCAAAACCGTCTATCCCTACGATATCAAGGGCAGCGTGCGCGACTACTTCTATGCCAACTCGATGCAGATGTTCGACCCGACGTTCGACGTGGTGGGTCCTGTCACCATCGACTATTCGTGTACGTATCCGTGGCCGAAGGACGGAAACAATGTCAGGCCGGAATGGACAGCGAACTGCAACAACATCCTCAAGGCCGTCATGGCGCAGCTCAGTACGCTGGTGGACTTCAGCAACTACGACCTGAACAACGACAATTTCATCGACATGGTGTATATCATCTTTGCCGGCTATGGCAGCTACGTCACGGGCAACAACCCGAAGTATATGTGGCCCCATTCCGACAACTATGCCGAGGTGCGTGGAGAAGAGGCAGTGCCCGTCTGTGATTACTACGGATTCCCCACCTACAACGGCAAGAAGTTCGGCCGCTACGCCTGCAGTGTGGAGATTCAGGACTATGAGGACGATGCCGTGGCTTCGCCGACCAACCCCAAGCCCCATGCCTACCCCGACGGCATCGGCACCATGTGCCACGAGTTCAGCCACGTGTTAGGACTGGCCGACCACTACGACACGACAACCGGCGAATCGGGACCCAATACCCCCGGCCAGTACGACATCATGGACGGTGGTGCCGACTTCAACCAGGGCTTGTCGCCGGTGGGCTACAGTGCCTTCGAGCGCTATGTGCTGGGCTTTGCCGACCAGACCGTGAAGCCGTTGGAACAGGCTGGCGACTACACGCTGCAGCCGTTTAACACGTCGAACACAGCCTACTTCGTGAAGACAAAGACAGACGGCGAGGTGTTCTACATCGAGAACCGCCAGAAGCAGGGCTGGGACGATCAGCTGCCGAAGAGCGGACTGCTGGTGTGGCGTGTCGATACCTCCGACCCAAACCTATTCATCAACAACACAGCGAACGTCGGCGAGGGCAAAGAGCACCTGCAAGTGGTGGGCAACGCTCCCTTTACCGAAACAGACTTGACACCATCCACTTGCACCTTATGGGGCGACAAGGAAGCAGTCATCAATCTGTATGGTATTACCGAAAAGGATGGCGTCATCACCTTCAAGGCCGGACAGACGCCTACCGCCATCAGCCACATAGCCGCCGACGAGAATACCTCTGCCGACGACGGAGCGGCCTACAACCTGGCCGGACAGCGCGTAGCCAGCGGCTACAAGGGCATCGTCGTCAGGAACGGCAAGAAGTTCCTGAACAAATAACACAAAAAAGCAAGCGGGCGTGTACCATGGCTTATTCAGAGTACACGCCCGCTTTCCTTTTTTTCATCACCAACGGTTTACCTAATCACCACCTTCCTGCCATTACAGATATAGAGACCGCGGCGGGGCTGGCTGACGGGCCGTCCCTGCAGGTCGTAGCAGGTAGCCTGACGGCTGTCGTCGGCTGTCGCTACATTGCTGATGCCGGTGGCACTGCCGAGTGCTAAGTCAAACTCCACGGTGCCGTCATTGTTTTTCGTGATATTGCTCAGGGTGGCATTCCATGCCGCACCGCTCAGGAACTTCATGCCGCTGATGGTGTTCACGCCGTTGCCGAAGAGATTGGTCTCCTTGGCACTCCTGTTGAGTTTCGCACCGTCGGCAGTGATAATCTGGCCGTGCTTCTCGGCTTGAACATTATTGGGACTGTCCTTCGTCCACAAGTCTTGATTGAAAGAGAACCGCGACAGCATCAGGCCCGTTCCATATTCCATGGCGTTGCCTACGGTTTTCTCCGGATACCAAGTAGAGGGATAGCGCGACTCGACGATGAAATACTCGGTGTCGTCAACATCGCCGTTGATATAGAACACCGCGCAGTCGTTGCTGTCGTACGGCTTGCCCAGCTTGACATGCTGGCTGGTAGTGTAGGTGGGAATGTCCAGCCATCCCATGTAGCTGCGCTCATAGGCCGTATAGCCTATAGGCCGCCACAAGCCGCCGTTGTAGCAGCCCACGTCCATGACCGACCAGGCACCGAAGGCATCGTCGGCACTGTACTTTCCGTCAGTGCAATACCAGTCGGGCAGTCCTAAGGCATGACCCAACTCGTGGACGAAGACGCTGATGCCTGCCAGCTCCTTGAGGTCGCTCAGCTCGTTGCCCAGGAAATAGGCATTCAGCGTCACATCAACGTCCTTGATGGTACGTACCTCATTGGGCAACTCTAGTTGGTGAGGCCATATCAGGTCGGGCTGAAAATCAGGTTTTTCGGGATTACCGTGGTTCGACTCTGCCTCGCCGGCATAAAGCATGCACAGCAGGGGGATGCCGTCCTGATGCAGATTGTCTTTGGCTTTGATGTTATACTTCTTGAAGTCCACACCCGGTATCTGCTTCAAGGCTGCGCGCATGGCATCGCCAGCCAGTTCTGGGGCATGGACATCCGAATTGTTATTGTCTTGGGGGTCGTTCTGGCCGTAGTATTTGTACGACTTGTCCACCTTGACCTTGCCCAACAGTTTGAAGTTGGGCTTGAACATACCCTGCGACTGAGCCACGAAGTAGTCGCGGATGCTACCCACGCCCACCTTCTTCTTCGCACTGGGGCTGTCGTATTGGAAACCCTCCTGGGTCAGGTAGTTCTGAACCAGCTCCTGGGTAGTCTGCTCACTGAACGTCATGTCGCTGAACTCTACCATCAGCACCGGAATCTCCCATTCGCCAACGCTATACTGGCAACCCTGTGAGCTCCGGCCCTTATACCCCAGTCCCGACACCGTTGAGGTACCATAAGCGCGGCGTGACGCAGGGTGCTTTGCTGCGTATGCTGCCTGGCGGCGGGCGGCTATCGTCTCCCATTCGGTAGCCACGTAGGCATCGCCCTGCTTGGTGTAACACTGTCCTTCGGCATCCTGAAACCAGGTGCCATGCTCATTGCCACGAAGCTCGGCACGGACTGTCGTTCCGTCGGCCAGCGTCAGTGTAGCCCATTGCCCCGGCTTGACGGGGATGGCGCTTGCCGCCATGCTGCACAGCAGTAGGGCGGCGATGGTCAATAACTTTGTTGCTTTCATTTTTTCCTGTTTTTTATACGTTTTCTGCTGCAAAAATACAATATTTTTTCTACACGTGCAAGAAAAACACGGATCTGTTGCAGTTCTGCTATCGTATGGAACAAAGAAAAAACATCCACCGAGACAAAAGTTCGCTGCAGCTATCGCCGCCCACAGTTATGGCAACTGCATCATTCAGAACAACCAGTGGCCTCTCCATGAAAATTACTAGCCTCTCCACGGAAATTACTCATTGCTCCACGATCACCAGTGGCCTCTCCACGAAAATTACTAGCCTCTCCACAAAAATTACTCATTGCTCCACGATCACCAGTGGCCTCTCCACGAAAATTACTAGCCT
>CAMVAI010000037.1 GCA_947165435.1 uncultured Prevotella sp.
ACACTTTATTCTTGATTAGCTCAAGCTTTCACCAACCGGGTAAATCCGCTGAGCCGAAACAGATGGCGTAGAGCCGGCCAAGAAATACAAAAAAAATGTCCCCTGCTTCACAGCGGAGAACATCGAGGTATTAGCTTCTTTCTTAAGGTAAAAAGATTGTATTCAGGATAACGGGAGCAAAGATAGTTGATATAAATCAATTTTGCAAATATTTTTTTATGTTTTTCAGCACAATTTGACAAATAGTCAAAATAAATGCCTCTTTGCAGCGATAAATTAAGATTTATTTCGTACCTTTGTGGCCAAAACTACACATTATTATATTATATATGGAAGAGAACAACATCACACCGGGCGAAGAGAAGAGAGCCGCCAGTACGGACTCGGGAAGCCTCAGTTTCGTAGAACAGTTTGTAAAAGAAGACCTGGAAGCAGGCAAGAACGGCGGACGGCTGCAGACGCGATTCCCACCGGAGCCTAACGGATATATACACATCGGCCACGCCAAGGCCATCTGCATGGACTTTGGGGCTGCCGAGAAATTTGGCGGCACGTGCAACCTGCGCTTCGACGACACCAACCCCACGAAGGAGAACACGGAGTATGTCGAGAACATCATGAGCGACATCAAATGGCTGGGGTTCCACTGGGAGAACGTCTATTATGCTTCCGACTACTTCGAGAAACTGTGGGACTTTGCCGTATGGCTCATCAAGAAGGGACTCGCCTACGTGGACGAGCAGACCTCAGAGCAGATAGCCCAGCAGAAGGGCACACCCACACAGGCTGGTGTGGCCAGCCCGTTCCGCGATCGTCCCATAGAAGAAAACCTGCGTCTGTTCCTGCACATGAACACCCCGGAGGCCGTAGAAGGCTCGATGGTGCTGCGCGCCAAGCTGGACATGGCCAATCCGAACATGCACTTCCGCGACCCCATCATCTACCGCATCATACAGATTCCCCACCACCGCACGGGCACGAAGTGGCACTGCTACCCGATGTACGACTTCGCCCACGGACAGTCAGACTACTTCGAGGGTGTCACCCACTCTATCTGCACGCTGGAGTTTGTGCCACACCGCCCGTTGTACGACAAATTCGTTGACCTGTTGCGCGAATACGTCAAGGAGAAGAAAGCCAACGGCGACGACATGAGCAGCTTCAACGCCGACGTCATCGACGAGAAATACGACGGCACACGACAGATAGAGTTCAACCGACTGAACCTGACGTACACCGTGATGTCGAAGCGCAAGCTGAAGGCCCTGGTGGACGAGGGGCTGGTCAACGGATGGGACGACCCCCGCATGCCCACTGTCTGCGGCATGCGCCGTCGCGGCTATTCGTCGCATAGCATCCGCAACTTCATCAACTCGATAGGCTACACCAAGTTCGATGCCCTGAACGACTATGCCCTGCTGGAAGCCAGCGTTCGCGACGACCTGAACAAAAAAGCCTGCCGCGTGTCGGCGGTGCTCGACCCGGTGAAGCTGGTCATCACCAACTACCCCGAGGACAAGACGGAAGAGATGCTGGCCGTGAACAACCCCGAGAACGAGGCCGACGGCACCCACACCATTGCCTTCGGCCGCGAGCTGTGGATAGAGCGCGACGACTTCATGGAGGTGGCCGAGAAGAAATTCCAGCGCCTGGCTCCCGGCAAGGAGGTGCGCCTGAAGAACGCCTACATCATCAAGTGCGACGAGGAGCACCCCTGCGACAAAGATGCCGAGGGCCGCGTGACTACCATCTACGCTACCTACGACCCCGAGACACGCAGCGGCATGCCCGGTGCCGACCGCAAGATCAAGGGCAAGACGCTCCACTGGGTGAGCTGCAGCCACTGTCTTGAAGCTGAGGTGCGGCTGTACGACCGGCTGTTCTCGATAGAAAACCCCGGTGCCGACGAGCGCGACTTCCGCGAACTGCTGAACCCCGACTCACTGAAGGTGCTGAAGCACTGCTACGTGGAGGACTACCTGAAGCAGAAGCAGGCCGGCGATTTCCTGCAGTTCCAGCGCATAGGCTACTTCACACCCGACCTGGACTCGACACCCGACCACCTGGTGTTCAACAAGACGGTGGGGCTGAAAGACACCTGGAGGAAATAAGGCGGAATAACGGAATAACGGTATTACGGAATAACGGAATAACGGTATTACGGCATAACGACATAACGGCATAACGACAAAACGACATAACGACAAAACAATAAGACGTGCAAGTCAACGAGGAATATTTCGACACCGACGATTTCCGCGAGCTGCTTGAAAGCTACGAGACATCCATAGAGGCGGGGCATCCCGTCTTCATGGACGCCGACGACTTGGTGGATATTGCCGACTACTACAATGCCCACGACGATTACGACAAGGCAGTAGAGGCCATCGACTATGCCCTGGAGCTATACCCCAGGGCCACGCTGCCCAACGTGTTCAAGGCCCGCGACGCGCTGATGAAGGGCGACTTCGAGGCTGCACGACAGTATGCCGACAACATTGAGGAGCACGACGACCCCGACTACCACTACCTGCAGGCCGAGCTACTGGTGGCCGAAGACCGCATAGACGAAGCCGACCGCTATCTGCGCGAATACGGCAAGACGGTAGATGCCGACGAGTATCAGGACTTTGTGAAAGACTGTGCCAACCTCTACATCGACTACGACGTAAACGACAAGGCCTACGAATGGATGTTGCGATGCAAGGCCGACGACAGCGACGACTTCAAGGAACTGATGGCCCGCACGCTGTTCGGACTGGGGAAATACAACGACTCTGAGCGCATCTTCAACGAGCTGATAGACCGCCACCCCTTCTCGAAGCACTACTGGAACGCACTGGCCAGCGCACAGTTCATGCGTCAGGACTACTCCGGCTCCGTGTCGAGCAGCGAGTATGCCATCGCCATCGACCCGCACGACCCCGAGGGACTGCTGACCAAGGCCAACGGGCTGTTCCAGTTGGAGAACTACGACGAAGCGCTGAAATACTACCAACGCTACGTAGAAGAAGTGCCCGAGGACGAACCGGCTCTGGAAAGCATCTATATGGAGCTGGCCTTCTGCTACAGCCACAACCGGCAGATAGACAAAGCCATAGAGATGCTCGACAAAGCAGGCGGCGACGCGATAGACAAGATGGTGGTGAAGGGCCACCTGCTGTTGGAGAACGAACGGGTGGAAGAGGCCTTGGAGGCCTTCCAGACAGCCATCACCATGTCAGACAGTACACCCAGCGTATTGCTGCGCATCATCGTGTCGCTGTACGACAACCGCTATCTCACGGCCTGCTACGAGATGTTCGGCAAATACTTCGAGTACATCAGGGCTACCGACAGCGAATACCCCGACGGCTATGCCTACATGGCCCTGTGCTGCTACGACATGGGCCGCAAGAGCGAATTTCTGCATTATCTGCGTGAAGCCGTCAAGCGCAACCCCGAAGAGGCCCGCTTGGTGCTGGGATTCCTATTCCCCGACGACGTGGAGCCGAAAGACTATTATGAACACTATTTACAACATTTGAAGCAATGAACCTTTTTACATCCCTGCTGAGCAACCTGAACTACGGCACGATATGTTTCCTCATGCTGCTGGAAAGCACCGTGGTGCCCGTACCGTCTGAGTTTGTGGTGACACCCGCAGCCTATCATGCCGCCAGCGGACAACTGGACGTCTGGCTCGTCATACTCTTTGCCACCATCGGGGCCGACATCGGTGCCAGCATCAACTACGTCGTGGCCCTCTACGTGGGGCGGCCCGTCATCTACCGCTTTGCCAACAGCCGGTGGGGCAAGATGTGCCTGCTGAACGAGGAGAAGGTGAAGAAGAGCGAGAAATATTTCGACGACCACGGCATCGTGGCCACCCTGACGGGGCGACTCATTCCCGGCATACGCCACCTCATCAGCATCCCCGCCGGACTGGCACGCATGCACTACGGCAAGTTCCTGCTCTACACCACCATCGGTGCCGGCGCATGGCACGGCATCCTGGCGGCACTGGGCTGGTATCTGCATACCATCGTGCCCGAAGAGCAGCTGAACGACAAGATCAGCGAGTATGCCGAATACATCAAGATTGTCATCCTCGCACTGGTGGTGATAGCCATCGTGTACTTTCTCGTCAAGAAAATGAGCAAGAACAACCGTTAACATTTACACATATTTCTAATTAACACACTATGCCAAGAATCAATAATCACCTGGTCATCATGGCCGGCGGCGTAGGAAGCCGCTTCTGGCCCATGAGCACTACCGAGAAACCCAAGCAGTTCATCGACGTGCTGGGCACCGGCAAGACGCTGCTGCAACTCACCGTGGAACGCTTCCGGGGCATTGTGGATGCCAACCACGTATGGGTGGTCACCAACCGCAGCTATGCCGACATCGTGGCCGAGCAGCTGCCCGACATGCCCCGCGACCATATACTCTGCGAGCCGTGCCGCCGCAACACCGCACCCTGTATTGCCTACGTGTCGTGGCGCATCAAGTCGCAAGATGCAAAGGCCAACATCGTGGTGACACCCAGCGACCACATCGTCACCGACACGGAGGAGTTCCGCCGCGTCATAGCCGAATGTCTCGACTTCACTGCCGACAGCGATGCCATTGTCACTCTCGGCATGAAACCCACACGCCCTGAGACAGGCTACGGATACATCGAAGCCAACCTGTCGGCACAGTCGCTGCGCAACAAGGAGATATTCCGCGTCGATTCCTTCCGCGAGAAGCCCGACATCGACACCGCACGGCAGTACATCGCCAAGAACAACTACCTGTGGAACGCCGGCATCTTCATCTGGAACGTATCGACCATCGTCAATGCCTTCCGCATCTACCAGCCCTCGATATCGAAGGTATTCGAGAGCCTGCTGCCCGTCTATGGCACGGAGAAGGAGCAGTCCGAGATAGACCGTCTCTTCCCTGAGTGCGAGAACATATCGGTAGATTATGCCATCATGGAGAAAGCCGACGAGATATTCGTCTGCCCTGCCGACTTCGGATGGAGCGACCTGGGCACGTGGGGCTCGCTGCAGCAGTTGTCGAAGCAAGACCTCTACGGCAATGCCTGCATAGGTCCTGACATTGCCACCTTCGAGACGCACAACTGTATCATACACACCACGCAGGAGAAGAAGGTGGTGGTACAGGGCCTTGACGGATACATCGTGGCCGAAAACGACGACACCTTATTAATATGTAAGCTCTCAGAAGAACAGCGCATCAAGCAGTTCTCCGAACAAGACAAGGAAAAGTAAACACGCTAAGAAAACATGGAACAGAAGAAAATAGCTTTAATCTCCGGCATCACCGGTCAGGACGGCAGCTATCTGGCCGAATTCCTGATAGAGAAAGGCTACGAGGTTCACGGCCTGCTGCGCCGCTCGTCGTCGTTCAACACGGGTCGCATAGAGCACCTCTACTTAGACGAATGGGTGCGCGACATGAAAAAGTCACGACTGGTCAATCTGCACTGGGCCGACATGACCGACTCGTCAAGCCTCATCCGCATCATCGGCGAGGTGCGACCCACCGAGATATACAATCTGGCAGCCCAGAGCCACGTGAAGGTGAGCTTCGACGTGCCGGAATACACCGCTGATGTCGATGCCACCGGCGTGCTGCGCCTCTTGGAGGCCGTGCGCATCTGCGGACTGGAGAAGCAGTGCCGCATCTACCAGGCATCCACCTCCGAACTGTACGGTAAGGTGCAGGAGGTGCCACAGTCTGAGACCACGCCCTTCTATCCGCGCTCGCCCTACAGCGTAGCCAAGCTCTACGGATTCTGGATTATGAAGAACTACCGCGAGTCGTACAATATGTACTGCTGCAACGGCATCCTGTTCAACCACGAGTCGGAGCGTCGCGGCGAGAACTTCGTCACGCGTAAGATTACCCTGGCCGCCGCCCGCATCGCGCAAGGCTATCAGGACAAGCTCTATTTAGGCAACCTCAATTCGCTGCGCGACTGGGGCTACGCCAAAGACTACGTGGAGTGCATGTGGCTCATTCTGCAACAGCCCGAGCCCGACGACTTCGTCATTGCTACCGGCGAGTATCACACCGTACGCGAGTTTGCCACACTGGCTTTCCGCGAGGCCGGCATAGAGTTGGAGTGGCGCGGCGACGGCATAGACGAGAAGGGCTACGACAAGCAGACGGGCAAGCCACTGGTCGAGGTTGACCCGAAATACTTCCGCCCGGCCGAGGTGGACCAGTTGCTGGGCGACCCCTCCAAAGCCAAGCGCGTGCTGGGATGGAACCCGCAGAAGACATCGTTCGAAGAGCTGGTGCGCATCATGGTAGCACACGACATGAAGAAGGTGCGCAAGCTGTACCTCAGAGAACATCTGGACGACTAAGTAGTCGGAAGAAACATGTCCATCAGTTACCTCTCATTGATTAGACAACAGTAAAAAAGCAAGGAAGATGCTTGACAAGAATGCTAAGATATATGTAGCAGGCCACCACGGACTGGTGGGCTCTGCTATATGGAACAATCTGAAGACCCGAGGCTACGAGAACCTGATAGGCCGCAGCCATCGCGAGCTGGACCTGACCGACCAGGTGGCGGTACGGCGTTTCTTCGACGAAGAGCGCCCCGATGCCGTCGTACTGGCTGCCGCCTTCGTGGGCGGCATCATGGCCAACTCGCTGTATCGTGCCGACTTCATCATGATGAACATGAAGATACAGTGCAACGTCATCTCCGAGGCATACGCCCACGGAGTGAAGAAGCTGCTGTTTCTCGGCTCTACCTGCATATACCCGAAGAACGCGCCACAGCCCATGAAGGAAGACTGCCTGCTGACATCGCCGCTGGAATATACCAACGAGGAATATGCCATCGCCAAGATTGCCGGCCTGAAGATGTGCGAGAGCTACAACCTGCAGTACGGCACCAACTACATCGCCGTGATGCCTACCAACCTCTACGGACCGAACGACAACTTCCACCTGGAGAACTCGCACGTCATGCCCGCCATGATGCGCAAGGTGTATCTGGCCAAACTGATACACGACGGCGAGTGGGCCAAGATAGCCACCGACCTGGACAAGCGACCCGTGGAAGGCGTGACGGGTGCGGCATCGCACGACGACATCCTGACGGTGCTGGCCAAGTATGGCATATATAATAATAAGGTGGTGCTCTGGGGCACGGGCAAGCCGCTCCGCGAGTTTCTGTGGAGCGAGGATATGGCCGACGCTTCGGTACACGTGCTGCTGAACGTCAACTTCAGCGACATCATCGGCATCGAGAAATACTCGTCGGTACACTACGGAGCCTCTACCGACGGGGCCGTCGATCGCAACCACTCGGCAGGGCGCGGCGGAGCCATCCCGTCGCTGGGCGAAATCCGCAACTGCCACATCAACGTTGGCACCGGCAAGGAGCTGACCATCCGCCAGCTGTCAGAATTGGTGGTCAAGGCTGTTGGTTTCGAGGGTGAGGTGGCGTTTGATGCCACAAAGCCCGACGGCACCATGCGCAAGCTGATAGACGTCAGCAAGCTGCACTCCTTAGGTTGGACGCACCGTGTCGAGATAGAAGACGGCGTGCAGCGGCTGTTCCACTGGTATCAGCAGTCCCTGCAGCAAGAATAGTGTGGGGCACTTAGGCTATCTGACTGTAAGAATAGTGGTCACAAAGGCTATCAACCGTAAAAAACGGACTGACTTTTTTGGTCAGTCCGTTTTTTATTACTATCTTTGTCGCATAAAAGCCGAATAACTATGAAAACCATCCGAACATTCAAAGACATGCGCCGACTCGTTGCCGAAGCCAAGCGGCATCTGCGCATCGTAGCCGTCAACCCCCATGACGAAGCCTCGCGCAACACCCTGCAACAGGTGGCAGAAACGGGCATTGCCGAAGTCATCAGCATAGAAGACAGCTTGGACGAGCGAGCCGCCCAGAAGGCGGTAGCCCTTATCCGTCGCGGCGATGCCGACGTGCTGATGAAAGGCCTCATCGGTACCGACATCCTGCTGAAGGCCATCCTGAACAAGGTGTCCGGCCTGTTGCCCGAAGGCAGCGTGCTGAGCCATGTCGCTGTGGCCGAGATAGCCAGCTACCCCAAGCTGCTGTTCTTCAGCGACGTAGCCGTCATCCCCTATCCTACCCAGAAGCAGCGCATCGAGGAGGTGCGCTATACCGCCGATGTGTGCCACCGCCTCGGCATCACAGAGCCGCGCATCGCCCTCATCCATTGTGCCGAACACGGCGGTCGGCAGTTTCCTTTTGTCGATGGCTATCACGACATCAAGCAGATGGCGGCAGAGGGCTGTTTCGGGCGGTGCATCGTCGATGGGCCGATCGATGTCAAGTCGGCCTGCTCACTGGAGGCACTACAGGCCAAGGGCATTGCCTCGCCCCTGAACGGCGAGGCTGACGTGCTCATCATGCCCGACATCGAAGCCGGCAACACCTTCTACAAAGCCATGACGCTCTTTGCCCACGCCCGTACCGCCGGCATCTTGTGGGGCGCGCAATGCCCCGTCGTCTTACCCTCGCGCGGCGACTCGGCGGAGGCTAAATTCAACAGCATCCTCTTCGCGCTGGCCTGTCTCTGACGCCCGGTGCCCACTGGACTATTATCCAACAACCTATATTTTTTCTTATTACTTATTATTTATTATCCATTACCCATGAACATCCTCGTCATCAACCCCGGCTCCACCAGCACCAAGATGGCCGTCTATCAGGACGAAAAGCCCATCCTACTGCGCAACATCACCCATACCGCCGACGAACTGGCTCACTTCGATGCCATCACCGAACAACAGGACTTCCGCCGACAGTTGGTGCTCGACGAACTGCAACGCTCTGACATTCCCTTGGCCTTCGACGCCGTGATAGGGCGTGGCGGACTCGTCAAACCCATCAGCGGCGGTGTCTATGAAATCAACCGCCGCATGGTGGAAGACACGCTGCACGGATGCGTCATGCACAACCACGCCTGCAACCTGGGCTGCCTGATAGCCTACGAGATAGCGGGCGAAATCAATACCGCATCGGCCAACGGGATGTCGTCGTCCACGCTGTGCCGGGCCTTCATTGCCGACCCGGGGGTGGTAGATGAGCTGTCGCCGCTGGCGCGTATCAGCGGCTCACCGCTCATGCCACGCATCGCCATCTGGCATGCGCTGAACCAGCGGGCCATCGCGCGACGCTTTGCACGCGGCATCGGCAAGGAATACGAAGACCTGAACCTGATTATCTGCCATCTGGGAGGCGGCATCTCCGTGGCTGCCCACGAGCACGGACGAGCCATCGATGCCAACAACGCTCTTGACGGCGAGGGGCCGTTCTCGCCAGAGCGTGCCGGCAGTCTGCCGGCAGCCGACCTCATACGGCTCTGCTTCAGCGGGCGCTATACGGAGAAACAGCTGCTGAAGCGCATTGCCGGACAAGCCGGACTGACGGCCCACTTGGGCACCAACAACATGCGCGAGGTGCTGCAGCGCATAGCGCAGGGCGACGAGCAGGCGCACCTCATTGTCGATGCCATGCTCTACCACACGGCGAAGCAGATAGCCGCCGAGGGGGCTGTGCTCTGCGGACAGGTGGATGCCGTGTTGCTCACGGGCGGCATGGCCCACAACGACTACATCGTCAGCGAGTTGCGCCGACGCATAGCCTATCTCGCCCCCGTCTATGTGTTTCCCGGCGAGAACGAGATGGAAGCCCTCGCGCTGAATGCCCTGGCCGTTTTGCAGGGCAAGCGCGAGGCGAAGGTCTATGAATAGGGAAAAGGAAAAAAAATAAAGCGCGGCCACAGGGGGCTTTTCGCAACGTGCGGAAGCCCAGTGGCCGCGCTGCCTTTATTTCAGCTGCTCGCGGAAGAAGGTGACGCACTGCCGATAGAGGTGGCGGCGCGTATTGCCGCCCGCGATGCTGTGGTTGCGGTTGGTATATACCAGCTGGCTGAAGTCCTTGTCGGCCTGCACCAGTGCCTCGGTATATTCTGCGGTGTTGCGGAAGTGTACATTGTCGTCGGCCATGCCGTGGCAGAGCAGCAAGGCTCCGTGCAGACTGGCAGCGCGCGCTATCGGACAGTCGTCGTAGCCTGCGGCATTCTCCTGCGGCGTACGCATGAAGCGCTCGGTATAGATGGTGTCGTAGTATCGCCACGACGTGGGAGGAGCAATGGCAATGCCGCAACGGAACACGGGACGCCCCTCGGACATGGCCATCAGCGTATTGAACCCACCAAACGACCACCCCCAGATGGCTATCCTGTCCTTATCGACATACGGCTGCTGCTGTAGCCACAAGGCAGCCTCCACCTGGTCATGGGCCTCCAGCTGTCCTAACTTCAGGTAGGTACACTTCTCAAACTCGGCACCACGGCCACCCGTGCCGCGGTTATCTACACATACGCACACGTAGCCCTGCTGGGCCAGATACTGCTCCATCAGTGCTCCCTGTCCGGCCATGCCTATGCTCCAGGCGTTGCGTACCTGCTGACTGCCCGGTCCGCCGTACTGATACATCACGACGGGATAGCGGCGCGACGCATCGAAGCCGTAGGGTTTCACCATCCATGCGTTCAGCGTCACCCCGTCCTGTGTGGTCAGCGTAAACAGCTCGCGGCGACCCAAGTCGTAGGCTGCCATCTTTTCACGCAGCTCATGGTTGTCTATCAGCGTCGTCAGTGCCTTGCCGCCACGCGTGCAGAGGGTATAGACGGGCGGCGTGTTCATGTCGCTCCACTGGTCGATGAAGTATCGGTAGTCGTGGCTGAACACTGCCGTGTGCCATCCGGCCTTCGGTGTGAGACACTCGCGGCGGCCATTCTCACGGGCCACCCAGAGACGCTGCTGCGTGGCGTCGCCGCCTTCGTCCGTCTTGCCGTTGCCGGCCTCGTGCGACGCATAGTAGGTATTGCCCGTCGCCTCGTCGTAGCCATAGACCTGGCTCACCTCGTAGTTGCCACGGTCTATCTGCCGCAGCAGCTGGCCGTTCAGGTTGTACAGATAGAGGTGCATGTTGCCGTCGCGGTCGCTGGGCAGCAGAATGTGGCTCCGCGTCAGCTGGATGGCCGACATGGCCTCTTCGCGCACGTAGCAGTTGCTCTTCTCTTCTATCACCTGCTGGCAGAGCGTTGACAGCGGGTTGGCCATGAAGATGCGCAGACAGTCCTGATGGCGGTTCAGCGTATAGACCGCCACCCGCGACGAGTCGGCCGTCATCACGATACGCGGAATATAGCCGTCGGCATCTACCGGCACCTGCAGCTGACGCTTCTGCCGGCTCAGTATGTCGAAGCTCCACACCGTGGGCACGGCGTTCTGCGCTCCGGCAATGGGGTATTTATAGGTATAGTCGCCGGGATAGTCGGCATACTCCTTCCGCTCGGGTTTCAAGCCCTTGAACAACGGCATGGCATACTGCCTGACCATCGACTCGTCGTAGCGCACCCATACCAGCTGGCGGCTGTCGGCGGTGAACACCATGGCGCGGTCGTTGCCGAACTCCTCTTCGTTCACCCAGTCGGGTATGCCGTTGATCACCTCGTTGCGCCGCCCGTCCTTGGTCACCTGCACCTCGGCATTGTCGTAGAGCAGCTTCACCAGAAAGATGTTACCCTCGCGCACAAAGGCTATCTGTTGTCCGTCGGGCGAGAAGAGCGGCGTCTGCTGCGGTCCGCCTTCCGACAGCGGCACGATGCGGTTGTTGCGTACATGATAGATATAATAGACGGCGGTGAACGAGTGGCGGTAGATGCGCTTCGTCTGCGTCTGTATGAGCAGGTGCCTGCCGTCGGGACTCACCATGTAGCCGTCAATGCTCTTCAGCTTGTCGCCCTTCACGGTGGCTACGTCGAAGAGCACGCCAGTCTGCCGCCCGGTCTTGAACGAATACTGCTCCACACGCTGTCCGTCGCTGCTCAGTCGGGCATAGCTCTCGCCGTCGGCCATCGCCCGCACTTCAGCCATCTGTTCTGCGCGGAAGTCGCCATTGCTTACCGACTTCAATTCCAGTTTGCTGCCAGCCATGATGCCGAGCGGCACCAGCAGCAACACCAACAATGCCAATTCTTTCTTTATCATAGTTTTAACGATTTAACGATTTAACGGAATAACGGAATAATGGGATTACGGGATTACGTGATAACGGGATTACGGAATAACGGAATAACGGAATAACGCCATAACGAAACATCGAAACACCGAAACACCGCTTCAACGGTTCTTATGCCTCATAAACCAGCTGTGCGTCAGCAGATGATACATGAGCAAGGCTGCGGCGGCCAGCCCTATAGCGGTATATAGCAGCAGCATGCGCTGCCCGTAGAACAGGCCATAGCCCATGCCGATGCCCAGGGCCAGCCCCGTCTCCCATCCCAGGAAGTAGGTGCTCTGCGACGTGCCGCGCTGGCAATGACGGCTCAGTTTGATGAAGAACAGCAGAAACCGCGCGCTGCAGATGCCCACCGCCAGCCCCGTCAGCACGGGAGCCACAGGACTGTCGGGATAGCCCGTCATCACCAGCAGTGCGCCAATGAGCAGTATCAGTCCGCTCACCACCTCGCTCTTCAGCTCGGCATCGCGGAACACGAATCGCCGCGTCAGCAGGGCCAGCAGAAAGCCCGCCATGAGCAAGGCATAGAATGTGGCCGACAGCGGCAGCGACATCACCAGTCCTACCACCATGCTGACCAGCAGCAGGTTGGCGAACAGCACATAGCCTCCGGGCAGCAGGAAGCGGTCGAACGACATCACGTGTACGCCCTCTTCGGGGGCACGGAACGGGAAGTTGACCTGCCGGATGAACAGCATGCTCAGCACGGCACAGCCCGCCGCAGCCCACACCACCCTGTCGAAGCCGAACCAGCCGAAGACCAGCAGTGCCGCCAGCGGTCCCAGCGAGAGTGCAAAGCGCGAAAACCATGCTGCGCTGTAGTTGGCCTCTGTGCGCTGAAACGACTCGCAGGTGTCGATGATAAGCGTCGAAGAGAGCACCATCTGTGCCAGACCGAACGCCGCACCCATCAGGAGCCGCTGCACCATGATGACCCAGAACTCGACGAACTCGGAGTGCAGGCTGTCGATATACCACAGCAGGGCGGTGGCTACGGCCTGCAGCGCTACGGCCCATATAAACACCACGTTGCGCCGGTAGCGCTGCACCAGCCACGAGCACTGCGAACCCAGCAGGTAAAGCCCCACGGCAAAGACACCCATCGACAGGCCTGTCTCTGCGGGGCTGAACGACTGCGTGTCCATCAGCCACAGCGGCAGCACCGGCACGAGCATATAGACCGCTGCCGTCAGCAGCAGGTCGGCCAGCAGCAGCAACCAGAACTCATGGTGCCACAGCCGCACGTGGGTCGGCGTATCAGTAAGACTCTGCTTCATTGGGGAAATCGCCCGATTTGACATCTGCCACATAGTGGCCCACGGCATCGGTAATCACCGTGTTCAGGTCGGCATAACGGCGCAGGAAGCGCGGCGAGAAGCCTTGCGTCATGCCCAGCATGTCAGCCACCACCAGCACCTGGCCGTCGGTGCCGCCACCAGCTCCGATGCCGATGGTGGGGCATTTCACCGCCTTCGTCACCTCGGCAGCCAGCTGTGCCGGCACCTTCTCCAGCGTGATGCCGAAGCAGCCGGCGCGGTCGAGCAGTTCGGCATCGTGCATCAGCTTCTCGGCCTCTGCCTGCTCCTTGGCGCGCACGGCATACGTGCCGAACTTGTTGATGCTCTGCGGGGTCAGGCCCAGATGGCCCATCACGGGAATGCCGGCATCCAGGATGCGCTTCACGGTGTCGAGAATCTCCTCGCCGCCCTCCATCTTCAGCGCGTCGCAACCGCTCTCCTTCATGATGCGTATGGCGTTGGCCACACCCTCGGCGGCATTCACCTGGTACGAGCCGAAGGGCATGTCGCACACCACCAGCGCACGGCTGACGGCACGCACCACCGAGCGGGCGTGGTATATCATGTGATCTACCGTCATCGGCAGCGTCGTGGCGTTGCCGGCCATCACGTTCGATGCCGAGTCGCCCACCAGTATGACGTCGATGCCGGCCTTATCGACCAGCCCTGCCATCGTGTAGTCGTAAGAGGTGAGCATGGAGATTTTCTCGCCTTTCTGCTTCATCTCCATAAAACGGTGAGTAGTCACCTTCCTATTGTCGCTAACTAAATATCCTGCCATATTATTTTTTGTTTTTTTTGATTGATTGATGTTATTTCCTTTTACTGCTTATCGGTTTATGGCATTGCCTCGCCACACCTTATTATATATAATAGCCAGGCCTGCATGCCCCGATAGATACTATAAGCCTATGGAATAGCAAAGCCTTCATAGCTGCCGATGACCTCGTCGCACAGCGGGCGAATGGCCTCGGCACTGTTGGTGGTGGCCAGTCCTACCACATACATGCCTGCTGCCCTACCCGACTTCAAACCGTTGAACGAGTCTTCGAACACCACACACTCACCCACCCCGGCCTGCAGCCGACGGGCCGCCTTCAGGTAGCAGTCGGGATCGGGCTTCGACCGTTCAAAGTCCTCAGAGGTCAGTATGGCGTCAAACAGGCCCTTGAATTCCGGATGCTTGCCGTAAACCACCTCCATCTTCGCGCAGTTCGAACTGGTCACGACAGCCGTCTTCACTCCCTCGCGGCGCAGACGCTCCACGAAGGCCTCGAAGCCCGTCACGTAGCAATAGTCCATCTGCTGCTCGTAACGGTCGAGACGCTCCGTAATCAGAGCCTGTTTATCGGCCAGCGGACCCGAGAACCACGCATCGTATATCTGCACCAGCGTCTGACCCTTGATTTCTTGCTCCAGCCCCGGATGCTCGGGGTGAAACTCACGGCACTGTGCTCCCCAGAACACGGTGTATTGCGGCTCGGTATCGAACACGACCCCGTCTAAGTCGAACAGGGCCGCCCTGAAATGCTTCTTCTTTTCCATTGCGGCTGCAAAGGTAAAAAGAAAAGTTCGTACAGCCAAAGCAAAAGCCGTTTTTTTACGCTGTGGGGCGATATGTTCCCGGCAGTTCGCGGCAGTTGTCAACGCCGCGTTGAACAGGTGTAATTTTATATCAGAAGACTATATCATGGTCTATACGACATAGTCGTTCTCCCTTCACCATAGCACTAACACGTTGATACTTACTGTATTACGGTGAAGGAAGAATTTTCTGCGCACTTCCGTGCAGAAGGATTCAGAGAATTTCCGCTGCCGTTTATACTTTTACCCTTTCCGTCCTTTCGGTCTATAGCTCAGCCTACCGAGGAACGATGGCAGGATATGCCGAATAACAGGCCGCTGTTCGTGACATTCCGTGTGTTCATCATCTGCCGACGTTCGTCAGCAGTATTGCCGACCTACGTCAGCAGTATTGTCGACGTTCGTCGGCAGATGACAGAGAGGCCTTCCAGCCATTTTTTTGCACACCTGCAAAAAGGTCAATGGGCGGCTTTGTGGGCAAATGTAAATAGTAGGTGAAGCCTCGGTTCTGAACAGTAGCCGACCGTCGTCCTCCCTTCACCGTAACACTCTGTAATTCAAGATATTGACATCACGGTGAAAGGAAATCACTACCGACAGCATGGCCGACAGGAGCAGAAATCAATTCCTTTTAAAATTCGGGCTGCAAAAGTAATACCTTTCTGGGAATAAATTGCTACGCAAATCGGCACCACTCTTAGGCGGTCTGAGTTTGTTTTGCTCTTCTTTTCTCGTTTGAGGTGCAAATTCGTAAGGAGATTTTAACACTTTTCCTTGGATTTATCGTTTTTTCTTTCGTATCTTTGCACGCAGGTAGCATAAAAAAACAAACCAATCAGCCATGACAACAGAGAAGTTTGAATTTACCACACAAGAAAAGGAAGAGACGCTGGCACTCTACCAGCAGATTCGCGAACAGATAGCCGCGTCGCTGGAAGAGGGCGACGAGGAGCGCATGCGCCGACTGCTGATGAAAGCCATAGAGGCGAACCAAATCAGGCGCAACATCTTCGGGCTGAACCCCATCCTGCTGGCCTTCCAGACGGCCAAGCTGCTGGTGGGCGAGATAGGGCTGCGGCGCGATGCAGTGCTGGCCGTGCTTCTGCGCCCCAGCGTGGAGGAGGGACACATGGACACCGACGAGGTGAGCCGGCAGTTCGGCGAGTCGGTGGCCCGCATTCTGCACGGACTGCTGCGCATCCAGGAGCTGTACCAGAAGAACCCGGTGGTGGAAACGGAGAATTTCCGCAACCTGCTGCTGTCGTTTGCCGAGGACATGCGGGTGATTCTGATCATGATTGCCGACCGCGTGAACCTGATGCGGCAGATACGCGACACGGAACAAAAGGAGGCCCAGCGGGAGGTGAGCGAGGAAGCTGCCTACCTGTACGCCCCGCTGGCCCACAAGTTAGGCCTGTACCAGCTGAAGAGCGAGCTGGAGGACCTGTCGCTGAAATACCTGGAGCACGACGCCTACTACCACATCAAGGACAAGCTGAGCGAGACGAAGAAGAGCCGCGACGCCTATATCGACAACTTCATCAAGCCCATCAGCGAGCGGCTCACGGAGGCCGGTCTGCGATTTCACATCAAGGGGCGCACCAAGTCGATACACAGCATCTGGCAGAAGATGAAGAAACAGAAGTGCCCGTTCGAGGGTGTCTATGACCTGTTTGCCATACGCATCATCTTAGAGACATCGCCCACCCCGCCGACCAGCCAGGCAAGCAGCACCACCACCAGCGTGCAGGACATGCAGCGCGAGAAAGCCCAGTGCTGGCAGACGTTCGCCATCGTCACGTCGATGTACCAGCCGAACCCCAAGCGGTTGCGCGACTGGCTGAGCGTGCCGAAATCGAACGGCTACGAGAGTCTGCACATCACCGTGCTCGGACCGGAGCAGAAGTGGGTGGAGGTGCAGATACGCTCGGAGCGCATGGACGAGATAGCCGAACGGGGCGTGGCCGCCCACTGGCGATACAAGGGTGTGAAGAGCGAGTCGGGGCTGGACGAGTGGCTGACGAACATCCGCAACATCCTGGAGACGAGCGACGACCTGCAGATGATGGACCAGTTCAAGATGGACCTCTACGAGGACGAGGTGTTCGTGTTCACGCCGAAGGGCGACCTGTTCAAATTTCCAAAAGGGGCTACGGTGCTCGACTTTGCCTACCATATCCACTCGAAGATAGGCAACCAGTGTGTGGGCGCGCGTATTAATAATAAGGTGGTGACCATCCGCCAGCAGCTGCAGAGCGGCGACCAGGTGGAGATTATGACGGCTACAAACCAGAAGCCCAAGCAGGACTGGCTGAACATTGCCAAGACGTCGCGGGCCAAGTCGAAGATACGCCTGGCGCTGAAGGAGACGCAGGTGAAGGAGGGGCTGTTTGCCAAGGAGATGCTGGAGCGTAAGTTCAAGAACAGGAAACTGGAAATGGACGAGGGCGTGATGCAGCAACTCATCAAGAAGCTGGGCTTCAAGGAGGTGAGCGACTTCTACCGGCAGATAGCCGACGGCACGCTGGACGTGAACCAGGTGATAGACCGCTATGCCGACATGCAGCAGGGCGACCAGCCCGTCACCGGCAACAATGTGGCACAGACGGCTGCCGACTTCGTGCTGGACGACTCGCGGCTGTCACCGCTCAACCAGAAGCTTGCCGACGACGTGTTGGTGATAGACCGCAACCTGAAAGGGGTTGACTACCAGCTGGCACGCTGCTGTCAGCCCATCTACGGCGACCGCGTGTTCGGCTTCGTGACGGTGAGCGGCGGCATCAAGATTCACCGCGAGGACTGCCCCAATGCCCCGGAGCTGAAGAAGCGTTTCGGCTACCGCGTGGTGCGGGCCCGGTGGAGCGGCAAGGGCTCGTCGCAATACAGCATCACGCTACGCGTCATCGGCAACGACGACATCGGTATCGTGAACAACCTGACGAACATCATATCGAGAGACGAGAAGCTGGTGCTACGCAGCATCAACATCGACTCGCACGACGGACTGTTCAGCGGCAACCTGGTGGTGATGCTCGACGACACGGCACGGCTCGACGCACTCGTCAAGAAGCTGCGCACGGTGAAGGGCGTCAAACAGATAGAGCGGATATAAAGGGGCCAACACCGAAGGGTGCCACCTATTGAACAAACAACGGATTTCACGGATTTTTGTCTTCGCTAATTGTCAGCAGACTTTCATCCGTGAAATCAGAATAATCTGAATAATCAGAATAATCAGAATAATCAGAGTAATCAGACTAATCAGAATAATCAGAATAATCCGACTAATCAGAATAATCCGAAGAACCTGAAATCCGTTGTTAAAGAGTCTTGTTGCGGAAAAGCTCGGACTGGCTGCGGATAAGCTCTTCGTCGTCGAAGTAGTTTATCTGCATGGCCTGACGCACCTCCGACATGGTCTGGGCAGCCGTCTCGCGGGCCCGCTCCGTACCCTTGCGCAAGATGTTGTAGATTTCGGGGATGTCCTGCTCGAACTCATGGCGACGCTGGCGCATGGGTTCCAGGAACTCGTTGAGAATCTGGTTGAGGAACTTCTTGCACTTCATGTCGCCCAAGCCGCCACGGCGGTAATGGTCTTTCAGCTCGTCGAGATTCTGATATTCAGGCCAATACTGTGCAAAATGCTCCGGGCGCGAGAAGGCGTCAAGATAGGTGAACACGGCGTTGCCCTCCACATGGCCCGGGTCGTTCAGGTTGATATGCCCCGGGTCGGTGTACATGGAGCGCACCTTCTGCCATACGGTGTCGGCATCGTCGGAGAGATAGATGCAGTTGCCCAGCGACTTCGACATCTTCTCCTTTCCGTCCGTACCCGGCAGACGGCGGGCGGTGGCATTCTCGGGCAGCATGATGTTCGGCTCTACCAACACAGGGGCATAAATCTGGTTGAAGCGGCGCACCAGTTCGCGGGTCACCTCAAGCATGGGTTCCTGGTCTTCGCCGGCAGGAACGGTGGTAGCCTTGAAGAGCGTGATGTCGGCAGCCTGCGATACCGGATAGCAGAAGAAACCCAAGGGGATGCTCTCGCCCTCGAAGCCACGCATCTTCACCTCGGTCTTCACCGTCGGGTTGCGCTGCACGCGGCTGACGCTGACAAGATTCATCAGGTAGGTGGTCAGCTCGGCCAACTCGGGAATCTGGCTCTGTATGAACAGCACGCACTTCTCGGGGTCGAGACCTGCCGACAGATAGTCGAGGGCCACATTGACAATGCTCTGGCGGATTTTCTCCGGATTGTCGGCATTATCCGTCAAAGCCTGTACGTCGGCCATAAACACGAACATCTTATCATAGTCGCCGGCGTTCTGCAGTTCCACACGACGACGCAGCGAACCGATATAGTGCCCCAGATGGAGCTTTCCTGTAGGACGGTCTCCCGTCAGAATGATTTTTCCCATCAATTTATTTACTAATTACTGATTTACTATTTTCTAAACGCCTGCAAAGGTACGAAAATAAATGCAAACAACGGAAGAAAATATTTGCAAAAGTGTTCAATTAGCCTTTTGCACACTTTTGCAAACCATTTTTCTTGCTTTTCACACAAATAATTCGTACCTTTGCAATAACAAAATCGTAAAAAGTAAATCTGCAAATAGTAAATAACTATGGTATTGACTGACCGTGAACTGTTTCTGCTCATTATCTGCACCGTGTTCTACATCACCTTATTTATATTGGTGTTGCAGAACAACCGCAAGAAGATTCAGCTGCTACAGAGCCGATTGGACAATATCCACGCCCTGCAGAAGATGGCTGTCATCGAACAGCGGGGAAGCGATTTCAACAACATATTGTCATCAGCCATCTACCAGCGCATTAAGCAGTATCTTTCCAGCGGGCAAAGCATGAATGAAGAAGACTGGGCAGAACTGACAAATGTGGTAAACGATGTTTACAACGGATTTACCGACAAGATTTACAGTCTTTGTCGCATGAGCAATCAGGATTATCGAGTCAGCCTGCTCATCAAGATACGGCTCCAGCCGAAGGATATTGCCGTGCTGACGGATCATTCGAAGGAGAGCGTGGCATCAACCCGCAGCCGACTGTATCAAAAGGTGTTCGGCAAGAAGGGTTCTACTCGCGACTGGGATGACTTCCTGTTGTCCATTTAATGACAAATGTATTATATATAAATAATGTATAGCTTATGATAGAATATTTCTTTGCAAACATGTGGCAGATATGGGCCATCGTGGCCGTGGTCTGTCTGATTCTGGAACTGTCGTCGGGTGATTTCTTCATCATCTGCTTCTCCATCGGAGCCGTCTTTGCAGTCATCGGGGCAGCAGCAGGGCTTAATATCTACTGGCAGGTGGCACTCTTTGCCGTCTTCTCACTACTCAGCGTCTTGTTCGTACGTCCCATAGCCCTACGATATCTGCATAAGAACGAACCTAACAAACCCTCGAATGCCGATGCACTGTTAGGCCGTACGGGGCGCGTAACGGACGCCATCAAATCTGGGGGGAAAGGCTATGTCCAGATAGACGGCGACCTATGGCGTGCTGTCAGCACAGAGGATATCCCCACTGGCACCACCGTCCGCGTCGTAGGGCGCGAGAGTACCATCATTACTGTTGAAACATTATAAAACTAAAATTCATAAACGTTATGAAAAACGAAGACTTGAAAGACAACAATTTATAACCCTGAACTCTTTTAAATACTAAACACTTATGGACATTATGACCTATGTACTCATTGCCATCGTTGTACTGGTGATTATCTTCGCCAAGATGGCCCTTGTGATCATTCCACAGTCGGAAACCCGCATCATTGAGCGACTCGGGCGGTACTATGCCACGCTGAATCCGGGCATCAACATCATCATCCCCTTCATCGACCGGGCCAAGGAGATAGTGGTGCTCACACGCGGACGCTACGCCTACTCTACCTCTATCGACCTGCGCGAACAGGTGTATGACTTCCCCTCGCAGAACGTGATTACCAAGGACAACATCCAGATGGAAATCAACGCCCTGCTCTACTTCCAGATTGTTGACCCCTTCAAGGCTGTCTATGAGATTCAGAACCTGCCCAACGCCATCGAGAAGCTGACGCAGACCACGCTGCGTAACATCATCGGCGAACTGGAGCTGGACGAGACGCTGACCTCGCGCGACACCATCAACACCAAGCTGCGCGCCGTACTGGACGATGCCACCGACAAGTGGGGCGTCAAGGTAAACCGCGTAGAACTGCAGGACATCGTGCCACCCACTACCGTGCTGAACGCCATGGAGAAGCAGATGCAGGCCGAGCGTAACAAGCGCGCGCAGATTCTGACCTCCGAGGGTGAGAAGGCTGCCGAAATCCTGGCTTCAGAGGGTGAGAAAACAGCTATCATCAACCGTGCCGACGCACAGAAGCAGCAGGCCATCCTGCACGCAGAGGGTGAGGCTCAGGCCCGCATCCGCAAGGCAGAGGCAGAAGCGAAAGCCATCGAACTGATTTCGGAAGCGGTGGGCAAATCGACGAATCCTGCCAACTACCTGCTGGCCCAGAAGTACATCCAGATGTTGCAAGAGCTGGCTACCGGCGACAAGACGAAGACGGTCTATCTGCCCTACGAGGCAACAAACCTGATGGGTTCGATAGGCGGAATCAAGGATTTATTCAAGAGCGAATAATAGTAACCATGATAGCGGAATATCGGAATACCGCAATACCGCAATACCGCACAAAAAAAAGAGGCTCTCAAGCCTCTTTTTTTATGGGAACGGTAAAACTGAACGTGGAACCTTCGCCCTCAACAGACTCTACGTATGCATCGCCGCCGTTCTTGCGGGCAAAGTCCTGACAGAGCTGCAAGCCCAAGCCGGAGCCTTCCTCGCCACCCGTACCGTAGGTTGTCTCGCCTTTATGGAAGATGGTATCTACGCGGTCGGCAGCAATACCGACACCATGGTCGCGCACGCAGATGCGGGCAAAGTCGCCCTCACGCTTATAGAACACCTCGATGCCCTTGCCCTCGGGGGTGAACTTGACAGCATTCGACAGGAAGTTACGGATGACGGTCTTGATCATGTCGTTATCGGCGTGAACCGTCAGCTTTTCTTCGGCAGGCAGATACTGTAGGTCTATCTTCTTCATCTCAGCAATCATGCGGAAGATATCTACCACACCGGGAATGATGTCGTCGAGCTCTATATCCTGATAAACCACATTGAGACGACCCGTCTGGCTCTTCGTCCATTTCAGCAGATTGTCCAACAGGTCGTGGGTTTCCTCCGACTCGCGGTTGGCCTTGTCGAGCAGGTCGAAGATTTCCTGCCCTACGATGTCGGGCGACACCACATTGACCGCCAGATTGAGCACCATACGGATGCTGGCCATCGGCGAGCGCAAGTCGTGGGCTATGACGCTGTACATCTTGTCGCGGTTGGAAATGGTACGCTTCAGTTCCTCGTTCTGCTGCACGATGATGCGCTTGGCAGCCACCAACTGTATCTGGTGCATCACACGCATCACCAGTTCCTCCTTGTTGAAGGGCTTGGTGAGGAAGTCGTTGGCACCCACCTGGAAGCCTTTCACCAGGTCGCTCGGATTGTTCAGTGCCGTCAGGAAGATGATGGGTATGTCGAGCGTCTCAGGGTCTTTCTTCAGGATGACAGCGGTGTCGAAACCACTGATATCGGGCATCATCACATCGAGCAGAATGAGGTCTGGCTTCTCTTTCTTAGCCTGCTCAATGCACATGTTTCCGTTCGATGCCGTGCATACCTGAAACTTCTCGTTGGTGAGCAATATCTTCAAGAGAAGCACATTGCTCACCACGTCATCTACAATCAGTATTTTATAGTCACTGCGGTTTATCTGAGACTCGAAGGTTTCGTTCAACTCCATTACATTTTTGCTTTAGGTGTAATATTGACGTGCAAAATTAGCAAATATTTGGCATCCTGCCAAATATTTGCCAAACTTTTTGCGCTTTACTTATATGCACTCCACGGTTTGATGCCTATACCCTCTATGCCCACGTTACAAAAAGCACGGATGAAGGCACTGGCCAACCGGCTGTTGGTGATTAGCGGCACGTTCAAATCGATGGCTGCACGGCGAATCTTGTAGCCGTTGGTCAGTTCATGGGTTGTCAAGTCTTTGGGAATATTGACCACCATGTCTATCTGATGGCTGTGCAACAGGTCGAGGGCCTGAGGCTGCTCACTTTCCGAAGGCCAGTGAACCAAAGTGTTGGCTACCCCATTGTCTGACAGATACTTCGACGTACCTCCCGTAGCATACAGCTCATAGCCGTGTGCCACCAGCATGCGGGCTGCATCGAGCATCTCGGCTTTCTGCTTGGCACCGCCCGTAGAGAGCAGCACCGTCTTGCGCGGAATGCGATGACCCACGGAGAGCATGGCTTTCAGCAGTGCCGTGTCGGTATTGTCGCCTATACAGCCCACCTCGCCGGTAGAGGCCATATCGACACCCAGCACGGGGTCGGCTTTCTGCAGGCGGTTGAAGGAGAACTGCGAGGCCTTGATGCCCACATAGTCGAGGTCGAACAAGTTCTTGGCAGGCCGCTCCACCGGCAGTCCCAGCATGACCTTCGTTGCCAGGTCGATGAAGTTCAGTTTCAGCACCTTGCTGACAAAGGGGAACGAACGCGAGGCACGCAGGTTGCACTCGATGACCAGGATGTCGTTGTCGCGAGCCATATACTGGATATTGAACGGGCCGTTGATATGCAGGGCTTTCGCTATCTGCCTGCTGATGCGCTTGATGCGGCGCACCGTCTCGACATACAGCTTCTGCGGGGGAAACTGGATAGTGGCGTCGCCGGAGTGTACACCGGCAAACTCGATGTGCTCGGAGATGGCATAGAGCAGTATCTCGCCGTCCTTGGCCACCGCATCCATCTCGATTTCCTTGGCATGCTCGATGAATTTCGACACCACGACAGGGTGGTCTTCCGACACGTTGGCTGCCAGCTGCAGGAATCGCTCCAGTTCGTCGTTGTTGGAACAGACATTCATCGCAGCACCGCTCAGCACATACGACGGACGGACAAGTACGGGGAATCCGACACGCTCTACAAAGCGGTCAATGTCTTCCTTCGAGGTCAGCGCACTCCACTCGGGCTGGTTGACGCCTATCTCGGTGAGCATCTGCGAGAACTTGGCACGGTCTTCGGCACCGTCAATGTCCTGTGCCTGGGTACCGAGAATGTGTACATGCTGTTCGTCAAGATACATGGCCAGGTTGTTGGGAATCTGTCCGCCAGTGGAGACGATGACCCCGTGGGGCTGTTCCAGTTCGATGATGTCGAGCACCCGCTCAAAGGTCAGCTCGTCGAAGTACAGGCGGTCGCACATATCGTAGTCGGTAGAGACGGTCTCCGGATTGTAGTTGATCATGACGCTCTGCCATCCCTCCTTGCGAATGGTATTCAAGGCCTGCACGCCACACCAGTCGAACTCCACGCTGCTGCCGATGCGGTAGGCTCCGGACCCCAACACGATGATGCTGCGGCCATCACTTCCACAAGCAATATCGTGGGCGACATCCGTGCCCTGATACGTCAGATACAGATAGTTGGTCTGTGCAGGATATTCAGCAGCCAGCGTGTCTATCTGTTTCACCATAGGCAGAATGCCTAACTGCTTTCGCCGGTTGCGCACCGCCAATAGTGCCTGGTGCATGTTTTTGAAGTCCTGCTCCAGCCCGACGGCACGTGCTATCTGGAAGTCGGAGAATCCATAGACCTTGGCCTGGCGCAGCAATTCGCTGTCGAGCGTATTGATATGCTGCCGTTTCAGTGCTTCATCAATGTCGATAATATGCTTCAGCTTGTCAAGGAACCAGCGGTCAATCTTCGTCAAGGCATGTATTGTGTCGATATCGTACTGTGGCAGATGCATAGCCTTCGAGATGACAAAGATGCGCTTGTCGGTAGGTTCGCGCAGGGCGGCATCGATGTCGGCAATCGTCAGTTCCTTGTTCTCTACAAACCCATGCATGCCCTGCCCTATCATGCGCAGTCCCTTCTGGATGGCCTCTTCGAAGGTGCGCCCGATAGCCATCACCTCGCCGACGCTCTTCATCGACGAGCCGAGTTCCCTGTCAACGCCGTGGAACTTCGACAGGTCCCAACGGGGAATTTTCACCACCACATAGTCGAGGGCTGGTTCGAAGAAGGCAGAGGTGGTCTTTGTCACCGAGTTCTTCAGTTCGAAGAGCCCATAGCCCATGCCCAGCTTGGCGGCGACGAATGCCAGGGGATAGCCTGTCGCCTTGGAAGCCAGCGCCGACGAACGGCTCAGGCGTGCATTCACCTCGATGACGCGATAGTCTTCTGACTGCGGGTCGAAGGCATACTGCACGTTACACTCGCCCACAATGCCTATGTGGCGTATAATCTTGATAGCCAGTGCCCGCAGCTTATGATACTCCGAATTGGTGAGCGTCTGCGAGGGAGCCACCACGATGCTCTCGCCGGTATGGATGCCCAGCGGGTCGAAGTTCTCCATGTTACAGACGGTGATGCAGTTGTCATAGCGGTCGCGCACCACCTCGTATTCTATCTCCTTCCATCCTTTCAGCGACTTCTCCACAAGCACCTGCGGCGAGAAGGCGAAGGCCTTTTCGCACAACACATCCAGCTCGGCCTCGTTATCGCAGAAGCCGCTGCCCAAGCCACCCAGCGCGTAGGCGGCACGCACGATGACGGGATAGCCCAGTTCGGCAGCCGCCTGCCGGGCTTGGCCTATGTTCTCGCAAGCCTCGCTCTTGATGGTTTTCACATCGATTTCGTTTAGGCGCTCCACAAACAGCTCGCGGTCTTCGGTATCGATGATGGCCTGTACGGGAGTGCCCAGCACGCTGACACCGTATCTTTCCAGCACACCGCTCTTATACAGCTCCACGCCGCAGTTGAGTGCCGTCTGCCCGCCAAACGAGAGCAGGATGCCGTCGGGACGCTCCTTCTGGATGACTTTCTCTACGAAGTAGGGCTGGACTGGCAGGAAATACACTTCGTCGGCCACACCCTCCGAGGTTTGCACGGTAGCGATATTGGGGTTGATGAGCACCGTCTTGACGCCCTCTTCCCTCAGTGCCTTCAGAGCCTGCGACCCCGAGTAGTCGAACTCGCCGGCCTCGCCTATTTTCAATGCACCGCTGCCCAGCAGCAGCACTTTCTTGATATTCTGGTCTTTCATCGTCGTAATGTCTTTTACCTTATTATATTATAGAGTCTCAATGAAACGGTCGAACATGAACTCAGTATCTACGGGTCCGCTACAGGCCTCGGGGTGGAACTGCGACGAGAACCACGGATTGGTCTGATGGCGTATGCCCTCGTTCGAGCCGTCGTTCATATTGACAAACAGCTCACGCCAGTCGCGGTCGAGTGTGGCGGTATCAACAGCATAGCCGTGGTTCTGGCTGGTCACGTAGCAACGGTTGGTACCCACTTCGCGCACCGGTTGGTTGTGCGAGCGGTGACCATACTTCAGCTTATAGATAGAGGCTCCTGCTGCCTTGCCCAACAACTGGTTGCCCATGCAGATGCCGCAGATGGGCTTACGGCTCACCGACATCTGTTTCTTCAGAATATCGACAGCCTCCACACAGCGGTCTGGGTCGCCCGGTCCGTTGGCAAGAAACAGTCCGTCGAAGTCCATCGCCGTATAGTCGTAGTTCCACGGGACACGAATCACCTCCACCCCTCTTCGAATCAGGCAGCGGATGATGTTCTGCTTCACGCCGCAATCTACGAGCACCACCTTGCGGCCCGCCCCTTCGTTATAGCGAATGATGTCTTTGCAGCTGACGCGCTCCACCCAGTTGACGGCATCATACGCCTGGACATTTCTCATTTCCAATTCCTCATTTCTCGTCTCGCCGAAGACAAGCCTACCCATCATCACACCATGTTCGCGCAGCAGCTTCGTCAGCCGTCTGGTGCCTATGCCGGTCACGCCGGGCACATGCTCCCGCTGCAGCCATTCGCCCAGCGACTCGCAGGCGTTCCAATGTGAATACTGCGCCGAATAGTCGGCCACGATGAGTGCCTTGGCGTATATACGGTCACTTTCCATAAAGGTGGCCAGCCCATTGGCCTCGACGGTAAACGGCGGCACGCCGTAGTTACCCACCAGCGGATAGGTCATCACCAGCATCTGCCCCGCATAGCTGGGGTCGGTGAGGCTTTCGGGATAGCCCATCATTGCCGTGTTGAACACCACCTCTCCGGCCACATCTGCCTCGTAGCCGAAACTCTTACCCTGAAACGTCGTCCCGTCTTGCAGGACCAGTGTTACATCTTTCATCTTCTTCTGTGTCAAAACAGTCATTATGTGTATAAAAAAAAGTGAAGAAAAGCAACGCTCAACGGATGGCGGTAGCAATTTCTTCACTTCTCATGTTTCTCGCTTCGTTCATATCATTCAACGGTTACCGACTTAGCCAGGTTTCTCGGCTGGTCAACGTTCTTGCCTTTACATACCGCAACGTGGTAGGCCAACAACTGCAGGGGAATGGTGGCCACCAGGGGTTCCAGACACTCCAGCACGTCGGGCAGCTCAATCACCTCGTCGGCAATCTTGGCAATGGTGTCGTCGCCTTTCGACACGAGGGCTATCACCCTACCCTGCCGGGCCTTGATTTCCTGGATGTTCGAGAGCACCTTCTCGTACATCGCGTTATGGCTGGCAATGACCACCACTGGCATGTCGGAATCGATGAGTGCTATCGGGCCGTGTTTCATCTCGGCAGCAGGATAGCCTTCGGCATGTATGTAGGATATTTCCTTCAGCTTCAGCGCCCCCTCCAGAGCCACCGGGTAGCTGTAGCCGCGCCCCAGATACAGGAAGTTGTGGGCATAGGTGAACGTGCGCGCCAGGTCTTTCACCTTGTCGTTGGTCTGCAGCACCTCTTCTATCACCTGCGGGATGTGGTTCAGTCCCTTCACTATCTTCAGATATTCCTGTCGGTCGATGGTTCCCTTGGCTTCAGCCAGTGCCAGTGCAAACATGGTGAGCACCGTCACCTGTCCGGTGAAAGCCTTGGTAGAGGCAACGCCTATCTCCGGTCCCACGTGTATGTAGGTGCCGGTATCGGTGGCCCGGGGTATCGACGAGCCGATGGCGTTGCAGATGCCGTAGATGAAGGCCCCTTTCTCCTTGGCCAGTTGTACGGCAGCCAGTGTGTCGGCCGTCTCGCCGCTCTGCGAGATGGCTATCACCACATCGTCTTTGGTGACGACGGGATTGCGGTAGCGGAACTCGGAGGCATATTCCACCTCGACGGGTATGCGACACAACGACTCGATAATCTGCTTGCCGATAAGCCCTGCATGCCACGACGTGCCGCAAGCCACGATGACGATACGCTTGGCGTGCAGCAGCTGGCGACGATAGTCGATGAGTGCCGACAGCGTCACGTGATCGCCCTCGACATTGATGCGCCCTCGCATGCAGTTGGTCAGGCATTCAGGCTGTTCGAAGATTTCCTTCAGCATGAAGTGCGGATAGCCGCCTTTCTCTATCTGGCCGAGGTCTATATCCACCTTCTTGACGGCCAGCTCCTGCTCCTCGCCCAGTATGCTCACCACCTTCAGTCCTTCATCCAGACGGATGAGGGCGATGTTGCCATCCTCCAGATAGACCACCCTGTCGGTGTACTCGATGATGGGGCTGGCATCCGAGCCAAGAAAGAACTCGCCGTCGCCGATGCCCACCACCAGCGGACTCTGCTTGCGGGCTGCCACAATCTGGTTGGGCTCACGTTTGTCGATAATGGCTATGGCGTAGGCACCTATCACCTGATAGAGGGCCACCTGTACGGCCTCCAGCAGCGTCAGGTTCTTCTTTACCATGATGTATTCCACCAGCTGCACCAGCACCTCGGTGTCGGTATCGCTCTGAAACGTGATGCCCTTGGCTATCAGCTTCTGCTTGATGTCGGCATAGTTCTCGATGATGCCGTTGTGGATGATGGCCAGGTTGTGGCTCTGCGAGTAGTGCGGGTGGGCATTGCGGCTCGACGGCTCGCCGTGGGTAGCCCAGCGCGTGTGGGCAATGCCTACACAGCCGGTCACGTCCTTGTCGGTACAATACTCCGTCAGATTATCTACCTTTCCCTTCGTCTTATAGACGTTCAACGCTCCGCTGCCGTTCAGCAGGGCCACGCCAGCCGAGTCGTAACCACGATACTCCAGCCGTCTCAAGCCCTTGATAAGTATGGGGTAAGCGTCCTTCTTTCCTATATAACCTACTATTCCACACATCGTTCTTAATGGTTTGTCTTTGTGTCTCTGTTATTTTTCGGGTGCAAAAGTACAAAAAAATTGGCTAACTCCAAACGAGTTAGCCAACTTTTTTTATTAATAGAACTTGAAATAGTTCCTGGCGTTGTTGTAGGAGATGTCTTCCACCATCTTGCCGAGCAGTTCGCGGTCGTCGGGCAACAGTCCCTTTTCTACGTCGTTACCCAGCAGGTTGCAGAGAATGCGGCGGAAGTACTCGTGGCGCGGATAGCTGAGGAACGAGCGCGAGTCGGTGAGCATACCCACGAAGCGCGAGAGCAGTCCCAGCACGCTCAGCGCGTTCATCTGCCGGATCATGCCGTCCATCTGGTCGTTGAACCACCAGCCCGAGCCGAACTGAATCTTGCCGGGCTCGCCGCCCTGGAAGTTGCCCAGCATTGTGGCGATGACCTCGTTGGCACAGGGATTCAACGTATATAATATGGTACGCGTGAGCTTTCCCTTCATGTTCAGCTTGTTCAGGAACTTCGACATGGCCTTGGCCGTGTTGAACTCGCCGATGCTGTCGAAACCGGTGTCCGGGCCCAGCTTATTGTACATAGCAGTATTGTTGTCGCGGATGGCACCATAGTGGAACTGCTGTGTCCATCCGGCATCGGCATCCATCTCGGCCATCACGGTCAGGAAGCAGTTCTTGAACTGGCGAATCTCCAGGTTCGACAGCTGCTGGCCGCGCATAGCCTTCTCGAAGATAGTCTCAATCTGCGAGTCGGTATATTCCTCGTCGTAGAACTCCTCGATACCGTGGTCGGAGAGCTTCGAGCCCTGCTCTGCGAAGAAGTCGTGACGCTTCTGCAGGGCATCCACCATGTCGGCAAACTTGGTGATGGTCACGCCGCTCACCTGCTCCAGCTGGTTGACGTAGGCGGCAAACTCGGGCTTCTCAATGTTCATGGCCTTGTCGGGGCGCCAGGCGGGAATCATGATGGGGTCGTCCTGAGCCTTGTGCTTGGCATACTCAATGTGGTTGTGCAGGTCGTCAACAGGGTCGTCGGTGGTGCATACGCACTCCACGTGGTAGTGCTTCATCAAGCCACGGGCCGAGAACTCGGGCTGCTTCAGCTTCTCGTTGCACTCGTCGAAAATCTCACGGGCGGTCTTGGGGCTCAGCAGCTTCTCAATGCCGAAAGCCGTCTTCAGCTCCAGGTGGGTCCAGTGGTACAGCGGGTTGCGCAACGTATAGGGCACCGTCTCGGCCCACTTCTCAAACTTTTCCCAGTCCGTGGTGTCCTTGCCCGTGCAGTAACGCTCATCTACACCGTTCGTACGCATGGCGCGCCACTTGTAGTGGTCGCCGCCAAGCCACAGCTCGGTGATGCTCTTGAAGCGGTGGTCGTTGGCCACCATTTCGGGAATCAGGTGGCAGTGATAGTCGATGATGGGCATCTTGGCCGCATGGTTGTGGAACAGGTCCTGAGCTACCTCGTTGTCGAGCACGAAGTTCTTGTCGTTGAATTGCTTCATAATGGTTGTTTTCAATTTATTGTTTTAGTGATTGTTTCTGCAATGTGCTTGCAAAGATAGCAAATTTTATTCACATGGCTGCAACATTTGCCAAAATTTGAAGAAAAATTAACGTAAACGTTTATGTTCGCCATGAAACTTTTGTGTTTTCCTTTTTTTTGTTTAATTTTGCAAGCAGTTAAGACGACAACCGTACAAATGGAGTATCAGCAGGTCATCAAAAACATCAAGGAGGTAGCCATGCGCGTACTGCCCAAAGGCAGCACCGTCTATCTCTACGGGTCGAGAGCTCGCGGCGACTGGCACGAGGACTCCGACTGGGATTTACTCATACTGTTAGACAAGCCGCAGCGCGAATCGAGTGACTGGGAGAAGTACGCGTGGCCGTTTATCGAGAAGAGCATGGACTGGAACGAAGACATCAGTGCGCGGACGTTTACCAAAGAGCAGTGGTTTAACGGTACGCACACCATGTTCTATTTTAATGTAGAAGAAGATAAAAAAGTAATCTATGAGTCTTAAAGAGGAAGACAGAAGGGTGCTGGTAGCCGGTTTCACCGCAACCCTGCTCAATTAGAATTGTTCTATTTCTTCTGCGCTGAGTCCTGTATATTTGGCTATCATTTCCACAGCCATACCGTCTGCTTTCATCCTACAGGCATATTCCTTTAAAGCATCCGCCCGACCCTCCGCACGACCTTTGGCCTCACCTTCGGCCAGTCCTTCGGCCTTTCCTTTCTTGTGGGCGGTCTTCATGGTGCTGTAGTAGTCCCAGTAGTCCTTTACGCTTTCCGCATATTCGCGGCGCTCCTCGGGGGTGAACTGGGCGATCTCAGCCTGTTCAAACAGACGCTTGAAGATGCGCTCCTGCAGAGCCTGCGGACGCTCCAGCAGGCGGGAGAGGTTGCGTAGGGCAAACATCCACTTGTCGAACATTGTCACCAGTTCGTCCTCACGCTTGTTGAACTTCGGCATCTCAAGATACACGAAAGTCAGTTTATCGTAGAATATATGATTCAAGTTTCGCAAGTTCCTAACTTGCCTGTTTTAATTGATAAATTTCAACGAA
>CAMVAI010000038.1 GCA_947165435.1 uncultured Prevotella sp.
TGGCCAATGCGATGAGCCTAAAAGCTAACGGTGTTCCCATCGACATCATCGCTAAAAGCCTTGGATTAACAGAAGACGAGGTGGCGCGGCTGTAGCGGTCTTCTGCAACGCCACGCGCTGTTCACCGACAAGATGCGCCTCACGCTGCTGCAGTTGCCCTGTTTCACCAAGGAGATAGACGAGTGTGAGACGATATTCGAGAAAATCATTTATGTACTGAAGCACATGGAGATATTACAACGCATGCCGTTCCTGGCACAGAGTGCCGTGTTCAAACGGCTGTCGGAGATTGCCGACGTGGCATCGCTCACCAAGGAGGAGCGCCGCCAGTATGACGAGGACCTGAAGCACTACCGCGACACCATAGCCGTGATGCACGGACAGTTTATGGAGGGCGAAACGAAGGGACGTGCCGAAGGGCGTGCCGAGGAGCGGATGGCCAATGCGATGAGCCTAAAAGCTAACGGTGTTCCCATCGACATCATCGCTAAAAGCCTTGGATTAACAGAAGACGAGGTGGCGCGGCTGTAGCGGCCTTCTGTCGGCCTTCTGTTGATGTAAATCAAAAATAAATCCCGAAATGCTTTGGCGTTTCGGGATTTTTGAGTACTTTTGCAGCGGAGTTTTCCTGCTACGGCAGGCGGACGCTGGCCAAACAAGGCTTTACGCGAGGTTATCCCTCTGTGAGCCAACGGCATAGAGATGCCGGGCGGCGTGGCGGCTCCAAAGACATCGTGGATTCTTTTGTCTCCGCCACCCGCATGAGGTATAGGTATCATACCTGTGGCTTCGCGAAAGGCGGTAACAAATATTGAGAAGCATTGTGCTTCGTCTTGTGACTTGAAACGTGAGAAATTTCAAATAACATACAAGATGACATAGTGGCTCTCTCACGCGTTTGCGTGGGATTGTTGTATCGCTATATCTTTATGTTAAGGTAATTCTCACGACCTCAAGTCAGGGATGTAGAACGTACTTCAGTTCTGCGCTTCTTTTTGTGCCTAAAAGTTTCGCAGAATCATCGAAACAATTAGCGGAAACAACATTTTTATTCATTTATTTATAAATTAATTAATGTATATGAAAACAAAACTACTAACAATCAAATCGCTCCTCGTCGCAGTGGCACTGTGCGTGGGGCAGAGTGCGTGGGCTGAAACAACGACCTACAATTTTGAAGACTCCAATGTCCGCTTCACTGCCTACAATTCGAGCAAAATCACTGTGGATATTGCAGAAAACAGCGGACCAAACAGCAATTCCAAAGCAGTGTCATTTGCTTATAAGGCAAAAGGGGCACATAACTTTGCCTACCTTGACTTCTCTGGTTTAGTGGAGAATGCATCGTCGGTCAATGTCACTTTTGACTTCTATGTAACCTCTGCTTCAGGCCATGACTTAATATCACTGTCCGATGCTGACTATCACACTGGTGCAAATGCAGGTTTTAACTCTGGTTCCAATACAGGTTATGGTGCAACAGGCGCAATATTCAATTTAGGTGTCTATCGGCAAAGTGGCTCTAATCATTTTGCTATTAATAGTGCCCAAAAATCTGCTCTTACCAGCACATGTCTTGGTCAATGGTGTCATGCAGATATTACAGTGGATAATGTTAGTAAAAAAGTGGCTTATACCATCACAAGATGTGACGGAACGACTCTTGATGCTGCTGCTACCGGTGCCAATGTCTCTTTCTTGAACGCTTCAGCCTACAAATGTACGCAGATTGACGTATATATGGGAGCAACTTCTACTGACGCTCCTATCTATATCGATAATCTTACGATTACACCTACAGTCATTGCAACAAACCATAGTTATACAATTAATGCCGTTAGCGGGGGTACCACTCTAAAAACATTAGCGTATGGTATCGTTGCAGAAGGAAGCAACTACAGTGTTTCAGGATTGCCAGAGGTAGTTTCGTACAATGGCCAGTATTACGTCTTGAGTGATGCCAATGTGACTAATCATACGACGCAAACTTATACTATGGGGTCATCAAACGAAACTAATGAAATCGCCTATACTCTTGATGAAAAAATTGTCTTCTTTATTGAGGGTGAGAGTTGTGGCGGCACAAATGAGGCAAATGCGAATTATTCAGGTGGATTGCATTGTACCATGCTCTCTAAAAAGACTACATTAATCAGTATAGCAGAAGCAGGTGTGTATTCTGTAAACGCATTTATCACAGATCGTGCAGGTACTGGTGAATTTAAGGTATATGATTCAGACGGAACGACCGAGATTACTAACCTGGCAAGAAACGGTGTTACCGGTTCGCGTACAACATCCAAATTCTTTCGTTCGGCAAGTTCATCAATTAATGTTGGGTACACGGGTGGCAATTCTATGTCGTTTGACTATATCATAGTACGCAAGGAATACGCTGTCACCGAGATTGTTGGTGCAACAGACTATACCACGAACTACTTTAGCGCATGGAACACCACTCCTGTTTGGATTAACGCAGGCGAGACGGGATACTACAAGTTTGTGAACCTCAACAACACCTCAAGTGCAAATCTCTATGAGAACTGGTATCTCTTTGGTGCAACTGAAGCTTCTGAGAATATTGTAATCTTCGGCCCGAACCACTCCAATACTGCTACTAAGTCTGTATATAATAGTAAGCCGACATTTACCATGGCCGACCTGAATGGTGCTACTGTAGAACTGTACACTACGCTGACAGCCGCTGCTGACGGAACATACACACTGGTAACGACTGCTATCACCACAAAGGCTGACGGCACAAAATTGAGTCCCAACCTGGTGTACACTCAGACTGGCCTGCCTGTATCGAAATTGAAGTTGTATATCTCTCCGGAGAAGAACTATCTCGGACTCGTTGAGTCTGCTTCAAACGTTGCTATACCTGCAAACTTTGCCGTTACTGGTACTATAGCTTCCAGTGGTTACTCTTCGCTGGCCTCTGGCTATGGGCTTGATTTCTCTAGTGCAACAGGTATTGAAGCTGCCTATGTAGTAACAAACATCACCAAGGATGCCGTGACCCTGACCAGCGTTGACGAACTGCCCGCAAACAGTGGTGTGATTCTGAAGGGTACTGCTGGCGCAACCTATAGCATTCCCGTGAAGGCTGACGCTGCTTATGATGGCACCAACAAGCTTAAGGCTGCTGTTACTGCTACCGCTATTGCAGCCAACGAGGCTTATATCCTGAAGGGTGGCAAGTTCTGCCAGGTAACCGGAGCCAGCACCGTTCCCGCAGGCAAGGCTTATCTGCTGGCAAGTGACATCCCTGCTTCCGCTCCTGAGTTAGGCTTCATCTTCGATGGTGGCACAACAGGTATCAATAGCGTGGTGGCTCGCGACATCCAGAACGGTGAGTTCTATAATTTGAACGGCCAGCGCGTATCTGCACCCACAAAGGGCCTGTATATCGTGAACGGCAAGAAGGTAATCGTAAAGTAATTCGCCAATCATTTATAGAAACATCTGTTAAACATAATAAACGAAAAGCAATATGAAAAAGATATATAAGAATCCAGAGATGGAAGTGCTCACGATTCAAACGCAGCAAATGTTAGCAGCCTCAGAAAAAATAGGTTTCGGCACACCTGTCGAAAACGCTGATGGTGCAGACGCCCGCGAACTGATAGAGTTCGAATGGTAAAAGACATTTTTTATTAGTAAAGTTTAAAAGTATATTTAAGTTTGTTATGGACGGGCAGCGTCTGTGAAGATGGAAACGCCCGCCCGGATTAAAAAAAGTTAGCGTGGCGGCTCTTCCGTGAGGGATGGGCCGCCATTTCCGTGTTCGCCCGGCATGTGCATCATCTAAATCCATGTGGTGATAAATGCCCGATATTTCAATGCCTCCCAAGCTCCTACCCAATCTTGCGTAAAGCCGATAGGATAGGCTGTCAAGACGCAGCAGGCTGCCTCTCTACAGAGCAATGCAAAAGAAAAAATGGCTTTTCTTTTGCATTGCTTTCTTTTTTTTCGTACCTTTGCACCGCACAAGTAGGAGGCGGTGAAATAACCGTTAGTTATATAGGATACGGTGTAACAACCGTTAGTTATATAGGAGGCGGTGTAATAACCGTTAGTTTTATAGAAGACCAAACAGTGAAGAATAGAATGAAAATAGGTATAATAGTAGCCATGGACAAGGAACTGCAGCAGTTGCAGCAGCTGTTCAGCGACGGCAACGTGAGAGTAGAGAAGTGCGGCATCGGCAAGGTGAATGCCGCCCTTGGTGCGCAACGGATGATCAACGAGTTCCGCCCCGATGTCATCATCTCCAGCGGATGTGCGGGAGGCAACGGCGACGATGTGGGGGTACAGGACGTGGTGGCCAGTGCCGAACTGGCTTATCACGATGTCTATTGCGGCACAGCCATCGACAACAGCACGCAGTACGGACAGGTGCAGGGGCTGCCGGCCCGCTATCAGGCCGACCCGCGTCTGCTCAGTATTGCCACCAACCTCCGCTGCGACGTGAGGGTTCATGCCGGACTGATTGTCACCGGCGACTGGTTTGTCGATTCGAAGGAGAAGATGCGCGAGATACTGGGCCACTTCCCTGAGGCCAAGGCTGTTGATATGGAGTCGTGTGCCATCGCCCAGACGTGTTATATCAATAAGGTGCCGTTCATCTCGTTCCGCGTCATCAGCGACATTCCGCTGCGCGACACTGATGCCTCGCAGTACCACGACTTCTGGGCCACCGTGGCCGAGCACTCGTTCCAAGTTACCAAGACTTTTGTTGAAAATTTAATATAACATCACACGTATTATGGAAGTCATACAAAGTTTTACAATTGACCACACCCATCTGAAGCCCGGCATCTATGTGTCGCGTGAGGACAAGGGGTTTACCACCTTCGACCTGCGCATCACCGAGCCCAACAAGGAGCCGGCGGTGGCTCCTGCCGCCATGCACAGCATGGAGCACCTCATGGCCACCTGGTTCCGCAATTCTGCCGTGAAGGACGACGTGGTGTATGTGGGTCCGATGGGTTGTCTCACAGGGATGTATATCATTATGACCGGGCAGTACACCGTGGAAGACATGCGCCGCCTGACCATCGAGTGCCTGGAGTGGATGATTGCACAGGACGAGGTGCCCGCCACGCGCCCGGAGGCCTGCGGCAACTACCTATTGCACGACCTGCCGATGTGTAAATGGGAGAGCAAGCGCTATCTGGACCGCCTGCAGCACGATTTCCACAGCGAGTACACCAAGCTGCAGATTACCCTCGACGACGGCAAGGTGTTTGCCGACGCATAGTCTTTATTTCTCTATTCTGATACGGGCATCAACGGCTATCACATCGTCGCCATCGGCGAGTAGCGGGTTGATGTCCATTTCTTTGATTTGCGTTGCAAAGCGCAGCAGCGTAGAGAGGCGCACAATGATTTCGGCATATTTCTGCTCGTTGATGCCCCGTTGCCCGCGTGTGCCTTTCAGTATCTTGTAGCCACGTAGCGAGCGAATCATCGAGTAGGCCTCGCCGTAGCTCAGCGGTGCCAGGCCCGACTGCACGTCCTTCAGCACCTCTACGAAGATGCCGCCCAGTCCGCACAGCACCACGTGTCCGAAGCGCTCCTCGTATTTCGCTCCGATGAACAGCTCCGTGCCGCGCAGCATCTTTTGCACCATCACGGCGGTGGCTCCCTCTATCTGCATCATACGGTCGAACTCCAGTGCCAGGTGCTCCGGGGTGCGGATGTTCAGGGCCACACCGCCCACGTCGCTCTTATGCACCGGACCAACCACCTTGGCTACCACGGGGAATCCCACGCGGCGGGCAAAGGCGGTCAGCTCGTCTTTCTGGCGGCTCACCATTTCGGGCACCATCGGTATGCCGGCACACTCCAGAATCTCTCTGACGGTCTGCGGCTCTACGTATCCGTTTTCCTTGATGCCGTGGATGATGTCGTTCAGCCGTGGAATGTCGATGCCGTACAGCTGCACCTCCATCGGGGCGGGTGGGGGTGTCTTCATCATCTGGCTCAGTGTGGTGGCCAGTGTCACTTCGTCGCTGAAGTTGACATGCCCCTTGGCCAGGAACTCGGCCACCTCCGGGCCTGCCGTATGCACGCTGGGCAGGATGGGGAAGATGGGTTTCGTGCAGGTCTGTATCTTCTGGTGCAGCACGTCGTAGGCCTCATACAGCGTGGTCAGCCCCGGCGTGCCGTAGATGGCGGCTATGGCGTCGATGTCGTCGAACCGTTGCTCGCAGTAGTCTATCACCGTGCCCAACTGCTCTGCCGTGCCCGTAGCCAGGATGTCTATCGGGTTGGCCACGCTCGACCCGGCAAACAGCTTCGCCTTCAGCTCCTCCGTGGCAGCCCCCTCCAGCTTAGGCACCTCCATGCCGCCCTTCGACAGTGCGTCGGTCAGCATTACCCCGGGGCCGCCGGCATGGGTGACGATGGCGAAGCGGAGAGGATGCTGGGCAGCGATAGGCAACGGATGCTGGCTGTCGGTAGAAAGGCGTTGGGCGCTGGGTGACGGCTGCCGGGTGTTGGTCATCACCATGAAGATGCACCCTGCCGTGGTCAGCTCCTCACGCGAATGGCAGCGCACGATGCCGGCCTTGCGGAACAGGGCTTCGACGGCGGCGTCACTGGAGGCGATGGCTCCCGTATGGCTGCTGGCTGCCCTGCTGCCGCTCTCGCTGGAGCCGGCCTTGATGGCGGCTATGTGGCATCCCTTGCGGATGAGGCTGCTGGCGTGGAACAGCAGTTTGTCGGGGTTGGCAATGTTCTCGATGTACAGCAGCTTCACGGACGAGTCTGTGGTGGCATCGTAGTGCGTGTCCATATATTCCAGCACGTCTTCGATGCCTATCTGCTTGCCGTTGCCTATCGACCATACGCTGTTAAACTGCAGCCCCTTGGTGACGGCACTCTCAAGAATGAATACCGCCGTGGCCCCCGAGCCGCTGATGAAATCGACACCCTTCGCGCTCAGCTTGGGTATGGGTTGGGTGAACACCGAGTGGTGGTGGCGGTTCAACATGCCGATGCAGTTGGGGCCGATGAGTGAGCAGCCATACTCTTTGCAGATGTCGAGTATGCGCTGCTCCATCTCGGCTCCGGCGGCGGTCTCTTCGCCGAATCCGGCACTGATGATAATGAATGCACGCGTCTGTTTCTCGCGGGCCATCACTTCCACTGTCTCCGGGCATAGCTTGGCGGGAATCACCAGCACGCCCAGCTCCGTGGGGGGCAGCTCGTTCACGTGGTGGAACACCCGTAGGCCCTGCACCTGGTCTTCCTTGGGGTTGACAATGCGCAGCGTGCCTTCATAGCCGCCTCCAAGCAGGTTGCGCACAATGGCGCCGCCGGGCTTGTGTATGTTGTTCGAGCCGCCGATGACGGCAATAGACTGTGGTGCTAACAGTTCGCGTGTTATCATAGTTTGTTCTTTCCGTTATTGCTTGTCAAGCTCGGCCAGGTTGGCAGCTATCATCTCGTCGGTGACGGTATAGTTCTGCAGGTCGCCCTTGATGTACGACTCATAGCTGGGCATGTCAATCAGGCCGTGGCCGGAGAGGTTGAACAAGATAACCTTCTCTTCGCCGGTCTCCTTGCACTTCTTGGCCTCGCGGATGGTGGCAGCGATGGCGTGGGCGCTCTCCGGGGCGGGGATGATGCCCTCGGTGCGTGCAAACAGCATGCCGGCCTCGAAGGTCTCCAGCTGTGGGATGTCCACGCCGTGCATCAGTCCGTCCTTGATGAGCTGCGAGATAATCATGCCTGCACCGTGGTAGCGCAGACCGCCGGCATGGATGTTCGACGGCTTGAAGTTATGGCCCAGGGTGAACATGGGCAGCAGCGGCGTGTAGCCGGCCTCGTCGCCGAAGTCGTAGCGGAACTGGCCGCGTGTCAGCTTCGGGCAGCTGTCAGGCTCGGCAGCAATAAACTCTGTCGTCTTGCCGTCCAGCAGGTTGTGGCGCATGAAGGGGAACGAGATGCCGCCGAAGTTGGAGCCGCCGCCGAAGCATCCGATGACGACATCGGGATATTCGCCTGCCATCTCCATCTGCTTCTCGGCCTCCAGTCCGATGATGGTCTGGTGCAGGCCTACGTGGTTCAGCACCGACCCCAGCGTATATTTACAATTAGGTGTAGTGGTGGCCAGCTCGACAGCCTCCGAGATGGCGGTGCCCAGCGAGCCGCTGTGCGTGGGGTCCTTGGTCAGTATGTCCTTGCCGGCACGGGTGGACATCGACGGCGAACCGGTCACCACGGCACCGAACGTACGCATGATGCTCGACCGGTAGGGCTTCTGCTGCATGGTAATCTTTACCTGATATACCGCACAGTCAAGACCGTAGATCTTGGCGGCATACGACAGGGCGGCACCCCACTGTCCGGCTCCCGTCTCGGTGGTCACGTTGGTCGTGCCCTCCTGTTTGGCATAGTAGCACTGCGGCAGGGCCGAGTTGATCTTGTGCGAACCCAGCGGGTTGGTCGATTCGTTCTTGAAGTAGATGTGGGCCGGCGTGCCCAGCGCCTCTTCCAAGGCATAGGCGCGCACCAGCGGGGTGGAGCGGTAGTATTTGTATTTCTCCAGCACGTCTTCGGGGATGTCTATCCAGCGGTGCTCGGTGTCCAGCTCCTGCACGCAGCATTCGCGGGGGAAGATGTGCGCCAGGTCGTCAACACCTAAGGGCTGTTTCGTTGCCGGGTGGATGGGCGGCATGGGCTTGTTGGGCATGTCGGCCTGGATGTTGTACCACTGTGTAGGAATCTCACTCTCTTGAAGGATGAATTTCTTTTGTTTTGCCATTTTTTGTTTAGTTGTTGGTGAATGATTACCGACTGCAAAGGTACGAATTAGGGGGAACAAAACAAAATATATTCCGCTTATTTTTCCTCTTTCGTGCTATTTTCCCGTTTCCCCTGCCCGTATGTCGTGGAAATTTCTTATCTTTGTCGCCAAATTGATATGACAACCGATGATGAAACGCTTATTACTACTGACGGCAGCCCTGTTGCTGCTGCTCGTGCCCTCGATGGCAAAGAAGAAGGCGAAGGCCGTACAGACCGACCGCGAATATTGGTGCCAGCTGGCCGACAAGATGGCCCGCCCTGTGTTGGAGAACATGAGCCGGGGGCAGCTGCAGCAGAACATGCAGACGGAGTTCAGTCCCTCGTTCGACAACCGTAACCGCAAGGTGGTCTATATGGAGACCTTCGGGCGGCTCATGGCAGGCATAGCCCCCTGGCTGTCGCTGCCCGACGACGACACCCCTGAGGGTCGCCAGCGCCGGGAGCTGCGAGAGTGGGCCTTGCTGTCGTATCGGAATGCCGTCGATCCCGCCAGTCCCGACTACCTCTGCTGGGGCATCACCGGACAGAACCTGGTGGATGCCGCCTACATCGCCGAGTCGTTCCTGCGGGGCTACGAGGCTCTGTGGGTGCCGCTCGACAGCATCACCAAGCAGCGGTATGTCAAGGAGTTTCAGAACTTGCGCAAGATAGACCCGCCCTACACCAACTGGCTGCTGTTCTCTTCGGTCATCGAGAGCTTTCTGGCCAAGGCAGCCGGGCGCGCCGCCTGCGACATGTTCCGTGTCAATACTGCCTGCCGCAAGGTGGAGGAATGGTATGTCGGCGACGGCTGGTATGCCGACGGCCCCTCGTTTGCCTTCGATTATTACAGCAGCTTCGTGTTCCATGCCATGTATTTGGAGACTCTCCAGGCCATGCAGGATGCCAAGGCGAACACCCGTATCGACTATAAGAAGTATTACGACCGGGCACTCACCCGTGCGCAGAAGATGGCCGTCATCCTGGAGCGGTTCATATCGCCCGAGGGCACCTTCCCCGTCTTCGGGCGCAGCATCCCCTACCGCCTGGCAGCCCTGCAGCCGCTGGCCCTGATGGCATGGTACGGCAAGCTGCCGCCCGAGCTGTCGGGCGGACAGGTGCGTGCCGCCCTCACCCGTGTCATGCACCGCATGTTCGACGAGCAGCAGAACTTCAACGAGGGCGGCTACCTGACCATCGGCTTCTGCGGCAGCCAGCCCGACGTGGCCGACTGGTACACCAACAACGGCTCGCTCTATATGACCACGCTGGCCTTCATGCCCCTCGGACTGCCTGCCGACCATCCCTTCTGGACGGATGCCGCCGAGCCGTGGACGCAGGTGAAGGCCTGGGGCGGACAGCCCTTCCCCAAGGACCACCGCTGGGCCGATAAGATACAAACTAAAGACAAATGGTAAAAATATCACAGACAAGAACGACGATATGCGAAACATTCTCACTTTATTCCTTATTATAATATCCTCGGCGAGCCTGCAGGCCAAGACCTGGACGGCAGAGGAGGTGGAGACCCTTATCCGCCGCGTGAACAACTACTGGCAGCAGCACAACCCTGCCGAGGTGCGGGCCTTCTGGGACCATGCTGCCTACCATACGGGCAACATGGAAGTGTATAAACTGCTACGCGACCGCGAGATGCTCGACTACAGCATACGGTGGGCCGAGCATAACCATTGGCAGGGAGCCACGGAGAAAGACTCCTCGAAGTGGAAATACAAGCGATACGGCGAAGGGCAGGACTACGTGCTCTTCGGCGACTGGCAAATCTGTTTCCAGACCTATATCGACCTCTATGTGGAAGGGGTGGGCAGCACCGGCCTCGCCGACAACGAGCAGCGGGTGGCGCGTGCCAAAGAGGTGATGGGATATATTGCCGACTCGAAGGCCCGCGACTACTGGTGGTGGGCCGATGCCCTCTACATGGTGATGCCCGTGATGACGAAGATGTACCGCATCACCGGCGACCGGAAATACTTAGACAAGCTCTACGACAACCTGCTCTACAGCGACAGCATCATGCTCGACGGCGAGACGGGGCTCTATTTCCGCGACGGCAAGTACGTCTATCCCAAGCACCGGTCGGCCGGGGGCAAGAAAGACTTCTGGGCGCGTGGCGACGGATGGGTGCTGGCCGGACTGGCCAAGGTGCTGCAGGACATGCCCGCCGACTATAGCCACCGGCCCTTCTTCCTGCAGAAATACCAGCGCATGGCGCGCGCCGTAGCCGACCTGCAGCAGTCCGAGGGCTACTGGACCCGTTCCATGATGGACCCCGACCATGCCCCCGGCCCCGAGACCTCCGGCACGGCATTCTTCACCTACGGACTGCTGTGGGGTGTCAACAAAGGCTGCCTGTCGCGGTCGGACTATGCCCCCGTCATCGAGAAAGCCTGGCGTTACCTCACCACCGTAGCCCTGCAGTCCGACGGCAGGGTGGGCTATGTGCAACCCATCGGCGAGCGTGCCATTCCCGGTCAGACGGTCAATGCCGACAGCCAGGCCAACTTCGGCGTGGGTGCCTTCCTCCTGGCTGCCTGCGAGTATGTGCGCTATATCAAGCACGGGGCGGCTGAGTGATGGCATTCGACCGAGCGACAGACAACCGCATAGCACGACCGCAAAAAGAAAAAAATAGGCTGCACCGACCGGCGCAGCCTATTTTTTATAAGATAATGTGTCTGAATGTTACTGCGGCATGTTCATGCCGGGCAGGTTCAGGCCGGGGAGCTCAAGACCGGGTGCCAGCACGTCGTCAGAATTATCGATATTAGGATCGCTGACGATACCTATCGTTGGAGAGCCTGACAGTATCGGCTCGGTTTCTATTCTGAAAATCTCCAGGGCGGGAGTCATATATGTCTTTTTCATATTGCTGTTCTTTTTTTTGCTTTGTTTCTGATATTAGTTCATAATCACTTCACGACAACCTTACGTCCACCGACGATGTACAGACCCTTAGTGGGTTGGCTGACACGCTGTCCGGCGAGGTTGAAGATTTCCTTGTTTGCCTTTTCGCTATTCTTCAGCGTAGCGCTGATGCCAGTGGTCTCAGCATCGAAGGGCAGGAATGCGGGAGCGCCAGAATCGATGTGCAGGTAAGCCTTGCCGGCAGGAATCGTCAGGTCTTCTTCAGCGGGGAAGAAGGCGCGTACATTGCTCTTATAGGCGAGCACGTAGTCGCCTTCTCCGGCAGTTTTATCGGTGATGGCGGCCTTCAGCAGGTTCCCCTCAATGGCATCGGCAGTAGCAATCACGGGAATCTTGTAGGTCTTGGGGTAGGTAGCCTCTTCATCACCCTCCAGTACCAAGCCCGTGCCGGCAGGAACCTTCGTCACCTTTTTGAGTTGTGCAACGCTTTCGGTGGAAGTCACGATATAGGCGGTCAGACCTTCGACGGCACTGAAGTCGAGGGCCTTGTCGCTGCAGAAGGTGGCATAGCCGCATTCAGATTTGATGGTGGCGGTGACGGTTTCGGCCAGCACGAAGTCGATGACTACGAAGGGCTGCGAAGCAGAACCGCCGGCATTGAAGTACAGGCTCTCCCAGTTGTCGAGATTGTACTCATAGACAGAGGGATAAGTGTCGGTAGCCTGGTTGGTGGCATAGAACACGTCGCCGCTCACATCGACAGACTTCGCCTCAGCATCGTTGCTCTCCTTGAAAGCCGTCAGCTGACCGTTGCCACTGGCTGACCAGCCATAGACAATGGCTTTGGTGGCTACCTTGCCCTCGGGGAAGGTCACGTTGACACCGCAACCTGTAGAGAGCTTCAGGGGCACGTACTTGTTCTCGCCCATCGTCACGCTGCCAGAACCAAATTGGAAAGTCTTTTCGGCATCAGTCATGGTGAAGGTGATGCCGTTTGCTGTCACTGTCGTGGTGTTCGTTCCATCTGCTTCTGTATCGTTCTTCTTGTAGTAAACCACAGCTCCCTGCTCGGTGTATGTGCCAGCGAGGTTGTTGACGGTCACGGTGTATGCATCGGTGCCGTTGATGGTGAAGCTATAGGTAGCCGTCGTTCCATCGATAACCTTGGTGACGGTAGTGCCGCCCGACGACAGCGTGACGTCCACCATGCCTACGCCGTTCAGCGCAGAGCCGTCGATGGTCAGGGCCTTGGTGCTTTTCAGCGTAGCCAGATCCGTGTCGCTGATGGCAGTGCCGTTAAAGGTCACGGCAGTAATCTCCTGGACGATGACTTCTTCCTGAGTGTAGTCAACATGAAACTCCATGATACCCTGACTGTTTGTACCATCAAAAGTGAAGGTGATATTCTCTTTGGCGGCTATGCCTGAAATCTCGATGGTGGTAGCCTCGCCGGCATTCTTTTGTGCGCAGGTTATAGGCATTGTTTTGCCTGTTGGGACATACTCCGTACCATCCACTTCAATCTTGCTAATCTGGAAAGTTTTCGAGTTGTCATTCGATGCCGCATAGACTGTAACGGAGTTGATGCGATAGCCCTCGTTGACGGTCATCACTAACGGAGTGCTCTTTCTTACCTTAATACCCTTGCCAGACATCGGGTCGATTTGAGTTCCGTTACCCGCATTAGTAGTGCCGTTAATTGAAAATGATGTTCCATTGACAGTGGCATTAGAAGTGCCTCCTGCGGGTGAAACCTCAGTGTCTGCCCACGCCGTCCCAACGAACATCATCGCGAGCATCATTAAAGATAGAATTTTTTTCATACGCTTTGTTTTGTTTTTGTTGTTAATAAAAGATGTATTATATTGTTAATTTGCAGTTATGATATTTTTTCCTTGTTTGTTTTAGTAACGGGAAAAGACTCACAGAGCCTTTCCAAACATTTGACTGCAAAGGTATGAAAAAAAAAACGTGGGGGGGGGGTAAAAATCCTTAAAAAACGTTAAGCGGTCGTTTTTTCGCCTTAGCGCAAGGAAATATAGCGTCCACGCATGTCATACGTGGACGCTGTCCTGTGCTTGAGTGACGCTTGAGGGGGAAAAAATGCTGTGGTATTCTCCAGGGGATGTAAATGTGGTATTTATGCTGCTTCAGACCTCTTCCGTCCTTACCAACTGGTAGCCGCGGTACTGCGCCACGATACAGTGCAGCTGCGTGTTGCCGCACAGCAGGCGCAGCTTCGCGTCCTGTGCGTAGCGCTGAATCTGTTCCTTGGCATCAGCCCACTGCCGCTCGGCCTCTTCTGTGGTGGCATCCTGCTTCAGGTATTTCAGCTCCAGGATGTACGAGTGGGCCACCATGGGGTAGCGCCCGAGGTCGGGCAACAGGAAGAAGTCGCAGTAGCCATGGCTGAACTCCAGCTCCGGGGCGATGAGGTAGTAGCCGGTCATGGTCAGATAGGCGGTGAAGAAGCCCTGCAGGTTGCGCTCACCCTCTATGAGGCAGCGCACGGCGCAGGTCTTCTCATACTCCTCGCTGACGGTCTTGATGAGCGGCTGCCAGTCGCCACTGAGTGCCGCTGCCTGGTACGCCTCGTCGATGCGCCAGTGGTCGGCAGGACGTATGCGGTCGTACTCTTCCAGCAGGTAGCCGTAGTATTGCTTGCGCACGTTGTTGTTAGGGATGCCCAGACGGAGCATCAGGCCATTGTTGCCCGTGATGGTGAGCATGCCATAATAATACAGCAAGGACACGAAGTTGTCGAACTTCACCATCTCCGAGGCCGGGAAGTAAGGCACCAGCCGCGCGTCGATATACCCCGTCTCGGCTATTCGGTAGATGATGCTCTTGCGCTGCGGTTCCAGCCGGTCCAGCTGTATCAGCCGCTTCATCTTCTGATAGTCCGTGCGGGTGTTGGGGTCGGTCATCTCGTCGGGGGCGTGGCCGTTGCGTATCTGGTTGCTCAGGTAGTAGAGCACCATGTTTGAGTTGAACACAGTGGCCCCCAGAGCCCCCACAGCCCCCCTCCCGGCCTCCCCCGAGGGGGAGGAGTAGATAGTCTGGGTGGCGGTCTGGGTGGCGGACTGGGTGGCGGACTGGTTGGCAGACTGGTTGGCAGCTTGGTTGGCAGTCTGGGTGGTGGACTGATTGGCGGAATAGTAAGCGGTAGAAGTAACTACGCCCCTCTCTCGGGAGGGGAAGGGGGAGGGGCTAAAGCAGTAGTTGTCATACCACGGCTTCATCTCCTGTATCATGGCATCGATGTCGCCCACCAACCAACCAGCCTCCTTGTAATATTGGAACATCTGCCGCACCTCTTCCTCGCTGAAGCCCAATATGTGGTTGAAGGCGGCATCGGCGGTGATGTTCGTGGCAATGTTGTAGCCGCTGGTCAGGTCGTCCATGGTCACGGGCGAGACACCGATCATCAGCACCCGCTCGAAGTTGGGCTTGAAGAGCTTGAAGATGTCACGATAAAAACCCTCGCCGTGCGTCAGCCCGGTATAGACATCATGGCCATGCTGATTGAGCACGGTATTGGTGAAGTTGTCGTACTCGTCGATGATGAGGTAGAGCGGCACGCTGTATCTTTTCGCGCTATAGCCAATGAAGTTTAGCTTGACATTGGCATCAGGTTCCTGCTTTACGTCTTGTGCAAAGCCCGGATAGAACAGGTGCTCATACTCCTGTCCAAAGCCATTGAGGATGATGCCGCAGTAGCTGTTGAACCGTTCCTGCAACTGGTCGATGGAGCCCGTCACCTGCGAAAAGTCCAGGTGCAGCACGGCATAGCGGTTGCGTAGTGCCGTGGGGTGGCTGCCTATCCACAGCTGTCCGAAATATTCGTCGAAGCGGTCTTTCAGGTTCACGTCGTAGTAGCACTTCAGCATGCTCAGCAGCAGCGACTTGCCGAAGCGCCGCGGGCGCACCAAGAAGAGATAGTTGCTGGCCATCTCCAGGCGGGGGATGAACATGGTCTTGTCTGCGTAGTAGCAGTTTTGTTTGTTAACCAGCCCGAAGTCGGCGATGCCGAGGGGCAGCTGTTTGACGGTTTGTGCGGTGGTTGTCATAGTCTCTTTGTCAAGTTGTAGATACGGTCTGCTGTGATGCTGTGTGCAAAGATAAGGTTTTAATTCCTAACTGCCAAGTTTTTTTGCGCAAAAGTAGATACCCTGTGGGTGTTTAAGGACGTTTTTGGGAAAGAACGGCATGCACTGACCCGCAGAGAGCAAAAAGAGGTCGTGCCAATTACTTTTGACACGACCTCAGCTGTGGAATTTCTAATTCCCGGAATTACCCGTTGGAATTATTGGAACACGAAGCTCGGCAAGCCCAGCATGCCCTCGGGGTCCATTTCGGGAGCCAGTATCGTCTCGCCCTCGTATGACTGACCGCTAAGGGTAGGTGGCACCGATGCTGCCAGCATCTGCTGTGTCTGTATGCGGACTACCTCTAATTCAGGAATGATATATGTCTTTTTCATTGTCTTGTTCTTTAAATGTTAGTGTTCTCATTACTCATTTCACCACGACCTTCTTGCCGTTCACGATGTACAGGCCCTTTGTGGGCTGGGCCACGCGCTGGCCGGCGATGTTGTAGTACACGCCCTTGGCAGCCTTGGCAGCCTCGATGCTCTCGATGCCGGTAGTCTGGCCAGAACCGATATACAGGAAAGGAGCCTCCAACTCCCCTATGAACTGCAGGTAAGCCTTGCCGACAGGTACGATAGCAGATGTAGATTCAATCCTCTTGAACACAGCCGTATTGCCATCAGCTACCAGCACGTACCTCTCTTCCTCTTCAGAACCTTCCGATACACTATTACCATTACCTGCCACCAGCTTGTTGCCATCAACATTGGTCGAGCTGCTTGCAGCAAAAGGAATGTTGTATTTTCCTGCTTTTGCAGCATTCAGCAGCAGCGGCGTGTTGGCAGGCACGGTGCCAGTCATCTGGGTCATGACCAGGTCATAGTCGTCGTGGTCAGTCACAATGTAAGCCTTCACGGGAGACCCTTGGAAGTTGAGCGCTTTGTCCGACACAAACGTTGCCCAACCGGCATCGGTAATAGTGACGCTCGCACAATCAGGGGTGTCAATGTCGATATTGGGGAAGTCGTCTTTAGCATAATACAGCTGGATGCCGTCGGCGACGAACCAGGTGTTGCCGACATGCCAGGGATGTGAGAAGCCGAGCGTACCGAAGTCGCCCTCACCCTGCCATACCCAGAACTGAACCACCGCACCGTGGCCGTGGCCGGCTATGGCTATCTTGGCATCCTCCCAAGCGCGATACTGAGCCATGTCGTTGGGAGTGTAGTAGGTGACGCCGTCCACCTCGCAGGTAGAGATGTTGCCTGCGCCTTCAGTGATGTCCGCAGTCAGGGCCATGTTTTTAGCCTTGAATGCATCCACCATTGTGGAGTCGCTGCCGTCGATGTTCAAATGGGAAAAGAGATAGGTCCTATGATAGTCGTTCCAATCCTCGTCGTTGGCCAATACGTCGGCCCATGAGCCGCGACGGTCCATGCCGTAGCCTACGAGCGTGTAGTAGCCTTCGGGCAAGTGAACCTGCTGGTAGGTGATGAACGGTTTCCCAGACTGCTCAGCTGCGCTGTTGCCAATACTGGTCCAGTCGGTGCCCCACCACTGTTCACCAGCGTTCTCTAAGTTCGGATTCCTCAGCTGTGCGGTGAGTTCCTCAGGGGATTCTGCCGTGCCAGTGCCAGCAACCTCCAGGTAGATAGAGCCGAGTTCTTTGGTATTCTGACTGAAAAATGCGTTGAACTGACCGTAGGTGGAGATGTACTCTGAAGGGTCATTATCGACATCAGCAATGTTCTCGCTCGTTACGTCGTCGGGCACATAGTTATACTCATTATCGTCATATTCCTTCTGGGCCTCCACATTTTCGTCGGTGAGGGCAATCATATCGTGAGCAGAGAGGGCATTGTAGGCATCGTACACGTCTTGGGCGAATGTTTTGTATTCCTGTTTTTTCTCCGTGTCGGCATTGAACTTGTTAATCAGGGTTTTCAGCTTGGTCATGTTGTCGGTGAACACCCTGTAGGCAGCGAGATACTCGTTCACGCGAACAATAATCCACCCCAGGAAGTCGTAAGCTTCCTGGTAGTCATCGTAGCTTTCTAGGGGGGAAGCGTTGTACAATTCGGTGTACTGTGCTATATACACCTTTACGGTGTCATCTTTCAAGGTCTGGTTGAGGCCCTTGACGTTGTCGGGAGCCAGGGCCTTCAGTTCGTCGATCCTGGTCTTCATGAGCTCACGCATAGCGCTGGCATCGTTCTGTGCTACAGCCCTGGTGCTCAGCATGGTGAGCAGCACGACTGCCAAAAGTAAAAATTTTGTCTTCATTTGTGTTGAAATTTAGAGTTATAAATAAAATAGTAAGGTACAGAAGTAAAATGTTTTGGCAATTGTGGCCTGTCGTTTCTTCATTTCTTAAAGAACTGGTTGCAAAGATACGAAAAAAATAGCGTGGGGGGGGGTAAAAGTCCTTAAAAAAGGTTAATCGCCGTCTTTTTCCCCGCGATTCCTATTTTTTTTATTTTTTTCAGTTTTTGCTGCCACTCTGCCACCAATCTTTCGAAGCCACTGTGTTTTAAGCATATAGAGGTGGTGGCAGATGGTGGGAGAGTGGCAGCAAGGCCCCACCGGCCCCACCCCCAACCCCTCCCCGAAAGGGAGGGGAGTGGCTGCGCATAGTAAGTGTGCCACCATGCAGGAAAACGTCGTTTTCTATGCAGGAAAACAGCGTTTTCTACGCAAGAAAACGCTGTTTTCACAGTGGTGAACAGATTTGGTGAATCATTTGATGTCACTACGCGCAACCACTCCCCTCCCTATCGGGGAGGGGTTGGGGGTGGGGCTGCCACACTCACTACGCGCAGCCACTCCCCTCCCTATCGGGGAGGGGTTGGGGGTGGGGCTTTGCTGCCACTCTCCCACCATCTGCCACCACCGCTATGTATTTGAAACACAGTGGCTTTGGAAGACTGGTGGCAGAGTGGCAGCAAATTTTGTGAAAAAAATTTTTTTTCAGGCTGTAAGGCTGACTGCGGAGAGAATGTGCTTTCGCTCAGGGCCGGGCCTATAGCGTCACCTCCACGACGTGATGGCCGGGAGTGGCTCGCACCATGTTGCCCTCGACGGGGATGCCATCGAGCAGGATGCTGCTGACTCCGCTCTCGTGGCCCTGCGGATTGCGCACGGTGATGTCGAACGAGGCATCGCGCAGCACGCGGTGGACGGTATATTCCTTCAGCGAGGAAGGGATGCAGGGGTCTATCTCTATGCCGTCGTAGGTGGGCTTGATGCCCAGGATGTACTGCGTGATGGTTATCCAGTTCCAGGCGGCCGTGCCCGTGAGCCACGAGTTCTTGCCCTCGCCGGGGCGTGCGGCCTCCTTGCCCGCCACCATCTGGCAATAGACGTAAGGCTCCACCTTGTGCAGCTGCTGGTCGTCAATCCATGCGGGTGCTATCTTGGTGTAGTGCTGCCAGGCATCGTTGCCGCGACGGGCCACGGTCTCGCCGATGATGACCCACGGGTTGTTGTGGCAGAAGATGCCTCCGTTCTCCTTGTATCCGGCGGGATAGGTGGAAATCTCGCCCATCTCGACATGGTAGCGGGTGAAGGCCGGATAGTTGAGCACCATGCCGTGCTCGGAGTCGAGGTAGCGCTTGCAGGCGTCGAGCGCGCGGTCCACCATGCCCTCCTCCTGTCCGATGGCTGCCATGGTGCAGAAGCCCTGCGACTCGATGAATATCTTGCTCTCGTCGTTCTCGTGCGAGCCGATCTTGTGGCCGTAGAAGTCGTAGGCGCGCAGATACCACTCGCCGTCCCAACCGTACTGCTTGACGGCTTCAGTCATCTTGTCGATGAGCTGTTGGGCGCGACGGGCCTCGTCTTGCTCTGCTCTCAGTTCGCAAAGCTTGACATACTCCTTGCCCACGAAGACGAAGAGTCCGGCTATCATGAGGCTCTCGGCCTTGGAACCCTCGCTGTTGTTCTCGGTGGTCTGGAACGACTCGTTCGGGTCCCACGAGAAGCAGTTCAGGTTCAGGCAGTCGTTCCAGTCGGCACGGCCGATGAGCGGCAGCCCGTGCGGCCCGAGGTTGTCAGCCACGTGGTTGAACGACACGCGTAGGTGCTCCATGAGCGACACCTCCGTGCCCGGCTGGTTGTCGAAGGGCACCGGCTCGTCGAGGATGCTGAAGTCGCCGGTCTCCTTCAGGTAGGCCACGGTGCCGAAGATGAGCCAGCAGGGGTCGTCGTTGAATCCGCCGCCGATGTCGTTGTTGCCGCGCTTGGTCAGTGGCTGGTACTGGTGGTAGCAGCCGCCGTCGGGGAACTGGGTGGCGGCGATGTCGAGTATGCGCTGGCGGGCCCGCTCGGGCACCTGGTGTACAAAGCCTACGAGGTCTTGGTTGGAGTCGCGGAATCCCATGCCGCGGCCCACGCCGCTCTCGAAGAAGGAGGCCGAGCGCGAGAAGCAGAAGGTGATCATGCACTGATACTGATTCCAGATGTTCACCATGCGGTTCAGCCGCTCGTCGCTGCTGCTGACGGTGAACCGGGACAGCAGTTCGTCCCAATAGCGGCGCAGCTCGTCGAAGGCGGCGTCCACGGCCTCGGGTGTCGCGAAGCGGTTGATGACGGCATGAGCCTTCTCCTTATTGACAATGGTATGGTCCAGTTGGCCCAGCGAGGTGAGCAGAGAAGCCTCCCCAAGCCCCTCCGAAGGAGGGGGTGTTTGATTACATAAAGAAGCGGTATCTCTGCGTTCGAACTTCTCTTCCTGTTGGTTTTCGGCATAACCGAGCACGAAGACGAAATGCTTCTGCTCGCCGGGCTGCAGCTCCACCTCGACATAGTGCGAGGCGATGGGGCTCCAGCCGTGGGCCACACTCATGGCCGGCCGGCCGGCGGTGACGCATTGCGGGGCAGAGAGGTCGTTGTACAGTCCTACGAACGACTCGCGGTCGGTGTCGTAGCCCTGCGCCTCGGCATTGGTCAGGGCGTAGTAGGCATAGTGGTTGCGACGCTCCTTGTATTCCGTCTTGTGATAGACGGTAACCCCCTTCCGGCCTCCCCCCGTAGGGGAGGAGAGTTCTATCTCTACCTCGCCGGTAGAAAGGTTGCGCTGGAAGTTCTCGCCGTCGGTGGCGGCATTCCACAGACACCACTCGGTGTAGCTGAACAGCTTGAGGCGCTTCGGCGTGCCGCTGTGGTTCGTCAGGGTGACTTTCTGCACTTCGGCCCACGTGTGCAGGGGAACGAAGAAGAGGGCCGAAGCCTCGATGCCGTTCTTGCTGCCGGTGATGCGGGTATAGTTCATGCCGTGGCGGCACTCGTAGCTGTCGAGCGCGGTCTTGCAGGGCTTCCAGCCCGGCGACCACACGGTGCCGCCGTCGTTGATGTAGAAATAGCGGCCTACGGAGTCCATGGGCACGCTGTTGTAGCGGTAGCGGGTGATGCGGCGGAACTTGGCATCCTTGTAGAAGTCGTAGCCGCCGCCAGTATTGCTGATGAGCCCGAAGAAGTCCTCATTGCCAAGATAGTTGATCCAGGGGAACGGTGTGGCGGGGTCGGTGATGACGTACTCGCGGTGCGCGTCGTCGAAATGTCCAAACGTCTTCATAAGTGTGTGTGTATTGTTGTTGATGGTTTCTTGTTGTTTGTTGCTTATTGCTTGTTCTTTCCTTCCATGATGCCGGTGAGTACCCAGGTGTTCTTCACCTTCATGCCGTGGTGGCGGTCGAAGATGCCAAACTGCTCCTGACCGTTGCCGAAGGAGTTGTTGTCCCAGACGAAGGTGGAGATGCCGCGCTTCAGGGCCTCGCCGACCAGCAGCCGGCAGTAGTAGGCGGCATTCTCGTGCTGACGGTCGGCATGGCCGCCTTGGGTATGGTCGGTGACGCCCCATTCGCCCATGACCATGCCGAGGCCTTTGGCGCCCCATTCGGCCGACAACTTGTCGAGGAAGTCGGTCATGGTCTGCTCGTTGCTGGGCGATGCCTCGCCGTACTGTTTGTAAGGCTCGCCCCACCAGTAGTACCGGCACTCGCCGGCGTAGTCCCACGGGGTGTAGTAGTGGAACTCGACACTCATGTAGCGGTTGCCGTTGCCCTCGGTGTCGGTGGGGATGATGAATCCGCCGTTCAGCCCGAAGTCAGGGTTGCACACGTAGGTCTGCACAATGAGGTGGCGCTTCTGGTTGTTGCCGCCGGTGGCACGCACCACGTCGATAAACGTCTGGTTGTAGGAGTTCTGCACGTCCAGGTTCTCCTGCTCGGGCTTGCCCCAGTTGTCGCGGATGTGTACCTCGTTGGTGCCGGCGAAGGCCACGCGGTAGTCGTAGGCGGCAAACTCGCTGGCAATGTTCATCCACAAGAGGGCCAGCCGCCGGTTGTTCTCCTCTTTATATTGATAGGTGGGGCGGCCCTCCAGCCACTTGTCGTGGTGGGTGTTGATGATGACCTTCAGGTCGTAGGCCAGGCACCAGTCTATGATCTGCCTGACGCGTTGCATCCATGCCTTGTCGATGCTCATGGCCTGCGGGTTGGTGATGTGGCTCTGCCAGCGGACGGGGATGCGCACGGCATTGAAGCCGGCATCCTTGACGGCCTTGATGGTCTTCTTGGTGATGGTGGGGTTGCCCCAGTTGGTCTCGGCCTTCATGTGGTTGTCGGCCAGGGTGATGGCCATCGATTCAGCGTCCTGACCAGGAGCCGAGCACTCCAGCTGGTTGCCAAGGTTCCAGCCTACCACGTCTTTGTTCCACTCTTTGGCCGTGGGCTGGGCGGCAGCGGTGAGCGGCAGTAGCAGCACGGCCAGCAGGCTGCGCTGCGCAACGGAAAGAAATCGTCTTGTGTTCATCATTTTTGCTTGTCTGTTAGAATTTCTGCTGCAAAATTATGGCTTTTCCGTCTTTCAGAGGTTTGGCTGCGTACATGAAAGGTCATCAAACGGCGGGATTGTCAGCAATGAAACCTTTTATGTCAGATTTCCTACCTTTTCTGTCCGTTCACCCGTATTTCGACGGTGACACGCCAAAGTATTTCTTGAATATCGTGCTGAAGTATTTCGCATTGTCGAAACCGGCCAGGGCGGCGGCGTCGGACACATTGCGCCCCTTGCGCAGCAGCGAGGCGGCGCGCTCTAAGCGGATGATGCGGATGAAGTCCTGGGGCGACTTGCCGGTATATGACTTCAGCTTGACATAGAAGAGGGTGCGGCTCATGGCCATCTCGCGGCACAGGCGGTCGATGTTGAACGTGGTGTCGGAGAGGTTGTCGATGACGAGATGCGTCACCTTGTCAACGAAGTCCTTGCCGTCGTCGCTGTTCTTGCCGTCGTCGCTCTCCTTGCTGTTCTCGCCATCGTCGCTGTCCTCGCCGTGTTCGCTGTGCTCACCGGATGCCAGCTCGGGGGCAGGCTGCACCGCAGGGTCCTCCAAGCGGGGGGTGCTGATGACCAGCCGCATGTATTTCTCGTGCAGCTGATAGACACGCCAGGCTCCATAGAAGGCCAGGAACAGCAGACAGAGATAGACGGTCCACATCCACCAGGTGTTCCACCACGGCTGGCCGATGCGCACGTTGAGCACCACCTCGTCGAGCACCTCGCCGCAGGTACGGCTGACGCTGCGCAGCCGTAGCTCGTGGCTGCCGGCTTCGAGGTTGGTGAAGCGGATGTATTGCTGGTCGTCAGGGCGGCTCCACGAACCGCCGTCCATCTGGTACTGATAGACGATGTCGAACTGGTTGCGCAGGTTGATGGCCTCGAAGTGCAGCTCGAAGGTGCGCTGGCTGTACGACAGTTGCAGCTCGTGCTCCTGCAGCATGCGGTGAATCTGCTGGCGGAATTGCTGGGTGCTGTCGTTACGGCAACTGACACCCGTCAGTTTCAGACGGGCGGAATAGTTGATTTTCTGGATGTTCTCCGGGTCGATGAGCAAGGCCCCGGAGGTGGTGCCGTAGAGCATGAAGCCATTCTGCAGCCGGACTACTGCCCGCGACGAGTATTCGCGCTCGATGCCATAGCAGTAGTTCACGTTGACAAAGCGTGTGGCACGGCTGTCGAGGGCGAAGGCCAGTCCGCGCTCGGTGGTCACCAGCACGCGGCCCTTGACATCCTTGCACAGGCTGCTGACGACGTTGGACGGCAGACCGTTGGCGGTGGTCACCTGGCGGCTCTCGCGGGTGTTGAGGTGGTAGATGTAGATGCCGCCGCCGTCGGTGCCTATCCACAGGCGGTTGTCGTCGTCCATGTAGAGCGTGTTGACATAGTAGTTGATGTCGTCGGTTCCCTTGGGGGCATAGTCTAACTTCGTGACGCCGCCGGTATGGGTGTCAATCAGCCAGACACCGTTGGCGGTTCCTACGGCTATGCGGCGGTCGGGGAGCTGTAGGATGTCTTGCACGTTGTTGATAGGGTAATAGCGCGTAGAAGAGCCGGCGTGTTCCACCAGATCGCCGTCGAGACAGCCCATCCACAGGCTGCCGCGATAGTCGAAGAGGAGCTTATAGACGTGGTCGTCGGTCAGCACACCGTCGTGGGCATGATAGCACTGGCGCTGGTTGCCCTGGCGGGTGATTTCATAGACGCCCTTGCCGTAGGTGGCGGCCAGCAGGGTGCCTTGGGGCGTGAAGCAGAACGACAGCACCACCGCGCCGTGGCACAGGTGTTGCCAATGGTGCGTCAGCGGGTTCAGCAGGCTCACGCCGTTGTCGGTGCCCATGACCAGGGTGCCGTCGGGAAACTGTGCCACGCAGTTGACGCGGTCGTTGAGCAGCGACTGCGTGTTGCCCCGCTCATGGCGATAGATGGCCGGCGTGCTGCCTACGGGGCGTGCGATGTCGATGCCGCCGGAGTAGGAGCCGATGATGATGTTGCCCCAGGTGTCGCAGATCATGGAGTAGATGCCGTTGCCGTGCAGCACGCCTTCGTGGCCTTCGTTGGCATTGAAGAGCAGGGTGCCGCTGATAGGGTCGGCAGGCGACGGGTGGCGGGCGATTTTATAGACCCCCAGTCCGTCGATGCCTACCAGCATGACATCGTCGTTGTAGGGACAGATGCAGCGGATGGGGCTGTGCATGGAGGGGGCGGGGAAGGCGCAATGCGTGACGTGCTGACGGCTGCCGGTGAACTGCAGCAAGTGCAGTCCGCTCTGGTAGCTGCCCAGCCAGACGATGTCGGTAGAGACATCGTAGTAGGCACTCTCGATGGAGGCCTGCATCAGGCGCGACAGCTTCGGGTTGTTCTGGGGAATGGCATGGTGGGGCATGCGATAGCCCAGTACGCCGTCTCGCATACATAGCAGGAAGCCTGACTTGGACGGTACGATGAGGTTGGCAAACTGGCCTTTGACCACGGGCAACAGCTGCGTCGCCGTGCGGCCGCCGTTGGCTCCTTTCAGAAACCAGACGCCTTCGCGCATGGCTATCCACGCACCGCTGTCGGCCAGCAGCACATCGTTCAACAGCACGTCGCCGCCCGTCATGGCTTTCAGGTCGGCTTGTTGCACGAAGTCGTCGGCGGCCTCGTCATAGGTGAAAATGCCTCCCTTGTTGTCGAAGACCACCAGCGGACGGGATGCCGGCTGCTGCTTGTCGTTGGCCGGTGGCGTGTGGCGGGCAAACTTGAAGATGCGCCCTCCGGAATGGTTGAAGGTGGTGGTGCTGCCCAGATGGTAGCTCTTCAGGCGTACACCGTTGTAGCGCTCCACGTTGTCTTTGTTCGACCACCAGACGGCACCGTCGTCGGTCTGCCGGATATCGTAGATGCGCTGGCTGGACAGTCCTTCAGCAGCTCCTATATGGGTGATGGTAAAATCATCTACTACCTGTGCCGTAGCGCTTAGCACAGGTAGTAGAAGTAATGATAGGCTGACGAGTAGTGTAGTAATAGGTTTTAGTGTCATGTCGCTTATTCCTGGATGTTGGGCAACTCCAGTCCGAGGCCTTTCTTGCGGTCAACCACCTTCAGCAGCAAGCCGAGCAGCAGGGCGGCCACACCCAGGCAGGCCAGCATGACCAGCGGGGCGGTGTAGTCGAACTGGGTGGGGTCGGTGACGCCGGGGTTGGTGGCATCGAGTACCTTGCCGATGAGCAGGGGGAAGAGCCACAGACCGATGTTCTGAATCCAGAAGATGAGGGCGTAGGCCGAACCAATCACCTTGGCATCGACCAGCTTCGGCACGCTGGGCCACAGCGAGGCGGGCACCAGCGAGAACGAGGCTCCCAAGACGAGGATGGTGGCGTAGGCAATGATGATGCCGCCGACGGCGGAACCCTTGAACATGGGCAGCACGAAGGCGAAGGTGAGGTGGCAGCCGATGAGCAGCAGCGAACCCATGACGAGCATGGTGGCTGCCTTGCCGTGGTGGTCGAGGTAGGAGCCGAGGATGGGGGTGATGAGCACGGCCAGCAGGGGGAACACGGCAAAGATGCTCTCGGCCGACTGGCGCATGAAGCCCATGTAGCAGTAGCAGACGAGCGACAGGATGCTGACGGCCAGCAGGGTGAACCGCTTGGCAGACTGCTTCTGGAAATTGGATGCGAAACCGGTGGCGGCCACGAGGAGCATGATGACATACTGGACGATGGTGACCGAGGGGCTGGCCCAGAAGGAGTCGGCATCGGGAGCGGTGAGCGTCAGGTTGCACTGCAGCATGTTGACGGCGTACTTCTGGAAGGGGAAGATGGCTGAATAGTAGAGCACGCAGAGCAGGGCGACAATCCAGAAGCCGCTGTCGGTGAGTATCTTGCCGATGTCGCTAACCTTGAACGGGTCGTCTTTCTCTTCGGCCTCGCCGGTCTGGGCGTCTAACTTCTGGTCCATCACGAAATAGACAATAGCCATGATGAGGGCGATGCACATGAGCACCACACCGAAGGCCACCGAACGGCTGACGCTCACCACACCGCCCAGACGGGCGAAGAAGGGCGAGAAAATCATGCACGTGGCGACACCGAGGCGGGCCAGTGCCATCTCGGAACCCATGGCGAGGGCCATCTCACGGCCCTTGAACCACTTCACGATACCGCGGCTCACGGTGATGCCGGCCATCTCGCAGCCACAGCCGAAAATCATGAAGCCGCAGGCAGCAAACTTGGCCGAGGCGGGCATGCCCTCGTAGAAGGGCGAGACGCCGAGTTCGTCGAACAGGGGAATGTAGTTCAGGTTGTTGTTAAACCATGCTTCCAGCGAGCTGCCTGCAAAGCCGTCGCTGACGGCATACCACTTGACGCCGGCTCCGATGAGCATGACGGCGGTGGAGAGAATCATGGTGAAGCGCACGCCCATCTTGTCGAGAATGATGCCGGCAAAGATGAGGAAGAAGGCAAACACGTTGAGGAACACCTCTGAACCCTGCATGGTGCCGAAGGCGGTGGAGTCCCACCCGCGTTCCGACTGCATGAGGTCCTTGATGGGTGAGAGGATGTCCATGAAGATGTAGCTGCAGAACATGGCGAGGGCCAGCAGCAGCAGGGCTGTCCAGCGCATGGCGGCACTGTCGCGAAGGGTCTTTTGAATGGCTTGTGACATGGGGCTTGTTTTTTTATTCTTTTTTTTGTTGTTTCGTTATTTCGTTATTCCGTTATTCCGTTATCCCGTTATACCGTTATTCCGTTATTCCGAAATCCCGTTATTCCGCTGTCTCGTTATCCCGGCATTCCTTATTTCAGCCAGCGGTCCATCCACTCGAAGAAGGTGCGCTGCCAGAGAATGCCGTTCTGGGGCTTCAGCACCCAGTGGTTCTCGTCGGGGAAGATGAGCAGTTCGGCAGGAATGCCGCGCAGGCGGGCGGCATTGAAGGCGCCCATGCCTTGGTTGTAAACGATGCGGTAGTCTTTCTCGCCGTGGATGCAGAGGATGGGGGTATCCCACTGGTCAACGAAGCGGTGGGGCGAGTTTTCGTAGGTCTTGGCGGCACGGGCAGTGCGGTTCTTGTTCCAGTAGGCGTCGTCGTACTCCCAGTTGGAGAAGAACACCTCCTCGGTGTCGGTGTACATCGACTCCAGGTTGAAGGCACCGTCGTGCGAGATGAATGCCTTGAAGCGCTTGTTGTGGTGGCCGGCCAGATAATAGACCGAGAAACCGCCGAACGAGGCGCCGACGGCTCCCAGGCGGTTGCGATCGACGAAAGGCAGCGAGTCGGCAGCATAGTCGATGGCCGAAAGGTAGTCGTTCATGCACTGGCCAGTCCAGTCGCCGCTGATCTGCTCTTTCCAAGCCTGTCCGAAGCCGGGCAGACCGTGGCGGTTGGGGGCTACGACGACGTAGCCGTTGGCGGCCATCATCTGGAAGTTCCAGCGATAGCTCCAGAACTGGCTGACGGGCGACTGCGGACCGCCCTCGCAGAAGAGCAGGGTGGGGTACTTCTTGCCTTCCTCGTAGTTGGCGGGCAGCATGACCCAGACGAGCTCTTTCTGGCCGTCGGTGGTGGGTACCCAGTATTGCTGCATCTTGCCGAAGGTGAGCTGGTCGAGGATGTGCTTGTTCTCAAACGAAATCTGTTCTATCTTCGTGGGCTGCTTCTTGGCAGCAGGGGTTACCATGTAGATGTCGGTGGGTGCCGACAGGCTTTGGCGGGTTGCCAGGATGCGCTGTCCGTTGTTGGCCATCTGCAGCGAGGTCCAGTCGGCCCAGTCGTCGGTCAGCTGTGTCACCTCGCCCTTCTGGTTGGCCATGTACATATTGTTGCAGCCATGCCATACGCTGAGGAAGTAGAACTGTGCATCGGTGGCCTTCGCCTTCTTGCCAGAGGCGGGTGCCCAGCAGAAGGATTCCACGTCGCTCTTCCAGTTGATGAAGCGCTTGCTGCCACTCTCTAACGAATAGACACACAGGCGGTTGAGGTCGGCCTCGTAGCCGTCGCGAGCCATCGACTGCCAGGCGATATAGCGTCCGTCGGCCGAGAACTGCGGGTTCTGGTCGTAGCCGGTCATCATCTGCGGGTCGCTGTTGACCGCTTGGTCGGCCTTGGTGTGGCTGGGGTCGCTCTTGGGAGCCTGGTAGCCCTGCGGCTTGCAGAGGTTCTTCGTCTCACGCGTACCTATATTATATAAATAGATGTCGGAGTCGGTAGAGGTGGCATAGTCGGTGCCCTTCTTCTTGCGACAGGTATAGGCAATGGTCTTCGAGTCAGGGCTCCACGCCAACTGTTCCACACCGCCGAAGGGCTCCATGGGGCACTCGTAGGGTTCGCCCTCAAGGATGTCGAGGCCGTCGCCGGAAATCCCGGATTGTTCGGAAACATGATACAGGAAAGGATGCTGGATGCTCTCCACATAGTGGTCCCAGTGGCGGTACATCAGGTCCGTCACCCTGCGGCCCGTAGCCTTGGGCAGATCGTCGGGGTTCTTCTTGATAATATCGTGGAAGGGAAGAGACTGGATGATGATGACCTGCTTGCGGTCAGGCGAGAACTTGAAGCCCTCCACCTTTCCGCCGGTATTCGACAGCTGGCGGCGGTTCGAGCCGTCGGGAGCCATCGCCCATATCTCGCCACCGCTCTGGAAGGCGATGGTCTGTGCGTCTATCCAGGTGGGGTCGGTCTCGCTCTTGGCCGATGTGCTGAGCTGCCGCTGGTTGGTGCCGTCGCTGTTCATGATGCAGACGACCTGGCGGCTTTTGTTCTGTTTCACCGAGTAGTAGCCTACCTGATAGACCACCTGCCTGCCGTCGGGTGATGCCTCCACGGTGCCGATGCGCCCCATGGCCCACAGGGCCTCGGGGGTCATCATACGGCTCTTCAGTTTGATATTACTTTTACCTATCACGTCGCTTTCTGCTTGGGTGGTGCCTACGGCCAAGAGTGCCATGACAGCCACAGTTAATAGTTTTTTCATGATGATAAATCTTTTTTATGTGGTGCAAAGTTCTTATTTCTTACGCACAGGGTCGCAGGTGAGCCCGCACCCTAATTTCTTGAATATCTTGCGGTCAACCTCGGAGAGCATCACCGTGGAGTGTACCTGACAGTCGCGCAGGCGCGGCAGTTGCTCTAAGGCGCGCCGGCACCGCTCGTCGCTCTCGGAGAGTACGCTGAGTGCCACCAGCACTTCGTCGGTGTGCAGGCGCGGATTGCGGGCGCCGAGATATTCCGTCTTGGTCTTCTGCACCGGTTCGATGAGGCTCTGCGGAATGAGCTTCGCCTCGTGGCTGATGCCTGCCAGGTGCTTCGTGGCGTTCAGCAGTAGAGCAGCCGAACAGCCGAGCAGGGGCGACGACTTGGCGGTGATGATGGTGCCGTCTTCCAGTTCGATGGCCGATGCCGTGTGGCCCGACAGCTCCTGCTTGGCGGCGGCGGCCACCGTCACGCGGCGGTAGGCGGTGGTGATTTTGGCTTGATTGAAGAGCAGCAGAATCTTGTTCACCTCGTTCTCGTTGTCGGCGCCGTCGGCCATCTTGTTGGTGGCGTCGTAGTAGCGGCGGATGATTTCTTCGCGCGAGGCATTGCAGCACACCTCGTCGTCGCTGATGCAGAAGCCCACCATGTTGACACCCATGTCCGTCGGCGACTTGTAGGGATTCTCGCCGTAGATGCCTTCAAACAGGGCGTTGAGCACGGGGAATATCTCGATGTCGCGGTTGTAGTTGACGGCTATCTTGTCGTAGGCCTCCAGATGGAACGGGTCGATCATGTTCACGTCGTTCAGGTCGGCAGTGGCTGCTTCGTAGGCAATGTTGACGGGATGCTTCAGCGGCAGGTTCCACACGGGGAAGGTCTCGAACTTGGCGTAGCCGGCACGGATGCCGCGCTTGTTCTCGTTGTACAGCTGCGACAGGCATACCGCCATCTTGCCGCTGCCGGGACCGGGGGCAGTGACGATGACCAGCTCGCGCGATGTCTCGACATAGTCGTTCTTGCCGAAACCCTCGTCGCTGGCTATCAGTTCGACGTTGTGCGGATAGCCGTCTATTAAATAATGTACGTATGAGCGGACACCCATGCGCTCCAGACGGTGGCGGAACTGGTCGGCGGCATGCTGCCCGTTGTAGTGGGTGATGACCACCGAGCCCACCATGAAGTCGCGGCTCTGGAACTCGTCTCGAAGGCGCAGCACGTCTTCGTCGTAGGTGATGCCGAGGTCGGCGCGCACCTTGTTCTTCTCAATATCCTCGGCCGACACCACGATGACGATCTCCAGCTGGTCGCGCAGTTGGGCGAACATGCGCAGCTTCGAGTCGGGCTTGAAGCCCGGCAGCACGCGCGAGGCATGATGGTCGTCGAAGAGCTTGCCGCCCAACTCCAGATACAGCTTGCCGTCGAATTTGGCGATGCGTTCGCGGATGTGCTCCGACTGTATCTTCAGGTATTTCTCGTTGTCGAATCCTATCTTCATTTCTTATATCCGTTTTGGCGTTGGCGCTGCAGTTCCTCGGCCTGCTTCTGCATGGCTTCCAGTCGTGCGGCCAGTCCGCTCTGTTTCTTGGGGTTGTTCTTGTTGGCCTGGTAGTTGGCCTCCAGGATGGCCAGCAGCTTTTCGTCGTTGGTGGTCTTGCGCAGCACCCACATGATGGCTGCCGACATGAACAGGGATACGAAGTAGTAGAAGTTGAGGCCGGCGCTGTAGTCGTTGAAGATGAAGAAGAACATGAGCGGCATGAGGTACATCATCCATTGCATCATCTTCATCTGCTCGGCCTGCTGACCCATCATCTGGTCTTTCTGCTGCTGCATCGAGAACCAGGTGTAGAGCAGCTGGGCGGCGCAGAACAGGATGCACGTCAGCGACAGGTGGTCGCCGATGCCCCAGATGTTGGTGCCCCATTCCATGATGGGGTCGTAGGTGGACAGGTCGTCCATCCAGAGGAACGACTCGCCGCGCAGCTGGATGGCGTTAGGCACGAAGAAGAACATGGCCAGCCAGATAGGCA
>CAMVAI010000039.1 GCA_947165435.1 uncultured Prevotella sp.
AGTAGCCTCTCCACGAAAATTACTCATTGCTCCACACCTCTCCGCAAGTCCCGTTCTTTTGGTCGGATTTCTCATCCGACATCCGCCCTCCCCTCGCAAAAATCCCCGATTTCATCGGGATTTTCTGCCGTAAATACATATATATAAGGTATTGTAGGTGTTGGGTAGTTTTTTGATATTCCTATATATAATATGTAATACCAGGAAAACATCCCGCACATCCCGCACATCTCGCACGTAAGTGCCGGAGTTGTTGAAGGTTTTTTACGTGCGAGATGTGCGGGATGTGCGGGTTGTTTTTTTGTTAGCCTAATATAAATATGCGCGTAAAGGTGGACAAAACAGCACGCTTTCCGCGCGTTTTGTCCACCTGTCCACCTCGGCTAAAACAAATCCGAAGCCGACAGAAATTTCGGCCTACTCGCCGCCTCTCTGTACGTTTTCGTGCATTTTCACACCTTAATTAATATATACACTATCGGAGAATGGTACAACCGATGGGCGTTTTAGGCAGTGAAACGACAAATTTGTGATGCAAACAGAACGGATTTCTCAATTTTTTCGTAACTTTGCGGCATGATTGCCGAAAATCGGCATTTCAGCAAGCAAACATGGCACTAACAACAGACGGAACTCATTAACAAACCGACAGACAACCGGTAAAGACTATACAACTAGAGAAAGACAACGATAATGGACAAGAAAACGACAGACAGCAGCCTGCAGAGCAGGAAGACTGAAGAACTGTATAAGCTGTACGAACAGCACCCGTGCATCACCACCGACTCGCGCAACTGCCCCGAAGGCAGCATCTTCCTGGCGCTGAAGGGAGCATCGTTCGACGGCAACCAGTATGCCGTGCAGGCATTACAAAAGGGGTGCAGCTATGCCATCATTGACGACGGCAGCATAGCAGAGCAAGCAGCACACGACGCAGCAGTGGAAGGCCGCCTCATCGTGGTGGACGACTGCCTGCAGACATTCAAAGACCTGGCCCGCGAGCACCGTCGCCACTTCGACATTCCCGTGGTGGGCATCACCGGCACCAACGGCAAGACGACCACCAAGGAGCTGGTGCGCGCCGTACTGAGCGAGTGCTACAACGTGATGGCGACCGAGGGCAACTACAACAACGACGTGGGTGTGCCCAAGACGCTGTTCCGGCTGAGCGACGAGCACGACATCGCCGTGGTGGAGATGGGCGCCTCGCATCCAGGCGACATCAAGACGCTGGTGGAGACGGCAGAGCCCACGTGCGGACTGATCACCAACGTGGGGCGGGCCCACCTGCAGGGCTTCGGCTCGTTCGAAGGGGTATGCCGCACGAAGGGCGAGCTGTACGACTATCTCATCGCCCACGAATGCCCGCTGTTTGTCAACCGCGACAACGAGCACCTGATGCAGATGCTCAGCGACAGATGCTGCCGACATGCAGCTAACAACAGCCAGCAGTCGGCGGCTGACCGTCAACAGCAGGCGGCTGACAGCCAACCATCGGCACCCGACGTCTATTTCTACGGACAGAGCGACTCGACCGACATACTGATACGCGGCGAAGTGGTTTCGTGCGCCCCGTTCCTGAAGTTCCGCTGGCGCGAGCAAGACCACGACAGCGGCTACGTGGGCGAGTGGCAGGAGGTGCAGACCCACCTCATCGGGGCCTACAACCTTGACAACATGCTGGCCGCCATCACCGTAGGCTATGTGAACAACATCCCCTTCGACCGCATCAACCATGCGCTGAGCAGCTACAAGCCCACCAACAACCGCTCGCAGCTGACGGAGACGAAGACCAACCACCTCGTCGTGGATGCCTACAACGCCAACCCCACCTCGATGAAGGCCGCCATCGACAATTTCCGGCTCATGGAGGTGTCGCCCAAGATGGCCATCATCGGCAAGATGGGTGAGCTGGGCGATGTCAGCCACGAGGAGCACCAGAAGGTGGCCGACATGCTGGCCGAGGCCGGCTTCGACGAAGTATGGCTGGTGGGCGACGAGTTTTTTGACATCAGCACCGCCTTCCGCCGCTTCCATGACGTAGAAGAGGTGAAGGCCGCCATCGCACAGGAGCAGCCGCAGCACCGCTACATCCTGATAAAAGGCTCGAACAGCGTGAAACTCTTCCAGCTGCCCGAATTGCTATAGCCTACGCCCAGTGCAGGGCTATGGCAGTGAGGCGACACCGCCGTGCGACTACCACAGCTCGCGCAGCACGCCGAGGCTCTTCAGTTCCGGAAACTGGGGAATGTGCAACCGGTAGTAGTGCAGCAGCACCTCGGCAATGCGGTTCCGCTCGTGGCGCGACAGTCGGAACAGGTGCATGGTGGGAAAGTCCATACGCATCAGCAGGCGGATGAGACGAGCCTCGTCTGGCGGCAGAAAGTCGCGGTGCATGGGAGCCACGCTGCAAAAGCGCCCTTCGCGCAGGTCGAACATCAGCGAGAACGCCTCCCCGCCATCTGCCGCCGCCAAGCCGGTCTGCCCCGGCTCATGGCTATCACCCCGCAGCTCCAGATTCGGATAGAAGCCCAGAAACCGCGACAGCCTCATGAGGAACGTCAGGTGGAAATTGGCGTAGCCCGCCGATGCCATGTCGAGCCACTGCATCGAGTCGGTAATATAGACGAACAGCGGCACGTTCTGCTGTTCGGAGCGCAGCGCATGATACAGAAACTCGGCGGTGAAGAGCGACAGTGCCAGCTTCTCCGGCGAGAAAGGCAGCGAGCTGTACGGCGCGAGCAGCCGCACATCCTTCAGCCGCTGCAACTGCTCGCGCTGCCGCACGTCGCACTCCACCTCCAGCAGCGTCATCGGTTGGAAATACTGCTTCTTCAGCCGCCCCTTCGGCGACTTCGACAACGGCACGGCAAACGACAACCGCCCCGCCTCGCGGGTGAACATATCTACTATGAGCTTCGTCTCGCCATACTTCAGCGAATGCAGCACGATGGCCTCTGTCTTTACTAACACCTTTTTTATTTACGATTTACGGATTATCGATTTACAATTTCTATTTACGATTTACGGATTATCGATTTACGATTTGTCGTTTTACGCCCCAAAATTACAAAAAAACTGCCATCTAACGCATTTTTCTACAAGAAAATTTTGCAAAACGGAAAAAAAGCACTACCTTTGCACCCGCTTTTGCGCCACATTGGTCCCTTCGTCTATCGGTTAGGACGAGAGATTTTCATTCTCTAAAGAGGAGTTCGACTCTCCTAGGGACTACTACTTTTAAATCTGCCATCAGCACGGCCATGTGCTACCGGACAACCGGGACAAGGTGACAGAGAGCCCTGAGGGAGAAACCTCTAAACAGGCAACGCCCCCATGGTTCGCCCAGGGCAGTCGTAGTGGACGTAAGACCCATAAGCTTTAAACTAACAATAAAAAAATTAACAAAAACAATGGCAAACCACAAATCATCCCTGAAGAGAATCCGTCAGGACAAGAAAAAGACGCTGCACAACCGCTACTACGCAAAGACCATGCGTAACGCCGTTCGCAAGCTGCGCGCAATGACCAACAAAGACGAGGCCGTAGCCCTGTACCCGAAAGTACAGAAGATGCTGGACAAGCTGGCAAAGACCAACATCATCCACAAGAACAAGGCTGCAAACCTGAAGTCGAGCCTCTGCAAGCACATTGCAAAACTGTAAGCATCACAACCTGTTGAGCATACACAAGGCCGCAAGTTCCACAAGGGATTTGCGGCCGTTGCTTTTATCGCTTACGCCACGAACATTTTAGAAAAAATAAACACTTTTCGTTCGTTTAAGTCGCAAAAAAGTAGTAATTTTGCAACCTAAAATCGACTACAACGCAACAATGGCAGAAGAACAAAACAAAGCAAGCAACTATTCCGCGAGTAACATTCAGGTGCTCGAGGGCTTGGAAGCCGTGCGCAAACGCCCGGCCATGTACATTGGAGACATCAGCGAGAAGGGTCTCCACCACTTGGTGAACGAGACGGTAGATAACTCCATCGACGAAGCGATGGCCGGCTACTGTACACATATTGAGGTAACCATCAACGAAGACAACTCCATCACCGTACAGGACAACGGCCGCGGCATTCCCGTCGATGAGCACGAGAAGATGCACAAGTCGGCCCTGGAGGTGGTCATGACCGTGCTGCACGCCGGCGGCAAGTTCGACAAGGGCAGCTACAAGGTCTCCGGCGGTCTGCACGGCGTGGGTGTGAGCTGCGTCAACGCCCTCTCGACACACATGATGTCGCAGGTGTTCCGCAACGGCCACATCTACCAGCAGGAGTACGAGAAGGGCAAGCCGCTCTACGACGTGAAGATAGTCGGCGACACCAACCTGACCGGCACGCGCCAGCAGTTCTGGCCCGACGGCACCATCTTCACCACCACCGAATACAAGTACGACATCATAGCCAAGCGCATGCGCGAGCTGGCCTACCTGAACGCCGGCATCACCATCACGCTGAAAGACATGCGCCCCGACGAAGAGGGCAACCTGAAGGAAGAGGTGTTCCACGCCAAGGAAGGCCTGAAGGAATTCGTGCGCTACGTCGATCGCCACCGCACCCACCTCTTCGACGACGTCATCTACCTGAAGACCGAGAAGCAGGGCGTGCCCATCGAGGTAGCCGTGATGTACAACACCGACTATAGTGAAAACATCCACTCCTACGTCAACAACATCAACACCATCGAGGGCGGCACCCACCTGACGGGCTTCCGCATGGCGCTGACACGCACGCTGAAGGCCTACGCCGACGCCGACCCGCAGATTTCCAAGCAGATAGAGAAGGCCAAGATCGAGATAGCCGGCGAGGACTTCCGCGAAGGCCTGACGGCCGTCATCAGCATCAAGGTGGCCGAGCCGCAGTTTGAAGGCCAGACCAAGACGAAGCTCGGCAACTCGGAGGTGGCCGGTGCCGTACAGCAGGCCGTCGGCGAAGCCTTGAGCAACTACCTTGAGGAGCACCCCAAGGAGGCCAAGCTCATCTGCGACAAGGTGGTGCTGGCCGCCACGGCACGCATCGCAGCCCGCAAGGCCCGCGAGAGCGTGCAGCGCAAGAACCCCATGACGGGCGGCGGACTGCCCGGCAAGCTGGCCGACTGTTCAAACAAAGACCCGAAGGAGTGTGAAATCTTCCTCGTCGAGGGCGACTCCGCCGGTGGCTCGGCCAAGCAGGGCCGCGACCGCCACTTCCAGGCCATTCTGCCCCTTCGCGGAAAAATCCTGAACGTCGAGAAGGTACAGTGGCACCGTGTGTTCGAAGCCGAGTCGGTGATGAACATCATCCAGTCTATCGGCGTGCGCTTCGGTGTCGATGGCGAGGGCGACCGCGAGGCCAACGTCGATAAGCTGCGCTACGACAAGATTATCATCATGACCGATGCCGACGTCGATGGCTCGCACATCGACACGCTCATCATGACGCTCTTCTACCGCTTCATGCCCCGGGTCATCCAGGAGGGCCACCTCTACATCGCCACGCCGCCGCTCTACAAGTGTACCTATAAGAAGGTGTCGGAATACTGCTACACCGACCAGCAGCGCCAGGCCTTCATCGACAAGTACGTCGATGGCGACGAGAACGCTTCGGCCCTGCACACCCAGCGATACAAAGGTCTGGGCGAGATGAACCCCGAGCAGCTGTGGGAAACCACCATGAACCCCCAGAACCGTCTGCTGAAGCAGGTGACCATCGAGAACGCTGCCGAGGCCGACGAGATATTCTCCATGCTCATGGGCGACGACGTCGAGCCACGCCGCCAGTTTATAGAAAAGAACGCCACATACGCTAATATCGATGCATAACTCCATACAAGAGGCGAGCCTGGAAATGGCTCGCCAATGGGGCGATGCCGCGTACATGACCGAGGGTCTTGTACTGACCAACCGTATAGCCGACGCTCCCATTCCCACCGGCCCTACCCGGCTGAACTTCATCCTGATGGCCCTGTGCCGCAAGGGGAAGGCACAATACAGCATTGACACCCGCGAACAGACGGTGCAGCCCGGCGACCTGCTCTTCATCTCGGAAGGGCACATCGTTGACGGCTACACGGCATCGCCCGACTTCGAGTGTCTGTGCATCATGCTCTCCACAGCGTTCTACCACGGCTTTGTGCAGAACGTCAAGAACGTGTCGTCGCTGCTGCTCTTCTCGACCAAGAACCCCGTCGTGGCACTGACACCCCGCGAGACGCAGACCTTTGCCAACTACTATCAGACCATCCGCGAGAAGATGGCCGACAACAGCCACCACTACCGCACGGAACTGGTGAAGGCCCTGCTGCTGGCCATGTTCTACGACATGAGTGCCGTCATCTGGCGCGTAGAACAGTCGGACAACAAGCAGCAGTCGCGTGCCGACTACATCTTCATGCAGTTCATCCGCCTGTTAGAGCAGCACTTCCGCACGGAGCGGCGCGTCAGCTGGTATGCCGAGCAGATATGTATCACGCCGAAGTACCTGTCGGACGTGGTGAAGAAGGTGTCGCAACGCACGCCCAACGACTGGATAGACAAATATGTGGTGCTGGAGCTGCGCGTGCTGCTGCGCAACAGCACCAAGAGCATCAAGGATATTACCGACGAGCTGCACTTCCCCAACCAGTCGTTCCTTGGCAAATACTTCAAGGAGCGTGTGGGCATGAGTCCCTCTGAATACAGAAGGGGTGACGGTCAAAAGAGCTGAGCCACCTCGCAAAGCTCGTCGTACCACGCCTGGCCGAAGCGGCGGATGAGCGGCTCGCGCAGAAACTTGTAAACGGGAAGGTCCAGCGCCTTCCCTTTTTCTATGGCATCGCGGCAGACGGCCCACCGGTGATAGTTCAGCCCCACCACGCCATTGCCGAAATCCTTCTCACGGATAGGGTACAGCGCACAGCTGACGGGCTTGCAGAAACGGCTCTTGCCCTCGCGGAAGGCCCGCTCCAGGGCACAGAGGCAGTTGTCGCCGTCGTAGCAGGTGAAGACGCAGTCGCGCCCCCTGACGATGCTCGTCACCATGTCGCCGTCGCGGTCGGCATAGGCCACTCCCTGCTGGTCGATGACGCTCTGTGCCGACGCGGAGAGCATGGGCCACACGGCATCCAGCGCGTCCTCCATCTGGCCAATCTCGTCGAGGGTGACCGGCGCACCGGCATCGCCCTCTACACAACAGATGCCGCGGCACTTCTCGTAATCGCAGCAGAACCGCTCGGTGATGATTTCCGACGAAATCAATACGCCACCAACTTCTAATATGGGGGGAAGAGGAGACATGGGAATGAGAAATGAGAAATTAAAAATTAAAAATTAAAAATTAAAAATTATGATTACCAATGTATGGGCTCGATGCCGTTTTGCTGCAGGTAGGCATTGCAACGTGAGAACTGGTGCTGGCCGAACCAGCCGCCACGATTGGCAGAGAGCGGCGACGGATGGACAGACTCCAGCACGAGGTTCTGCTGACGGTCTATCATGTAGGCCTTCGAGCGCGCAAAGCCGCCCCACAGCATATACACCAAATGGCTGCGACCCACGGCCAAAGCACGGATGGCGGCATCGGTGAACTGCTGCCAGCCCAGCGTGGCATGGCTGTTGGCCTGATGGGCACGCACGGTCAGCGTGGCATTGAGCAGCAGCACACCCTGGCGCGCCCACCGCTCCAGGTTGCCGCTCTGCGGCACCGGGGTGCCCAAGTCTTGCTGTATCTCCTTGAAGATATTCTGCAGCGAGGGCGGAAAGGGCACACCGTCCTGTACCGAGAAGCTCAGCCCGTGGGCCTGGCCCGGCTCGTGGTACGGGTCTTGCCCGAGAATGACCACCTTCACCTGCTGAAAAGGACAGAGGTTGAAGGCATTGAAGATGAGCCGCCCCGGCGGATAGCATGCCACCGTGGCGTACTCCTGCCTGACGGCTGCCGTCAGCTGCTGGAAATACGGCTTGCCGAACTCACTGCCCAGCTGCTGTTTCCATGTAGGTTCTATCTGTACATCCATTTCTCGTGCAAAGTTACAACTTTTCTGCCAATATCCGCCCTGTTATCATCATTTTTCTGCCGAGAACGTGCTAATTTTACGGAATGTTTTGTAACTTTGTAGCCCAAACAGAAAACATAGACCACGATGAAACGACACCTCCTTGCCCTGCTGACCCTGTGGACGGCCGTCACCGCCGGAGCCACCGCGAACGACTCGCTGCAGGCAGCCATCATTGACAGCCTGCAGGGAATGCTGTACGAGATGAAGGCCAACGAACTGCTGCTGCAAAGCGTGCTGGCAGAGAAAGACCAGGAACAGCGGGCCGACTCGATCAAGCACCAGCAGATACGCCACCGCATCGACTCGCTGCGGCGGGTCACCAAAGGCGTGCCGCTGGTCTTCGACCGCGACACCATATTATATATATACGCCAGCAAGGGCGGGCAGAGTGCCGAATTCCGCATCCATGTCCTGAAGCAGAAAATGGAGAAAATCGGCAAGAGCCTCGGTCTCACCTCCGACTCCATCTACATCTTCGAGAGCGAGCACAGCAGCGACATCATGTACGGCGAGGTGGTGCTGATGCAGCTCAGCGACCTCGACGGACTGTGGAGCGGCACGACCCGGCAGGAGTTGGCGCAGCAGAACCTGGACATCATTACCCGCCAGATAGCCCGCATGCAGGCCGAATACGGCCTGACGGCCAAGTTGCGCGGACTGGGCTGGGCCGTGCTGCTCGTCGTGGCGCAGATAGTGCTCTTCTTCCTCACGCGGCGCTTCATCGCCCATCTGCGCAAGAAAATCGTCGGCGGGCTGAACGGCCGCCTGAAACCGGTGGTCATCAGGGGTTATGAGTTCCTGAACATCCGCCAGTGGAAAAAGATTCTCCTGTTTCTCACCCGCATGTTGCAGGTGGTGCTCATCGTGCTGCAACTCATCATCTCGCTGCCCCTGCTCTTCTCCATCTTCCCCGAGACGGAGAGCTTCACGTGGAGGCTGCTCGGCTACGTGTGGGACCCGCTGCGCGACATGTTCCTGGCCTTCGTCAACTACTTCCCCAGCCTGGTAAAAATCTGCGTCATACTCTTCGTGGTCAACTGGCTGCTGAGAGTGGTGCGCCACTTTGCCGACGAAATCAGCAACGGCAACATCAAGATGGAGGGATTCTATGCCGACTGGGCACACCCCACCTACCAGATTGTGCGCATCTTCGCCATCGCCTTCTCGCTGATAGTCATCTGGCCCTTGCTGCCGGGCAGCGACTCGGGCATCTTCAAGGGCGTGAGCATCTTCGTGGCGGCACTCTTCAGCCTCGGCTCCACCACCACCATCGGCAACCTCATCAGCGGACTCATCATCACCTACATGCGACCATTCCTCGTGGGCGACTTCGTGCGCATCGGCGACAGCGAGGGCATCGTGGTAGAGAAGAACGCCTTCATCACCCGCCTGCGCGACATCAAGGACAACATCATCACCGTGCCCAACAACTCGATACTCTCCATGCAGACCGTCAACTACACGGCGGCGGCACGCCACCAGCAGGGCAGCATCGTACACAGCGACTTCACCTTCACCTACAAGGTGCCGCGGGCCACTATCGAGCAGTATCTGCTGGAGGCCGCCTCGCGCTGCACGCTGCTGCAGGAACAGCCCAAGCCCTTCGTACTGGTGACGGCACTGGAGGACTTCTACTCGCGCTACCAGATTAATGCGTACACCATGGAGACGCACCGACTCTTCGAGGTCTATTCCGAGTTGCACAAGAACATCCTCGACGTGTTCCGCGAGCACGACCTGGAGCCGACATCGTCGCACTTCGTGTCGGTCAAGGAAAGCAAGTAGGCAGGCAATATGGAGCGAGCAATTTTGCCCAACGAAAATTATACGCGCGTATATATAGGAATATCAAAAAAAAAGTGTATCTTTGCAGCAAGAAAATGCTCTATTTAATCTTGAAACTATGAGAAAACCATTCCTCACGGGCCTGATGGCCCTGCTAACAACAGCGACAATGACAGCACAACCGAAACTGAGGGCCGACAACATCGACGAGGTGCTGAAGGCCATGACCCTGGAAGAGAAAGCACAACTGCTGGTGGGCGGCGGCAGCGACGACTTCGTTGGCTCCGGAGCCATGCTGGGCCACCAGAAGAAGCTCGTGGCCGGTGCGGCCGGCACGACGGTAGCCATACCGAGGCTGGGAATACCGGCAACGGTAGTGGCCGACGGACCGGCCGGCGTGCATATCGACGCCCACCGCGACGGCACCAGCCAGACGTTCTATGCCACGGGGTTCCCCATCGGCACCTGCCTGGCCTCGACATGGAACACCGAACTGGTGGAACAGGTGGGACGGGCCATCGGCAACGAGACGCTGGAGTATGGCATCGACGTCATCCTGGGCCCGGGCATGAACCTTCACCGTAACCCCCTGTGCGGCCGCAACTTCGAGTATTATTCGGAAGACCCCATCGTGACGGGAGCCATCGGTGCCGCCGTCATCAAGGGCATACAGAGCCAGGGCGTGGGCGTGAGTGCCAAGCACTTTGCCGTCAACTCGCAGGAGACCGCCCGCACGAAGGTGGACGAGCGGGTCAGCCAGCGTGCCCTGCGTGAGCTGTACCTGAAGGGCTTCGAGATGGCCGTCCGCCAGTCGCAGCCGTGGACGCTGATGTCGTCGTATAATATCATTAATGGTGTCTATGCCCAGGGCAACAAAGACCTGCTGACCACCATCCTGCGCGACGAGTGGGGATTCAAGGGCATTGTGATGACCGACTGGATAGGCAAGCGCGAAAAGCTGCCTACCGAGCAAGAGGTCAGCGCCGGCAACGACCTGATGATGCCGGGCTATGCCGCCCAGGTCGAAGACATTGTGCAGGCGGTGAAGGCCGGGCGGTTGGACATCAAGGATGTGGACCGCAACGTGCGCAACATGCTGGCATACATCGTGAAGACGCCACGGTTCAAGGGCTATAAGTTCTCGAACAAGCCCGACCTGAAGGCACATGCCGCCATCACCCGCCAGTCATCAACCGAGGGCATGGTGCTGCTGAAAAACGGCAATCCGGGAGTGGCCGAGCCCGTGCTGCCCATGAGGAACCTGAAGACGGTGGCCCTGTTCGGTGTCAACAGCTACGACTTCTTCTCCGGCGGACTGGGTTCCGGCTGTGTCAATGTGCCCTACGTGGTCGATATGGTGCAGGGGCTGAAGAATGTCGGCGTGGCCACCACTCCCCTGCTGACGGAGATATACCAGAACTACGTGCGCTACGCCAAGGCCAAGCTGAAGGCCGACAAGAACCCGATGATGTGGTTCCTGGACCAGGGGCAGCCCAAGCTCGACGAGATAGACATCTCTGACCGCTGCGTGCAGCACGAGGTAAACGAGGCCGACGCCGCCATCGTCACCATCGGGCGGCAGGCCGGCGAGGGCATGGACCGCCAGATAGACGGCGAGTTCAACCTGACGCGCCAGGAACAGGACATGATCTTCCGCGTCAGCGACCGCTTCCACGCCCAGGGCAAGCCGGTCATCGTCATCATCAATTCGGGCAGCGTCATGGAGACGGCCTCGTGGCGCGACCGCGTGGATGCCATCCTCTGTGCTTGGCAGCCCGGCGAGGAGGGCGGCAACAGTGTGGCCGACGTGCTGACGGGCAAGGCCAACCCCAGCGGCAAGCTGACCATGACATGGCCCATAGCCGCTGCCGACCACCCCTCGACCCGCAACTACCCGCAGGACTACGACATGTACAGCTACCGCGAGATGCAGGGCTGGGAGTCGGGCATTCCCAACGAGAGCTTCGTGAACCACGAGGAAGACATCTACGTGGGCTACCGCTACTTCGACACGTTCCGTAAGCAGGTGGCCTATCCCTTCGGCTTCGGTCTGTCTTACACCACCTTCGAGTTCTCCAAGCCCGTGGTGAAGGTGAGCGGCGACATGGTCTCCGTCAGCATCACGGTCAAGAACACGGGCAGCGTGAGCGGCAAGGAGGTGGCACAGGTGTATGTGTCGGCACCGAAAGGGCAGATAGAGAAACCTTTGCACGAGCTGAAGGCCTTTGCCAAGACCCGCGAGCTGAAGCCCGGCGAGAGCCAGGTGCTGACCATGCAGATAGCCAAGCGCGACCTGGCATCGTTCGACGAAGACGGCAGCCGCTGGATGGCCGAGGCGGGGGTCTATACCTTCTGCATCGGCTCGTCGGTCTGCGACATCAAGGCCACGGCCACCGCCAAGCTCACGGAATATACGGAGCCGGTAAACCAGGCACTGCCCATGCAGCAGGGCATCTACAGACTGCGGCAATAGACGATGACAAATCGCCGTGTCGTTCGTCACACCTATAGAGAAACAATGTATAGCTATATATGAGACGGACCCTATTTTTGGCAGCACTGGGGCTGATGGCCTCAGCGATGCAAGCACAGACGCATACGGAAACACAGCGGCAATACCTGAGCGGCCACGGCTGCGACGACATGGTACAGTGGGACTTCCAGTGTACCGACGGCAGAAACAGCGGCAAGTGGACGAAGATTGGCGTGCCCTCGTGCTGGGAGCTGCAGGGCTTCGGCACCTACCAGTACGGCATGCGCTTCTACGGCAAGGCTACTCCTGAGGGCATTGCCGACGAGAAGGGCCTGTACAAGACGGAGTTCACGCTGCCCGAGGCATGGCAGGGGCGGCAGATTCTGTTGGTGTTCGAGGCGGCATTCACCGAGATACGCGTGCAGATTAACGGCCGCAAGGCTGGGGCCGGCACGTACCAGGGTGGTTTCACCCGCCATACCATCGACGTGTCGGACCGTGTGTTCTTCGGCAAGAAGAAGAACCGCCTGGAGGTGGAGTGCCTGAAGGAGAGCAGCGTGCCGCAGGTGAACTTGGCCGAGCGGCGCGCCGACTACTGGAACTTCGGAGGCATCTGGCGCCCGGTGTTCGTGGTGAGCAAACCGGCTCTTAACATCCAGCGGGTAGCCCTCGATGCCAAGCACGACGGTCGCTTCCGCGCCGATGTCTTCCTGAACCGCGCCCTGCCCGGCAGTTCAGTAAGTGTCGATATTATCGACACTCACGGGACAAGGGTGGCGCAAAGCCCGGCCGTCACCGTGGCCGGCGACCAGGCGAAGATAGACTACAGTGTCAAGGGCATCAAGGCATGGAATGCCGAGCAGCCCAACCTCTATACCGCCGTATTCACCCTCAAGGATGCGCAGGGAAAGACGCTCCATGTAGAGCGACAGCGCTTCGGCTTCCGCACCATAGAATACCGCCACAGCTATCAAAATGAGAAAGGAGAAATGAGGAATGAGAAATGGGGGTCGCCCCATGTCTATGGCTGCCGGGAGGACGGTCTCTTTATTAATGGCAAGAAGGTCATCGTGAAGGGTGCCAACCGCCACTCGTTCCGCCCGGAGACGGGGCGCACGCTGTCGAAACAGAAGAACATCGAGGACGTGCTGCTCATCAAGAGTATGAACATGAACGCCGTGCGACTATCCCACTACCCTGCCGACCCGGAGTTCCTGGATGCCTGCGACTCGCTGGGGCTCTATGTGGAGTGTGAACAGCCGGGATGGCACTGGCCGCACGAGACCATCATCGGCTCGCAGATTGTTGAGGAGATGGTGACGCGCGACGTCAACCATCCCAGCATCATCTTCTGGAGCAACGGCAACGAGGGGGGCTTCAACTACGAGCTGGAGCCGGTGTTCCACCGCTTTGACCCGCAGCAGCGCGTGGTGCTCTACCCGTGGGCCAACCGCAACGGCTTTGAGACGAAGCACTACCGCTCGTGGGGCGAGACGGCAGAATATATGCGGCAGAAGGAAATCTTCATGCCCACCGAGTTCCTGCACGGCCTCTACGACGGCGGCCACGGTGCCGGTCTGAAGGACTACTGGCGCCTGATGATGTCGAACCCACGCTGTGCCGGCGGCTTCCTCTGGGACCTCATGGACCAGGGCGTGCTGCGCACCGACATGGCGCCCCACCGTGTGCCCGGCGGTTTTGCCGCCGGGACCCCCTACATCGACTGCATGGGCAACTTCGGCGCCGACGGCATCGTGGGCCCGCACATGGAAAAGGAGGGCTCCTTCTACACCATCCGCGAAGTATGGAGCCCGGTACAGGTGACGGCATGGGAAAGAGGCACCATCTTCATCAAGAACTGCTACGCCTTCACCAACCTGAAGGACTGCCGCTTCAGCTACCGCCTGTTAGACATGCCGGCATACGGCGATTCTAAAACAAAGGTGCTGAAAGAGGGCCAGCTGCCGTCGCCCGACGCAGCCCCCGGCGAGACCGCCAAGCTGGAAATCGGCCAGACGGACGCCGACGTGATAGAGCTGACAGCCATCGACCCGCACGGACAGGAGATCTTCACCTGGAGCCACAAGCACTACACCAAAAACGTTGGCAACTTCGGCATGAAAACCCTTCGCCAGAACACGCAGGCCTATACCACGCAGGAGGATGCCCGCCAGCTGGTGGCCACTCAGGGCAACCGCCAGTACACCTTCGACAAGAAGACGGGCCGACTGAAAGGTGTCAGCGTAGGCGGCAAGGCCATCAGCATCAGCAACGGCCCGCGCTTCGTGGCCGCCAAGCGCGCCGACCGCTCGCAGGACGGCTTTTATAATCACGACGACAAGGAGGCCTTCCAGAAGAAGACGCAATATACAGAATATGCCGACCAGGGAACCTTTGCGGGCTTCACCGTTTCGGACTCGACGCTGGTGGCCAACTATATCCACGGCTCGCTGGAGCGCGTGACCTACCGCTTCCTCAACGACGGCGGCCTGTATATGAATGCCGAATACTATTTCAACGGTGTCGTTGACCTGCTGGGCATCGCGTTCGACTATCCTGAACAGATGGTGAAGAGCAAGCAGTGGGTGGGCAAGGGACCGTACCGCGTCTGGCAGAACCGCATGGAGGGACCGCAGTATGGCTACTGGCACAACCAGTACAACGACCCCATTCCCGGAGAGTCGTTCGAGTATCCTGAGTTCAAGGGCTACTTCGCCAACGTCAAGTGGATGCAGCTGCAGACCACCGAGGGCAAGATAGGCATCGAGACCTTAGGCGGCAAGATAGGAGTATATACCGCGCGCGACGGGCGCGACCATATTCTATATACCCTGCCCGAGACGGGCCTCAGCATCCTGACGGCCATCCCTGCCGTGCGCAACAAGGTGAACACCACCGACCTGAACGGACCGTCGGCACAGCCTTATTGGAGCAAGGGGAAAGGAAAAATCAGAGCAATACTAAAATTTGAATAACACCCGAATCATCAGAGCAATACTAAAACTGGAATAACACCCGAATCATCAGAGCAATACTAAAACTGGAATAACACCGAATCAAATCAATACTAAAATATAAATAATATGAAACGACTATTTTCATTACTTATTATTAGCTGTGTGTCACTTGGCATCGCCGAGGCTCAGAAGCCATGGACGTTCTGGTACTGGATGTACGGCAATGTTTCTGAGCAAGGCATACGCGCCGACCTCAAAGCCATGAAGGACGTAGGCTTGGGCGGCTGTTACCTCATGCCCATCCGCGGAGCGGCGGATGCGCCCTCCAACCTACCCCAGAAGGGGGATGCTGACGCACTGACGCCCAAATTCTGGCGGATGGTTGACCTGTCACTGCAGCAGGCCGACTCGCTGGGCTTGGGCATGGGCATCCACGTCTGCGACGGGTTTGCACTGGCCGGCGGTCCATGGGTCAAGCCGGAGGAATCGATGAAGAAGGTGGTGTTCTGCGACACCATCGTGCGCGGCGGCTATCACCAGTTCAAGATGAAGAAGCCCGACCACTATGGCGACTACTATGAAGACATTGCCACCTATGCCTTCCCCGTCTCCGACCTGAACGTGGAGACCTTCGCCATGCGGTATGCCGACCTCAAGATAGCACACTCGCTGAAAGACGGCGAAAAGGTGACCTGCTCGCCCGAAGTCACGAAGAACGACAAGGGGGTGTTCTGCGCCGAGAAGCCCTGCTGGATACAGTACGAGTTTAACCAGCCGACGCTGATCTTCAATGTCGAGATAGAGCCTTCGGGCAACAACATACAGTGCCAGCGGCTGAACGTGAAGGCCAGCGACGACGGCATCAAGTTCTATCAGGTGAAGCAGCTGGTGCCGCCCCGCCAGGGATGGCAGAACACAGGCTTCAACACCACGCTGAGCTTCACGCCGACCAGGGCGCGCTTCTTCCGCTTCGAGTGGACACCGGAGGGCACGGAACCTGGTGCGGAAGACCTGGATGCGGCGAAATGGAAACCCGTGCTGCGCCTGAAGAACCTCTGGCTGCGCACGCTGCCGTCGGTTGACAACTGGGAAGGAAAGGCGGGCTACGTATGGCGCCCGTCGGGTGACACGCCGGCCGAAGAGGTGACGCGCAAGCACATGCTCTACGCCTCCGACTTCATACCCTGCACCGTCAAGGACGACATGGTGGAGGCGAATCTGATTGGCGGCACCTACCGCATTCTGCGCATGGGCTACACCTCGACGGGGCATACCAACGCCACAGCCGGTGGTGCGAAGGGATTGGAGTGCGACAAGCTCTCGCGCGAGGCCGTCGAGAAACAGGTGGATGCCTGGTTCGGACAGTTTATGAAGCGTCCGCACAGCAGCGTCATCAAGTATATGCATGTCGATTCGTGGGAGTGTGGCAGCCAGAACTGGTGCAAGAATTTCCCCGAGGAGTTCATGCGCCGCCGGGGTTACGACATCAAGCAGATGCTGCCGGTGATGGCCGGTGTAGCCGTCATCAACGGCGACATGATTCTGCGCGACGTCCGCCGCACCATCAACGAACTGCTACAGGAGAATTTCTTTGCCACCGTAGCCCAGAAGGCCCATGAATATGGGGTGCAGCTGTCGTGTGAGAGTGTGGCCCCCACGATGGTTTCCGACGGTATGCAGCACTACAGATATGCCGACGTGCCGATGGGTGAGTTCTGGCTGAACTCGCCGACGCACGACAAGCCTAACGACATGCTCGATGCCATCAGTGCGGCCCATGTCTATGGCAAGAACATCATACAGGCAGAAGGGTTTACCGAGGTGCGCGGGGTATGGAACGAGACACCGGCAATGGTGAAGCCCCTGCTGGACCGCCAGTTCGCCTTGGGCATGAACAGCCTCTTCTTCCATGTCAACACGCATAACCCCTGGTTCGACAAGAAGCCGGGCATGACGCTCGACGGCATCGGCCTCTTCTTCCAGCGCGACCAGACATGGTTCCCCGAGGCGCGTGGCTTCGTGGAATACATCACCCGCTGCCAGACGCTGCTGCAGACAGGCAAGCCCGTCGTGGATATTGCGGTATATACCGGCAACAACCTGCCGAGCCGCGCCGTCACCCCCGACCGCCTGGTCAGCATGCTGCCGGGTCTGTTCGGCGGAGAGCGGGTGACAGCCGAGTATGAGCGGACGGCAAACAAGGGAGTACACATGACGGAGAGCCCGGTAGGCGTGCGCCATACTGCCAACATCTTTGACATGAGCAGCTGGGTCAATCCGCTGCACGGCTATCAGTATGACTCGATGAACGACGACGCCCTGCTCACAAGGCCCTTCGGCTACAAGGCCCTCGTCATTCCCGAGGGAACCATGGTGTCGCAAAATGCCGTGAACCAGATGTCCGAGCTGCGCACCAGAGGAGTACAAATCATTGAAAGGCCCTACGAGCAGAACACCCTGCAGAACCTTGCGCCCGACGTGACCCTGCCGGAAGGCATCGGCTACTGCCACCGGCAAGACAGCAATGTGGACATCTATTTCCTGACCAACCAGACGGCTACCGTTCAGACGATGACACCGGAGTTCCGCAACAAGCAGGCCACGGCAGTACGCTACAACCCGGTAGCTAACACGGCCGAGCCATTCAACGGCACGCTGACGCTGCAGCCCTACGAGTCGGCCTTCGTCCTCTTTGGCCAGATGCCTTATCTCGACGGCATCCATCTCCAGTACAGTGCGCAGCAGGCCACCGAATATATAGAGGAGCCCCTTGCTCCGCACACGTGGGACATTGCCTTCAAGGAGTCCGGCGTCAGCCTGTCCGGCCAGCAGCTCTTCGACTGGAGCCGTCATCAGGACCCGCGCGTCCAGTATTTCAGCGGCCATGCCCGCTATACCACTGCTGTCAAGATCAGCAACAAGAAGATGCTGAAAGGCCGCGTATGGCTTACCCTCCCCGAGGTGAAGGACATTGCCCACGTATGGGTGAACGGCAAGGACTGTGGCCTCGTCTGGACGGCTCCCTACCAAGTAGAGGTGACACAGGCCCTGAAGAAAGGCAACAACAAGATAGAGATTGAAGTGGTCAACACATGGCATAACGCCTTGCGCGGAGCAGACAGCGGCAAGGCACCCTACGACGGCATCTGGACCAACGCCAAATACCGCACACAGGGCAATGAGCTGTTGCCCGCCGGACTGCTGCAAGAGCCGAAGTTGATTTACACCAAGAACTAAACAGAGCAAGCATGAAACGCATCGATGGCCTCAACGAAGAAGTAAGCATGAAACATATCATATCCCTGCTGGGCATCCTGCTCGTCACGCTGAACGGCAGTGCCAAGGTGAGACTCCCACAGTTTTTCAGCGACAACATGGTACTGCAACAGCAGTCGGAGTGCAACCTGTGGGGATGGGCAGAGCCGGGCAAGAAGGTCTCTGTCAGTACCTCATGGGACAAGAAGAACTACATGGTGACAGCCCGCAAGGACGGTGGCTTCACCCTCAAGGTGAACACACCCACGGCCGGTGGCCCCTACACCATCACGTTTCATGACGAAGCGGTCGTACAGCTGAGCAACGTGATGATTGGCGAGGTATGGATATGCTCCGGCCAGTCGAACATGGAGATGCAGATGAAGGGCTTCAAGCAGCAGCCCGTCGAGGGCACCACCGAGGAACTGTTGCGATGCAACGACCGCGAGCTGCGCCTCTTCACCGTCAAGCGTCATGCCTCACTGACACCCGTTGACGATGTCACCGGCCACTGGGACGAGGCCAACAGCAGCTCGGTGCGCGACTTTTCGGCCACAGCCTATTATTTCGGGCGCGCCCTGCGCTCCACGCTGAATGTTCCCGTGGGACTTATCTGTACGTCGTGGGGCGGCTCAGCCTGCGAGGCTTGGATGCAGGCCGAATGGCTGAAGGCTTTCCCCAAGGTAAACCAACACGTCACCCAACAGGATGTCGATAAGTTGAAGCAGCGCTGTCCGACAGCCCTCTACAACGGACAGCTGAAACCGCTCATCGGGTACACCATGAAAGGAGCCATCTGGTATCAGGGCGAGGACAACATTCCCCGCTACGACTACTACGCTCCGCTGATGGCCCGCATGGTACAGGGATGGCGCGACGACTGGCGGCAAGGCGACTTCCCGTTCTACTATTGTCAGATAGCCCCCTACGACTATAGCCTCATCGGATGGAAAGACAGCCAGCTGTTGCGCGAACAGCAGCTGAAAGCCGAGACGATGATCCCCAACGCCCGCATGGCGGTGCTGATGGATGCCGGACTGGAGTACGGCATTCATCCGCGCAAGAAGCGACAGGCCGGCGAGCGCTTGGCCATCCTCGCCCTGAGCAACAGCTACGGTGTGAAGGGGCTGCCTGACTTTGCCGTCTATAAGGAGATGAGTATCCAGAACGACACCTGCGTCATCAGCTTCGACCGCAGCAAGGAATGGGTCTATTTCGAGCACGGCACCACATCGCCGCTCTTTGAGGTGGCGGGCAGCGACAAGGTGTTCCACCCTGCCACCAAGGTATGGGTAAGCCGTAACCGTGTCTATGTGAAAAGCGATGCCGTCAAGAAACCCGTTGCCGTGCGCTATGCCTTCCGCGACTGGGCAGAGGGCGACCTCATGCACGACGGACTGCCCGTCTCGTCGTTCCGCACCGACAGCTGGGACATCAGTCCTGCCGCAACGCAAGCAAAAGGTGACTACAACAATCCACAATAACCACAGCAACGTAATAACCACAGCAACGAATAACCACAGCAACGAATAACCACAGCAACGTAAATTTCCCCCCTGCAATGACCAAGAAGACCGCTTTCATACTCTTCCTCTTCACCCTTTCCGTGTTTGTCTCGTATGCTGAAGCATTGCCTCAGCCAAAGAGCACCGTCCTCCCCACCTCCGTCGCCGGCTTCTTCCCCTTGGAAGGCAGCGGCCGTCTGGTCTGGAATTTCAATAGCGGCTGGCGCTTCCACTTAGGCGATGCTGCCCATGCCGAAGCCAAGGACTTCGACGACCGCTTATGGGAAATGGTCAGCACCCCGCATACCGTCCAGCTGATGCCTGCCGAGGCCAGCGGCTGCCGCAACTATCAAGGCATCGCCTGGTATCGCAAGCACTTCCGCTTGCCAAAGGAGTGCAAGGGGCGTGACGTCACCCTGCACTTCGAGGCCATCATGGGCAAGCAGACCATCTATGTCAACGGCAAGGAGGCCGTGCGGCACGAGGGCGGCTATCTGCCCATCACCCTCAACCTTACCACCCTTGGCTACACTGCGGGCGATGATTTGGTCATCGCCGTCAAGGCCGATAACAGCGACGACAAGACCTACCCCCCGGGCAAGAAGCAGATGACGCTCGACTTCGCCTACCACGGAGGCATCTACCGCGACGTGTGGCTCATTGCCAAGAACAAGGTGGCCATTACCGATGCCGTTGAAGAAGCGAAAGTGGCCGGTGGCGGTCTCTTCGTACATTATGCCAACATCAGCGAGAAAAGTGCAGAGGTATATGTCAATACCGACGTGCGCAACAACGACTCGAAGACCCACACCGTGACCGTTGAGAACAGTTTGTCTCTTCCGGGTTCCGCAAGCAATATGAAGGCCACCGCCACCAAGCTCACCCTGAAGCCTGGCGAGGCCAGAGCCGTCACTCAGCGCCTGTTGGTCAAGAACCCGCAACTGTGGAGCCCGGAGTCACCTTATTTATATACATTATCCACCCGCATCAAGGAAGGCAGGCAGTCGCTCGACGGCGGCATCACCCGCATCGGCATCCGCAGCTTCGAGTTCCGCCCTGCCACAGCCCCCGTTCCCGACGCTTCACCGTCGGGTGCCGGCTTCTTCCTCAACGGCAAACGCTACCACCAGCTGGTCGGTGCCAACCGCCACCAGGACTTCGCCTACGTCGGCAACGCATTGCCCAACTCGCAGCAGTGGCGCGATGCCAAACGGCTACGCGATGCCGGCTTCACCATTATCCGCACCGCCCACTACCCCCAAGACCCCGCGTTCATGGATGCCTGCGACGAGCTGGGCCTCTTCATCATCGTGGCCACCCCCGGCTGGCAGTATTGGAACAAGGAACCCGGATGGGACAAAAAGGTGCATGAAAACACCCGTGCCATCATCCGCCGCGACCGCAACCACCCCTGCGTGCTGATGTGGGAACCCATTCTCAACGAGACCCGCTATCCGGAGAGCTTCGCGCTGGAAGCCCTGCAGATAACGAAAGACGAATATCCCTACCCCTACCGCCCCGTGGCTGCTGCCGACATGCACTCTGCCGGTGTCGCAGAGAACTACGATGTGCTCTACGGCTGGCCGGGCGATGACTATAAGATAGCAGCCGGAACCCTCCAGATGTCCAACGGCTATCGTCCCAAGCAGTGCATCCTCACCCGCGAGTTCGGCGAGCTGGTAGATGACTGGTACGCCCACAACAACCTGAACCGTGCCTCGCGCTCCTGGGGCGAGCGCCCCATGCTCACGCAAGCCCTGTCGCTGGCCAAGAGCACCGGCGAGTTATACCATACCACCGGCCAGTTCATCGGTGGCTGTCAGTGGCACCCCTTCGACCATCAGCGCGGCTATCACCCCGACCCCTATTGGGGCGGAATCTACGATGCCTTCCGCCAGCCTAAGACGGCCCTTCCCATGTTCAAGGCTGCCCTGACGGATGCTACGGAGCACCCCATGGTATCTATCGCCCACGAGATGACGCAGTTCTCCGAACGCGATGTCACTGTATTCTCCAACTGCGACTCCGTCCGTCTGACGATGTATGATGGTGAGCACTGCTGGACGCTGCCCGCCCAGCGATGGATGGAAAGTCCCTCGGCAGGCACCACCCCCAAGACAGAAAGCCCCTCGGCAGCCGCCGCCCCCATCCGTCCCTACGTCTTCCGCGACGCCTGGGACTTCTTCGAGGCCCGTCAGCACAGCTACACGCAGAAGTCGTGGCAGACGGTGAAGATGGTCGCCGAAGGTTTCGTGGGCGGCAAGGTGGTCTGTCAAGAAGAAAAGATGCCGTCGCGTCGCAGCACCAAGCTGCGCCTCTATGCCGACACCATGGGCAAGCCCCTCGTTGCCGACGGCAGCGACTTCATCGTTGTGGTCTGCGAAGTCACCGACGACCTGGGCCATGTGCGCCGCTTGGCTAAAGAGAACATCCGCTTCACCGTCGAGGGCGAAGGCGAGATTATCGGCGATGCCGCCATCAATGCCAATCCCCGTGCCGTGGAATGGGGCTCCGCTCCCATACTCATCCGCTCCACCCGTAAGGCCGGCCGCATCAAGGTACACGCCGAGGTACAGTTCCCCGGCACCCACGCCCCCACGCCCGCCGACCTCGAACTGCAGAGCATCCCCGCCACCGACGCTTTCTGCGATGCCACCGACAGCCACGTGACCGCCTCCACGGCCGAGCGGGGCAAGTCACCGGCACGCACCACCCCGTCGGCCCCCACCCTCACCGATGCCGAGAAAGCCAAGCTACTGCAAGAGGTAGAGGCTCAGCAGGCCGACTTCGGCATACAAAAATAGCTCTTTTGAAGAAAATATTAACAAACCTACGATTTTTCAGTTACATTTAGCATGCTAAAACGTCTTAATAAACGTAAAACTATATAGTTGACAACTACTAAATGGACAAATCATACTGCTACAAACGCCGACTCATAGGGCTTTTGACGGCACTGCTACTCCTGCCGGTCGGGCTGACAGCCCAGCCGCGCTACCGTGTGGCAGCCTGCGACTGGATGATGCTGAAGCGCCAGAAGTTAGGCGAGTTCCAGCTCACCCGCGACATCGGTGCCGACGGCGTAGAGATGGACATGGGGCCGCTGGGACAGCGTGTCCTCTTCGACAACAAGCTGCGCGACGACCACTTCCGCCGCCTCTTCCGCCATACCGCCGACTCGCTCGGTGTGCTGGTGCCCTCGATGGCCATGTCCGGCTTCTTCGCCCAGAGTTTCCTCAAGCGCGACAACTACCGCGACCTCATTCAAGACTGCATCGCCTCCATGCGCGTCATGGGTGCCACGGTGGCCTTCCTCCCCTTAGGCGGGAGCGGGCGCGACTGGCAACAGCCCGGTGGCGAGCACGACGAGATGGTGCGCCGCCTGCATGACGTCGGCGAGCAGGCTGCCCAGGCCGGTGTCGTGATAGCCATCCGCACGTCGTTAAACGCGCAGGCCAACATCCGTCTGCTGCAAGAGGTTGACAGCCGTGGCATCAAGATATACTACAACCTGCAAGACGCCGTTGACCAAGGCCTCGACCCCGCCGCCGAGCTGCAAGTCCTCGGGGCGGAGCGCATCGGGCAGATACACGCCTCGCTGACCGACAGCGTGACGCTCGACCGCGACCCCCGCATCGACCTGCGCCGCGTGAAGTCCGCCCTCGACCGTATCGGCTGGAGCGGCTGGCTGGTCGTAGAGCGCAGCCGCGATGCCAAGGACGTCCGCAACGTGCGCGGCAACTTCGGCCGCAACGTCGCCTACCTGAAGGAAATCTTCTGCCAGCCCACGGCAACGCCCAAGCAGTAGCCACTATCTAAGAAGACAGAACAAACATTAATAAAAACTATTAGCTTATGAAGAAAAATCATTTCATTACATGCAGCAAGCTGTTCGGCCTCGCCCTCATGGGAGCGACGGTGCTCGGCTTTGCTTCATGCGCAGAAGATGGTTATGACGACGATGAGCGGTTCGAGTTAGACACCAGGAATGCCAAGATGGTGACGCCCGCTGCCGATGTTATCACCATTACTTCGAATGCCACTGGCGACAAGCAAACCATCCAATGGCCCATCGTCAAGGGAGCCGGCGGCTTCGAGATGAAGTTAGAGGACGTGACCGACCCCAGTGCCCTGAAGACCATCTACGAAGGCATTGTTGACGGCTGCTCCAAGCTCCTTCCTCGCGAAGAGGACACCAAGTATAAGCTGACCCTCCGTGCCCTGGGCAACAAGGAGTATGGCAACAGCGATGCCGACAACACCACGGTCAAGGAGTTCTCCACCTTCATCGCCTCTTATGCCGAGATACCCGACGGCACCGACCTGTCCGCTTATTTCGAGACCAACGGCTTCCCCACCGACATGGCCGGCGAGGAAATCTGCTACGACCTGGTGGCCGGCGGCACCTACACGCTATCAAAGACCATCGAGTTCGCCTCCAACAAGGTGCTGCTGCGCGGCCTCAGCAAGACCAACCGCGCCAAGCTCACCGTGGCCGACGGCGCCTACTTCTCGGTGACTGCCGGCTTCCGTGTGCGCGCCATGCAGATAGACATGAGTGCCACGGGCAAGGCCCTGATAACCGGCAGCAGCGAGCCCGACGAGAGCATCAAGGGCAAGACCGGCACCGGCGACTACTACAACATCGAAGACCCCGTGGCCATCCAGAACTGCGTCATCAACGGTGTCAACGGCAACCTGGTCTATGACGGCGACAAGAAATACTGCTTCAAAGACCTGGTCATCGACAACTGCAATGTCCACCTGACCTCTTCCAGCACGACCAACATCTCGGGCAATGCCATCATCTACTGCAAGACCGGCTTTGTCAACGACATCACCGTGCGCAACTCCACCTTCTGGAACACCGGCGACAGCGATGCCAAATACTTCATCCAGTATAACAACGGCGGCCGCGCCACCCGTGCCGGCTACACCAGCAACAGCATCACCCACACCAACAACACGTTCTACAACGTGGCCAAAGCCGGCCAGTGGTTCAACTGCAGCGGCTTCACCGGCCAGAAAACGTCCACCTATTTCATCACCGGCAACATCTTTGTTGACTGTGGCAACAAGCAGGTGGCCCGCCGCATCCTGGCAGGTGTGACGCCTGGCAGCGGCCGTATCGGCGACTGCCTGTTCAACAACAACACCTACTGGTTCGAGGGCGCAGACGTCTCCGAGGCCGAGAGTGCCTACGACAACGGCACCATCCTGAAGAGCGACCCCGCCTTCGCTGATGCCGCCGGCGGCAACTTCACCCCGTCGGGCAGCGAGCAGGTGTCCAAGCAGACCGGCGACCCGCGCTGGTACGAGACTAATTAACGCTTAGCAAACCATAAAAGACAACGATATGAATAAAAAACTTATATTCAGTTTATGCCTGGGTGTGCTGATGTCGCTCTGCTCGATGTCAGCGTACGCTCAAGACCAGACCGTGACGGGTACCGTGCTCGACGAGTTGGGCGAACCCGTGATAGGTGCTACCGTTACCGTAGATGGCACGAAGATTGCCACGGTGACCGACTTCGACGGCAACTACAAGCTGACCGTTCCCAAGGGCAAGAAGATTACCATCTCATACATCGGCTACATGACCATGACCGTAGCCCCCGGCGGCACCGTGTCGCTGCAGGAAGACCGCCAGAGCCTTGAAGAAGTGGTGGTGGTAGGTTACGGCTCGCAGAAGAAAGCCCACCTGACCGGTTCGGTGGCCACCGTCGATATGAACGACGTGCAAGACCTTGCCGCCGGCGGTCTGGCCTCCACGCTGAGCGGACTGGTGAACGGTCTGTCGGTCAGCGGCGGCGACGGCCGTCCCGGCGAGAACGCCACGATGACCATCCGCGACACCAACTCGTTCGGCGAGATTGGCTCTACCGCCCAGCAGCCGCTGTTCGTCATCGACGGCTACATCTACCCGAACGACGTGAAGGTAGGCAACGTGTCGCAGAACCTCGGTGCCGAGGCCTTCAACAACCTCGACCCCTCTGAGGTGGAGAGCATCTCCGTGCTGAAAGACGCCTCGGCCGCCGTCTATGGTGCCCGTGCCGCCAACGGTGTCATCCTCGTCACCACCAAGCGCGGCAAGCTCGGTGCCCCGAGCATCAGCTACAGCGGCACCTTCGGTTTCACCAACGAAGTGTCGCGCCCGAAGATGCTCAGCGCCTACGACTACGGCCGCCTGTACAATGCCGTGAAGGCCGGCGACCCCACCAGCACGACGCTGAACAACAAGTCGGACCTCTTCCAGCTGGACGAGCTGGAGGCCATGAAGTCGCTGAACTACAACCTGCTCGATGACAACTGGAAGACGGCCTTCATGATGAAGCACTCGTTCAACATCAGCGGCGCCACCGAGCGTGTCAACTACTTCGGCAGCGTCAGCTACTTCGACCAGGACGGTAACCTCGGCAAGCTCGACTACAACCGCTGGAACTACCGCGCCGGTGTCGATGTGAAAATCAACGACTACCTGTCGGCCAGCCTGAGTGTCAGCGGCGACTACGGCAAGAAGAACAAGCCCCTGCTGAAGGTCGGCGGCACCAATGCCGAGAAAGACTACAACCTCATGCTCACCCGCCCGTACTACATGCCGGAATACGTGGCCGGCTACCCCATCGCGTCGTACGGCCCGAGCAACACCATGCAGAACCAGAACCAGAACTACTCGTTCAGCGTGCTGCAGAACAACGGCGACTACAGCCAGAACATGTCGTCGAACACCAACATCAACGCCAGCGTCAGCTACGACTTCGGCTGGAGCAAGATCCTGAAGGGCCTGAAGCTGAAGTTCACCTACTCGAAGAGCATCAACACCGACAAGACCAACGAGTACGGCTCGTCGTTCAGCCTCTATAAGATGGAGCCCCGCTTCGGCTCGGGCAGCCACCTGTACACGCCCCTGCCCGGCATGACCGACGCCGAGATAGCCGCCTACTACGACCCGACGCACTTCACCAAGCTCACGCTGAACAACGGCGACTACCTGAGCCGCTCGATGATACGCACCGACAACTACCAGATCAACTTCACCGCCTCCTACGGCCGCGACTTCGGCAAGCACCACGTCAGCGCCCTCTTCTCCATCGAGAAGTCGGAGGCCGAGAGCGAATACCTGGTAGGCCAGGTCACCCAGCCCTACGAGTTCACCAGCGGCCAGTCCAACTCGGCCACCGGTGTGCAGAGCACCACGTTCACCCGCTCCGAGAGCGGTACGCTGTCGTACATCGGCCGCGTCAACTACGCCTATGCCGACCGCTACCTGTTCGAGTTCCTGCTGCGTGCCGACGCCTCGACGAAGTTCGCACCCGAGAACTACTGGGGCACCTTCCCCGCCATCTCGGCCGGTTGGGTGGTCAGCGAGGAGCCGTGGTTCCAGAACGTGAAATGGCTCAAGTGGGTTGACTTCCTGAAGCTGCGTGCCAGCTGGGGTATGACGGGCCGCGACAACACCGCCGCCTGGCAGTGGATGAAGGTCTATGCCCTCGATGCCAACCGTGGCGTGGTCTTCGGCGAGGGCACGCAGAACGCCTCCGGCCGCCGCATCACCATCAACAAGAACAACTCTGCCGTCAACCCAGACGTACACTGGGACAAGTCGTACAAGACCAACATCGGTTTCGACCTGCAGGTGCTGAACCGCCGCCTGGCCATCAACTTCGACTACTACTCTGAGCGCAACCGCGAAATGCTGCTGAACATCATCCAGAACGTGCCCTCTACCGTCGGCACCCAGTCGGCAGCCATGAACCTCGGCGAAATCAACAACTGGGGCTGGGAGCTCGGCATCACGTGGCGCGACAAGATTGGCAAGGACTTCAAGTACCGCGTAGGCCTGAACACCGGCTACCACGACAACAAGGTGCTCAACATGGACTTCGAGGACGAGTACGTCTATCGCCAGATTGTGCGCAACGGCCGTACCGACATCGGCACCTGGGGCATGCAGTGCCTCGGCATGTTCCGCTCGTTCCAGGACATCGAGGAATACTTCGACAAGTACCTGAAGTACACCAACGAGCAAGGCCAGACGGTCTATGGCACCTACATGGGTCTGTCGAAAGACCAGGTGCGCCCGGGCATGCTCATCTATAAGGACGTGCGCGGCAGCAACGGACTGGGCGCCCCCGACCACAAGGTCGATAAGGACGACGACCAGGTGGCCCTGTCGAACCGCTCCAACCCCTACGGCTTCACCATGAACCTGGGTGCCGAGTGGAAGGGCATCTCGCTCACCGCACAGCTCAATGCCGCCTGGGGTGGCTACAACACCATACCCTCGCAGGCCCTCTCGCCGCAGGGCAGCCTGGAGTTCTACAACATGCCCTCGTTCTGGAATCCCGACGACATGTTCGTCTATGACAACATCTACGACGGACAGGGCAACCTGCTGCAGCTGCAGAACCGCAACGCCACCTACCCCAACCTGATGTATGCCAGCGTCAACAGCGTGGCGTCCAGCTTCTGGCGCGTCAGTGCCGCCACCGTCCGCCTGGGCCGTCTCACCATTGCCTACGCCCTGCCCTCGAAGTGGTTCAAGTCGGTCGGCATCAAGAGTGCCCGCGTCAATGTGACCGGAGTCAACCTCATCAACTTCTACAACCCCTACCCCGACAAGTTCATGAACCCCATGGCAGGCTCGTTCGGTACCTACCCCAACCTGCGCAAATGGACTATCGGTGTCAACTTGTCGTTCTAACATTAAAGACTAAAGATTATGAAAAAGACTATCAAATATCTTAGCTTCGGTCTGACAGCAGTGCTGGCTCTCAACGCCTGTAGCGATAAATTCTTAGAGGAAAAAAAGAACTACGACAATGCCCAGTCGGACATCTACAACTACTACACCGGTGCCGACGGCCGCGTACAGGACCTGTACAGCTGGTGTCTGCCCACCGTGGGCGACGTCTCGTGGCGCAACCCGTCGATGGGTAACGCCGACCTCTGCAGCAAGGCCACCGAGGAGTATGCCGGACTGAGCGCCTTCGTCGATCCCGAGATAGAGCTCAACTCGCTGGGACAGACCAACTCCGTGCCCGACTTCTTCATGGGCCAGCAGAACAACATCCAGGAGGCCGTCTATGGCCGCATCCGCAACATCAACGACTGTATCGAGGGCATCAAGGGCGGCACCCTGCCGCAGACCGACAAGGACTTCCTCCTGGGCCAGTGCTACTTCCTGCGCGCCTGGTGCTACTTCAACCTGTTCAAGTGGTACGGCGGCGTGCCCCTCGTCACGTCCATGCTCGAACCCGTCGAGGGCGAGGCGTCGTTCACGCCGCGCTCCACGTCGGCAGCCACCAAGGAGTTCATTGAGAACGACCTCAACCAGGCTGCCGCGCTCCTGGGCGGCAAGAAGATGGCCGGCAACGACAGCTATGCCAACCCGCTCTACGGCCGCGTCAGCTCGGGCACGGCCCTGGCCCTGAAAGGCCGTCTGCTCACCCTCTGGTGCAGCCCGCTGTTCAACCGCAGCGGCGACCAGAGCCGCTACACCGCCGCCTACAACACCATGAAGGCCGACCTACAGACCATCCAGGACTGCGGCTACGGGCTCTACACCTCGGGCAGCAACCTGAACGGCAGCGACTTCTGCAACCAGTTCCTGCAGTCGAGCTTCAACAAGGAGGCCGTCTTCGTCACGCTCTACAACCAGATAGTCAGCGACGACGGTCTTGACACGCAGAAGAACAACAACTGGGAGCGCTCCATCCGCCCGTCGAACACTGGCGGCAGCGGCAAGAACGCCTCGGCCATGCTGATGAACCTCTTCCCCATGAGCGACGGCAAGCTGCCCGCCAACGTAGAGGCCGACAACTACACGCTGCTGGAGCGCAGCACCATGAGCGCCCCGGCCGAGTATCCCTTCATGGACCGCGACCCGCGCTTCTACCACACCTTCGCCATGCCCGGCTTCCGCTGGGCCTACAGCGGCGACGCCAGCCTGAAGGACGAGCACAACCCCGCCGACGGCAGCAACTACACGCTGTGGAACTATGTCTGGTTCACCAGCCTCGACGACCAGAGCAACCCCGAGAGCGGCAACAGCTACGGTGCCGACAACCTGCTGTCGAGCAGAAGCGGCATCTACGTGCGCAAGAAGAGCGACGACCTGGACATGAACACCAAGCCGCTCTACCAGTACATGGCCACCTACTCGAAGGGTGCAGCACCCTTCTTCTCGGCTGCTCCGCTCATCGAGCTGCGCTATGCCGAGGTGCTGCTGAACATGGCCGAGGTGGCTTGCGGTGCCGGACACGTGGCCGGCAACGTCGAGGGCGAGGCTGAATACTACCTGCAGCAGGTGCGCGACCGCGCCGGCGTGCCGGCATGGACCAACCTGACGGGCAACCAGCAGGCCTGCATGAGCGCCATCCTCTACGAGCGCATGATTGAGTTCGCCTACGAAGGCAAGCGCTTCGACGACGTGCGCCGCTGGCTGCTCTTCGACGGTGGCGACAAGTTCTCGACCATCCCCGGTGCCCCCGCCACATGGAACGTCAGCGGCATGTTTGGCAGCAACACCTGCGCATGGCTGGGCGTGAAGCCGCTGAACGGCCAGATACGCACCAACATGTCGTTCCGCGTAGCCGACAAGTACGGCGTGGGCGGCAAGGAGTGGAACAGCGACCCGATGGCCGGTGTGGCGCGTCCGGCAGGCATTGACCTCCGCGAGGAGGACATTGCCACGCAGATGAACACACTGAAGGACTGGTACACCGAGAACCTCGTGCCCCGCGTCACATGGGCCGACGGCTATTACACCAGCCGCGAGTTGAAGAGCATCAACTACCGCCCGTACTATTACTTCCTGGGTCTGAGCAGCGGTGCGCAGTCAGCCAACAAGATGTTGCCGCAGACCATCGGCTGGGGCGACTACAACAACGGCGGCATGGGCACCTTCGACCCGCTGGCCAACTAAGCCCTCCGCATCTATACCCACAAAGCCTACCTATCCGTCAGCCCGAAAGCTACGGATAGGTAGCTTTTTTGTTGTCACCAGTAGCCTCTCCACAAAAATTAGTAGCCTCTCCACGAAAATTACTCATTGCTCCACGAAAATTACTCATTGCTCCACGAA